>DUQK01000020.1 GCA_012837835.1 Christensenellaceae bacterium | reverse complement strand
CGCTCGTTTAAAGTATTGAAACACATGCAATTTGAAGCCATGTAAAATAAAAAACGCCACTCAAAATGGCTAAAACATAGCATTTCATAGAAGCAATATACAAGAATCTTAAAATTTACGACTAAAAAAAGAAAAACAAGAGAGAATCTCTTAATTTAGCGGTTTAGAGCTACTTTCATGGTACAATGTAATAGCAAAATAATTCACCTGAAAGGAGATTCTCTCTATGCAAATTATAACACAGCTAAGCATATTTGACGATACGGAATTAGGAGATTTGGAAAAATTAATACTGGTAGTTGAAAATCTTCCGGACGAGAAATTGCTGAAAGCATTGAATGAAAGAAGAAAAAAAGGCGGGGCAGGATATTCCAACGAAAGTCTATGGATAGCCTTTATCGCAAAATTTGTATTTCAACACCCGACTATTGAATCTCTGATACGGGAATTGCGACGAAATAGCCAATTTAGGAAAATATGCGGCTTTGAACCTTGGGAAGACACAAATGGAGTAGTGCATATTGTGCCGGGCTCCTCTACATTCTCCAGATTTATCAGCCGCCTTATGGGATACGAAAGCGAAATAGATGAGGTATTTCAAGCATTGGTAAAAACGATGTACGAATTATTACCTGATTTTGGTGAGACCTGTGCTTTTGACAGCAAGATAATAGAAGCTTATGCCTCTTATTTCAGTAAAGAAAGAAGCAAAGACAGAAGAGCCGACCAAGATGCCACTCGTACTGCAAAGACATATACTTTGAGGGATGAAACAAAAACAACCACAAGATATTTTTATGGTTACAGAGTTCATCTATTATGCGATTGTAAATATGAATTGCCCATAACATATACCGTAACTACCGCAAATAAGGGAGAAGTACCCGTAGCTAAAAAACTTTTGTTTCAAAACAAGTTGCCTGACTATGAGAGAATGAAATATTTTTTAGCCGATGCAGGATATGACGATACGGACTTAATCGAAAGACTGGAAGAAAAAGAAGTGACAACCCTAATACCAAATAGGCACATGTGGAAAGAAGAACCAACTAGGCAATATCTTGACACAGACCTGATATATGATCAAAGCGGAAATGTATATTACATAGACGACAATGGAAATCACCATCTGCTCTGATACGCAGGATATGACAAGGCTACTGATAGTCTAAGATATACCTTTAAATATAAAACTGAGAATAGCAAGGTATTTCAAATCAAAAGAAAAGAAAATCTAAGGATATTTCCAAAGATAGCCAGAACGAGTATGAAATACAAGAGAATCTACAAGAAGAGAACAGCAGTTGAAAGAATAAACGGAAGACTGGACAGAGATTTTTTGTTCGAGAATCATACAATTCGGGGGCTGGCAAAGATGACCTTGTATGTGAGCATGAGCTTTATCATCAGTCTTGGATTTGCCAAAGGAAAAATTTTGGAGGAGGACAAAGAAAGTCTCGCATCGTGGGTTGTATAAAACAAAGTTTCTAAAGAAAAACCGCTGAAAGCCCTATGTTAGCGCGCTCCAAAACATGATATGAGGGAAAAATAACCGAAAAAGGGTAAATTTATTTTTTACAAGAGAAGCATCTATATGAGTTTTTGAAAATCAATAGATGTTTCAAGCTGAAATTGCGCACTAAGTTTTGAAAAAAACGGGGTTGCGGAAATGATTCTGCAAATATTTGACTTGCAAAAAAAAATATGGTATAATTTACGATTGCATCGGTGTTTGTTTTATGCATCGATTACCTTGTCTTGGAAAAAAGAGTTTTTTGTTTCCGTGGCGGCCTAAGTTTGAAGGAGGGACAGCATTAGTGCACGAAATCCAAATGGGAAAACTACGCAAGCGCATTAGTTTTTCTCACATTGACGAAGTACTTGACATGCCTAATCTAATCGAGATACAGAAAAATTCGTATCGAAAGTTCTTAGAACAAGATTTCCGCGAAGTGCTCGCAGATATTTCACCAATTACCGACTATAGCGACAATCTCGTACTGGAATTTGTTGATTATAAACTCGATGACACCCCTAAAAACAGCGTAGAACGCTGTAAAGAAAGAGATTTAACATATTCAGCCCCGCTTAGGGTGTTCGTACGGCTTAAAATAAAGGACACCGGCGAGATAAAGGAAACTGAAGTATATATGGGGGATTTCCCTCTTATGACCGATACGGGAACCTTCATTATAAACGGCGCGGAGCGCGTAGTTGTAAGCCAGCTGGTTCGCTCCCCCGGCACATATTTTAATATGCAGCTTGATAAAGCGGGTAAGGAGCTCTACTCCGCCCAGATAATACCCAACAGGGGCGCTTGGCTGGAGTACGAAACCGACTCTAACGACTGCCTTTGGGTTCGCATAGATAGGGCAAGGAAGCTGCCCATAACCATTATTTTGCGCGCCCTAGGTTATGGCACTGATAGAGAGCTCATTGACCTGCTTGGAGAAGACGAACGCCTTTACGCTACTATTGAAAAAGGCGATACAAATATAAAAACAACCACAGATGCACTGCTTGAAATATACCGTAGGCTAAAACCCGGCGAGCCGCCAACAGAGGAAGGCTCAAGGCAGCTATTGCACAACCTCTTCTTTGACCCCAAGCGTTATGACCTTATGCGCGTTGGCAGGTACAAATACAACTTAAAACTAGGCGTTGCCGACCGTATAGAGGGACAGGAACTTGCCCAAGATATTTTTGATCCTGAAACAGGCGAAATCCTGTACGAAAAGGGCAGCATGCTTAATAAGGAAGAAGCGCTAAATGTGCAGAATGCCGCTGTAAATGTAGTATACCTAAAATGCGGAGAGCATATACACAAGGTAATAGGCAACGGTTTTGTAGATGCTAAAAACTTCTTACCCTTTGATCCTATGGAATGCGGCATACTTGAAATGGTACATTACCCCACGCTAAAACAGATAATAGACCATGTGCCGGCTGAGGATTTAAAGCGCGCTGTAAGTGAAAACGCATCGCTGCTCGTACCTAAGCACATTTTAATAGACGATATAGTAGCTTCAATAAGCTATCTGTTAGGACTCCCCCATGGCGTAGGCAAGATAGACGATATAGACCACCTTGGCAACAGGCGCCTTCGCAGCGTTGGCGAACTGCTTCAAAACCAGGTGCGCATCGGTATGTCCCGCCTTGAGCGCGTTGTGCGCGAGCGCATGGCAGTACAAGACCCTAACGAAGTGCGCCCGGGGGATTTGATTAACACCCGCCCCGTAACAGCAGCTATTAAAGAATTTTTCGGCTCATCTCAGCTGTCCCAGTTCCTAGACCAACCAAACCCGCTTGCGGAGCTTACGCATAAGAGACGCCTATCCGCACTTGGTCCCGGCGGTCTTAACCGTGAGCGCGCTGGCATGGAAGTTAGGGACGTCCACTACAGCCATTACGGGCGTATATGCCCTATAGAAACGCCTGAAGGCCCCAATATCGGTCTTATTGGCTCACTTGCAACATATGCCCGCATAAATGAGTATGGTTTTCTCGAATCCCCCTACCGCAAGGTGGACCCTGTAACGCATAGAGTTACAGACGAAATCGTCCATATGACGGCAGATATTGAAGATAATTACAATATAGCCCAAGCTACAGAGCCCTTAAACGAAGACGGCAGCTTTAAAAACACGCTGGTTTCCGTGCGCTCACGCGACAGCGTTATGATGGTGCGCGCAGAGAACGTCCATTTTATGGACGTATCGCCAAAACAGCTGGTATCCGTTGCAACCTCTATGATACCTTTCCTTGAGAATGACGACGCGAACCGCGCTCTCATGGGCTCCAACATGCAGCGCCAGGCAGTACCGCTCCTTCGCCCTGAAGCGCCGCTTATAGGCACAGGCATGGAATATAAAGCCGCACAGGACTCGGGCGTTGTAATTCTATGTAAACATAAGGGCATAGTGGAACATGTATCAGCAGATGAAATAATAGTAAAGGATGAATTAGACGAGCTTCATACATATAAGCTTTCAAAGTTCATAAGGTCTAACCAATCCACCTGTATAAACCAGCGCCCCTGTGTTGACGAAGGACAGGAGGTTGAAGTTGGAGATTTATTGGCGGACGGTCCCAGCACGGACAAAGGCGAAATAAGCCTTGGCAGAAATGTGCTCATAGGCTTTATGACCTGGGAGGGCTATAACTATGAGGACGCCGTACTTGTATCCCAAAGGCTTGTAAAAGAAGACGTCTACACCTCCATACATATAGAAGAGTATGAATCCGAAGCCAGAGAAACAAAACTTGGCGCTGAAGAAATCACCCGAGATATACCTAACGTCGGTCCTGATGCGCTAAAAGACCTTGATGAAAGAGGCATAGTGCGCATAGGCGCTGAAGTGCGCGCGGGCGATATATTGGTAGGCAAGGTAACCCCCAAGGGCGAAACCGAGCCTTCAGCAGAGCAAAGGCTGCTGCGCGCAATATTCGGTGAAAAGGCACGTGAAGTACGCGATACCTCACTTAAAGTACCCCACGGTGAGGGTGGTATAGTAGTTGATGTTAAGCTATTCTCAAGGGAAAACCGAGACGAACTATCCCCCGGCGTAAATGAAATGGTACGCATATACATAGCGCAGAAACGTAAGCTTTCAATAGGCGATAAGATGGCAGGCAGGCACGGCAACAAAGGCGTTATTTCCCGTATACTGCCGGAAGAAGACATGCCTTTCCTTCCCGATGGTACACCGCTTGATATAGTGCTAAACCCTCTTGGCGTACCCTCCCGTATGAACCTAGGACAGGTGCTTGAAGTTCACCTTGGCATGGCAGCTAAGGTATTAGACTGGCATATAGCAACCCCCGTATTTGACGGCGCAAGTGAGAAGGACATAGAAGAGAGCCTTAAAAAAGCCAGCGTTGAGCTTAAGAAAAGAGGTCTGCTCCCAGAAGGCGCAACGGACTTTGAAAATGACGGAAAAACCATATTATATGATGGCAGAACAGGCGAAGCCTTTGAAAACCCCGTAACGGTTGGCTACATGTACTTCCTTAAGCTGCACCACTTAGTAGATGATAAGATGCACGCACGTTCAACAGGTCCTTACTCCCTTGTAACCCAGCAGCCACTTGGCGGCAAGGCACAGTTTGGCGGACAGCGTTTTGGAGAGATGGAAGTATGGGCACTTGAAGCTTATGGCGCTGCCAATACATTGCAGGAGATATTAACAGTAAAATCTGACGACGTACTGGGCAGAGTAAAAGCATACGAAGCTATTATAAAGGGCGATTCCATACCCACCCCCGGCATACCTGAAAGTTTTAAGGTGCTTGTAAAGGAATTACAGGCTATAGGTCTTGATATTAAGGTGTGGGACGATGACCATAATGAACTGGTGCTTCGTGAACTTGATGACGAATATGCTCAAGCCGAACCTGAAACTGAGGAAGAGGTAGAGGAAGCTATCATACCTCTGCTTGAAGACATCGGCTCTGTCGACCTTAGCGATATTTCAATGCCCGGCGAAGAAGGCTACGACTCGGGCGATGATAGCGATGCAGACGACCTGCTTGATGATGATGACCTCAACCTTGACGAGGATATTTTAAGCCTTGAGGACCTCGGCTTTGGTGATGATGACGACGATGATGACGATGACGACGACAGCCTATAAGCGAGAGGAAGTAATAAATGTTTGAACTTAGCAACCTTAATTCCATACAAATCGGCATGGCTTCCCCGGAGCAAATACGCGAGTGGTCCTTTGGAGAAGTTACAAAGCCTGAAACCATAAACTACCGTACGCTAAAACCCGAGCGCAACGGTCTATTCTGTGAGCGTATATTCGGACCTATTAAGGACTGGGAATGCTCCTGCGGCAAATATAAAAGGGTAAGGTATAGGGGCAAGGAGAAGATATGTGATAAGTGCGGCGTACAAGTTACACGCGCTAAAGTGCGCAGAGAGCGCATGGGTCATATAGAACTTGCTGCCCCTGTAAGCCATATATGGTATTTTAAGGGTATACCGAGCCGCCTTGGGATGCTGCTTGATATTTCTCCTCGCAACCTTGAAAAGGTACTATACTTTGCATCATACATAGTTATAGACCCCGGCAACACTGATAACACTCACCTTGAAAAGCATGCGCTTATTTCAGATACAGCATACAGGCAGATTATGGCACTGCCGGAAGAAGTGCGCGGCTCATTTAGAGCAGGCATGGGTGCTGAAGCTATAAAAGTACTGCTAAAAGAAGTAAACCTTGATGCCATAAGCGGTGACCTTAAAACTGAAATCGCCATGCTGGTTGAAAAAGAGCGCAACAAAAGCACCGTTAGCCAAAGGCGCTCAAGGGCAATAAAGCGGCTTGAAGTAATCGAAGCCTTCCGTCTAAGCGGCAACAAACCCGAATGGATGATACTTGATTGTCTGCCCGTAATCCCACCGGATCTGCGTCCCATGGTACAGCTTGATGGCGGCAGATTTGCAACCAGCGACCTTAATGACCTTTACCGCCGTGTAATAAACCGCAACAACCGCCTCAAAAGAATGCTTGAGATGGGCACTCCGGATATAATCATACGTAACGAAAAGCGTATGCTGCAAGAAGCGGTAGACGCGCTTATAGATAACGGCAGACGCGGCAGAGCTGTAACAGGACCCGGTAATAGACCCCTTAAGAGTCTATCTGACCTTCTCCGCGGTAAGCAGGGACGTTTCCGCCAGAACCTGCTTGGAAAACGTGTAGACTATTCTGGCAGATCCGTTATAGTTGTAGGACCGGAGCTTGAGCTGCACCAGTGCGGCTTGCCTAAGGAAATGGCACTTGAGTTATTCAAACCCTTTGTAGTGGAAAAGCTTGTATCAGACGGCATATGTAACAACGTAAAAAGCGCAAAACGCGCTATAGAGCGTGTATCCCCCGAGGTGTGGGACGTGCTTGAAGCAGTTATAGAAGACCATCCGGTTCTTTTAAACCGCGCCCCAACACTCCACCGTCTTGGCATACAGGCATTTGAACCCGTACTTATAGAAGGTAAAGCTATTATGCTGCATCCCCTCGCCTGCACAGCATATAACGCCGACTTTGACGGCGACCAGATGGCGGTACACGTGCCGCTTTCCACAGAAGCACAGGCCGAAGCGCGCTTCCTTATGCTGTGCGCTAACAACATAATGAAACCGCAGGACGGCAAACCCGTAATCTCTCCCACGCAGGATATGGTTATAGGCTGCCACTACCTAACCATGCAGTTTGATGATGATAAAGAAAAATTCAAGCTTGAAAATGCAGACAAATATTCAAGCGATAAAGAACTTGAAAGAGCATATTTAAATAGCCTTCCCACCTTCAGCTCCATGGCGGAAGCGGAGATGGCTTACCATGAAAACCTAATAAAACTGCAAAGTCCTATCAGGGTACGCCTCGAGCGCAGTTTTGAAGGCAATACGGAAAAACGCCTTATTAATACCACGCTTGGACTACTAATATTCAACGAAGTCGTGCCACAGGATCTTGGCTTTAAGCCCAGAAACAGTATGGACGATATGTTTGAGCTTGAAATAAACCACGAGGTCGTCAAAAAAGACTTAGGCAAGATAGTAGACCGCTGCTTCCATGTACATGGCGCAGCGATAAGCGCAAAGGTACTTGATGATATTAAACGCCTAGGCTTTGCTTACTCAACCCGCGGCGCTATAACCGTTTCCATAGGCGATATAATCGTACCTCCCGAAAAAGAGGAGCTTCTTGCAGAAGCCGACGATGAGATTGCGAAAATACAGGCAAACTTCCGCCTTGGGCTTATGACAGACGATGAGCGCTATCTAGCTTCAATAGAGGTATGGAACGAAACCACAAATAAGCTGCGCGATAAGGTTATGAACGTGCTCAAGAAGGATAACCCCATATATATGATGACAAATTCCGGTGCCCGCGGCTCAATAGGACAGGTAAGCCAGCTTGCAGGTATGCGCGGACTTATGGCATCTCCCTCCGGTAAGGCGCTGGAACTTCCAATTCGTGCAAACTTTAGAGAGGGGCTAACTGTACTTGAGTTTTTCATGTCCTCGCACGGCAGCCGTAAATCACTTGCAGATACCGCACTTAGAACGGCTGACTCGGGCTACCTTACAAGAAGGCTTGTAGACGTTGCACAGGAAGTAATAGTACGCGAGAACGACTGCTTTGAGTCCCTTGGCGAAACCATACGCGGCATAACCGTTTCTGACCTTGGCAACATAGAAAAACTTCAGGATAGGATAGTCGGCAGGGTTTCCGCTCAAGATGTATTCCATCCAATAACCGGCGAATTAATCTGCCATATAAACCAGACCATAGACCAAAACCTTGCTGCCACCATAGCAAATGCCGGTGTTGAACAGATGCAGGTGCGCAGCGTGTTAACCTGCCGCTGCAGGGACGGCGTTTGCGCCAAGTGCTACGGCACCAACCTTGCCCACGGCGGAGAAGTTGAGATAGGCGAAGCCATAGGTATTATTGCCGCTCAATCAATAGGTGAGCCGGGTACCCAGCTTACTATGCGTACCTTCCATACAGGCGGCGTTGCCTCATCTGAAGATATTACGCAGGGTCTCCCTCGTGTTGAAGAACTGTTTGAAGCACGTAAGCCAAAGCGTGAAGCTGTGCTTGCTGAAATTGGCGGTAAAGTATCTTTCCAGGAAACAAAGCGCCGCAGAGAGCTTGTTATAACTTCAACCAACGGCTCCGGCGAAAAGAAAACCTACCCCATACACTACGGCTCAAGACTAAAGGTTGCAGAGGACGATATGGTAAACGCCGGGGACGAACTTATCGAAGGTTCTATAAACCCGCATCAGCTACTTAGAATACTTGGCATAAAGGCGGTGCAGGAATATCTGCTTAGCGAAGTTTTAAGCGTATACCACTCTCAGGGCGTCGGCATAGCAGATAAACATATAGAGGTAATAATAAGGCAAATGCTAAGGAAAGTCCGCATAGAAGAGAGCGGGGATACTAACCTTCTGCCCGGCAGCCTTGTAGACCTTTTCACATTTGAGGAAGAAAACAAGAGGATTCTACAAGAAGGCGGTCAGCCCGCAGTTGCAAAACGCATACTGCTCGGTATAACTAAGGCATCGCTTGCGACAGACAGCTTCCTTTCAGCCGCCTCATTCCAAGAAACAACCCGCGTACTTACCGATGCCGCAATAAAAGGCAAAACAGACCCGCTGCTTGGCCTTAAAGAAAATGTAATAATAGGCAAGCTTATACCCGCAGGCACAGGGCTCAAACGCTACCGCGATATTGAGCTGCACGAAGCGTATTGATAGCCAGCATATAAAACAATAATCTCCCTCTTTTGCAAAAGCGAGGGGGATTTTTTTATATGTAACTTATTTTATACGCCTGTTCATTTACATAAAACAAAAACCCTGTCCTATGTCACATAAAAATCCACCGTTTTTAGGGTAAATATTTGCAATTATATGCGCTTAAGCATATAATAACTTGAGACTTTTCAGCAACATCGCTGCAAATTTAAGGAGGACAATGCATGGGCGCACGCTCTTTTATGGATAAGGTAAAGAACGGCTTAAACATAGGGGCTGTTCACCGTTGGCTTTTCGGTGAAAACGCACAGGAGCAGGATTGGGATTCCGATGCTCAGTACTCAAGTGCGCAGGATGAACACGGCGCCTATAACTATAATGAATACGGCTATGCCGAGCAGCAACAGCAGTATTCGCCGCAGCCACAATATGCGCCGCAGCAGTATGCTCCGCCGCAGCAGCAACAAGCGCCTCAGTACGGGCAGCAGGATATGCAGCACTACCAGCAATATCCGCAGGCAAATCAATATGCTCAAGCTAGTTATAATCCGTCTTATAATACGCCTAGGGAAAGCGATTATACGCCTCCAAGCTTCCAAAGCCAATTCGCCCCAAAGGGCTACACTCCGGAAGTACAGCAAAAACGCAACCGCAGGGCAGATCAGCATAGAGTTGAGCCGCAGGAAAACCTAGTGCAGTTCCCTCAAGAAAATGCCGTTTCCCGTATGGATGCATATGTTATAAATGTAAGCAATGTAGAAGCGTGCAGGCAGGCTATGATATGCCTTCGCAAGGGACAGTGCACGCTTATAGTTATGGACCAAGTAATTGATAGATCCGAAGCGCGCAGGTATGTAGATATGTTAACTGGTGCATGTTACGCGCTTGGCGGCAGCATGACAAGGCTTTCATCAAAAATAGGTTTCTACCTTATGGCGCCATCTGGCATGACGGTATATACCGATGCCGTAACTTCAAACGCCAACAACCCAAGGCAGATACCGCAGAGCATGAACCAGCCCTCGTTTACCCAAAACCGTATGCCTGAAGTGCAGCCCGCTAGTTTCAGTTCAAACGCTGCGTATTCCGGCAATTCTCAGTATCAGGATAGAAATATAGAACAATATAGTCCGCCCACATTTGGTACAGGGCAGGCTTATTACAACTACAACGACAGCCAAATGGCACAATAGATAAAAGAAAAGGAGCATAATATGGCAATCACCATCACCATGATAGAAGAAAAGGAATTTAAAACCAAGGTTCGCGGATACGACCCTGTTGAGGTTGATGAATTCCTCGACGAAATTGTCGATGAAATGATAATTATGCAGGATACAATTCAATCCCTAAGGAATAAGATTGTACAGCAGGAGAGCAGCGGCTTTGCACCGCCTGTTCCCCTACAATCGGCACCGCCTGCCGTTCCTCTTGCTCCAACACCGCACGCAGCGCCTAGCTTTCCGAGCGATTTAGAAACCGCTAAAAAACTCCTTGAAGATACTCAGCTAAGCTGCGATGAAGCAATTGCTGAAGCAAAAAAACGCGCGCAGGAGATAATACAGGAAGCAAAAGACAGAGTACCCAACCCCGAGCTTACCGACCTTGAAGCCGAAAGGGAGAGTGTAAGGCAGGAAATAGAGGTTCTAAAGGAAGAGCTTGAGGATTTCCGCAACCGCTTTAAGGGCATGCTAAAATCGCAGAAAGACCTACTGGAAGGGGAGCTGTAATATGCGATTCGGCTCACTTGAAGCAGGCGGCACCAAGATGGTTATGGGCATATTAAACGAAAATATGCAGATTCTCCGCTCCACCACCTGCTTAACCCGCACCCCTGAAGAAACCATGCCCGATATACTCGACTTTTTTGAAGGAGAACATCTAGATGCCGTAGGCATAGCTACTTTCGGACCTGTAAACCTTAACGAAAACTCTTCCGAATACGGCAATATTACCAGCACGCCAAAGCTTGCGTGGAGAAATTTTCCCCTGTACCGCACTATGGTAGATACGCTTAAAGTACCCTGCCTTGTAGATACAGATGTAAACGCCGCAGCGCTTGCAGAGGCAACATACGGCGCAGCTCGAAACCTTAATAACTGCCTATATATTACAGTAGGCACGGGTATAGGCGGCGGACTTTTATGCGAGGGTAAGCTTGTACACGGTATGCTCCACCCCGAGTGGGGACATATACCCCTATCCCGCCACGAGGATGACCCTTTAACCCGCGGCATATGCCCTTATCATACGCTATGCCTTGAAGGGCTGGCATCAGGTCCTAGCATACAGAACCGCTGGGGAGTACCTGCTAATGAACTGCTCGAAGACCATAGAGCTTGGGACCTTGAAGCATTCTATCTTGCGCAGCTATGCGTAACTGCGCTCATGACAGTTTCAACTGAAAGAATAATACTCGGCGGCGGCGTTATGAATCAAAGCGTACTTTTCCCTAAAATACGCGAAAAACTTAGTGAAATGCTTGGGGGGTATCTGCAGCACCCAAGAATAGAAAACCTTGAGGAGCTTGTATGCCCGCCCGCGCTTACGCCCAACAGCGGTCTTATAGGTGGAGCGCTGCTCGCTAAAAGAGCGTACGAAAGTACCTAGTTGCTTAAAATAACTATTAACCGGAGGTAATATAATTGTTGCTTTTACCAATATTGTTGCCGTGTGCATTTTCCGTGTGCGCGGCTTTTATAAATAACAAAAAATTAATCTTGCGCCTGCTTGTGGCTACACTAATTGGCGTGTTTGCTTGCGTTGTATTTTTAAACCTAGCTCCTGCAGGCGAAATAAACATTTTAAGCGCAGGCGTTCTTTCTTTTGCACTTAAATACGACAGCATATCAAATGTATTTGCGCTTCTGTTTAGCGGCATATTCTTGCTTGCAGGCATATATTCCCTATGGTATTTTAGGGATGAAGGCGACACAAAATCTTTCTATATATCCTTTATGTTAATCCTTGGTTTTCTAATAGGGCTAAGCTTCGCAAACACAGTTGCGGCAATGTTTCTTTTCTTTGTTTTAGCAGCTCTTTCCTCCGCCCCTATGGTTGCCTTTGATAAAACCGAAAAAGCTATAAATACAGGCAAAGAATATGTTAAGCATTCTTCCGTTGGCGCTTTGCTTGCGCTTATTGGGCTGTTATTTGTATTGCCGCGCCTTAGCAGCACTTATTTTACAAAAGGCGGTATGTTTGACGCTTCTCAAAGTTCAAGTAATATATTTTTTTTAATATTCTTGCTAATTTCATGCTTGGGCTTTTCATCAAAGGCGGGGCTGTTTCCGCAGTATAACTGGCTACCTGCCGCACATCCTGTCGCCCCCTCCCCTGCAAGCGCTGTGCTTTCGGGTCTTATTACAAAGGCGGGAATAATTACGCTAATACGCCTTATATATTTTAGCGTAGGTACAGAGGTTTTTTCAGGCAGCTTTGTTCAATATGTACTTATAATCCTTTCTCTAATAACAATACTTTTAGGCTCAACACTTGCGCTTAAAGAAAAAGAGCTTAAAAGAAGGTTGGCGTATTCATCGGTATCTCAGCTATCATATATACTGTGCGGAATATTTTTAGCAAATGAGGCTTCACTACAAGGAGCTATGCTGCATGTAATTGCACACGCTATAATAAAAAGCGGGCTTTTCCTATGCGCAGGGGCAATACTCAACGAAACAGGCATAAAAAATGTTGACGAATTAAAGGGTTTAGGACATAAAATGCCATTTACATTCGTATGTTTTTCGCTGCTTTCATTTGCGCTTATAGGTATACCGCCACTCATAGGTTTTTACAGCAAATGGTATTTGGCAGTTTCAGTAGGCGGTGTGCTGGGTTATATAGTGCCAATAGTGCTTATAATATCTGCGCTGCTTACAGCCTCGTACCTGCTGCCTGTATGTATAGGCGCATTTTTTAATAAGGGCGATAATATTGCACTAAAAAGCGATAAAATTTCACCTGTTATGGCTTTACCTATGGCGCTGCTTACACTCCTTAGCGCATTTATAGGCTTTGTAATTTAGGAGGGAATATGCTTAACACATTAATTTTCATCTTGATATTTTTCCCCGCAGTTTTGGCACTTTTTTGCTACTATTTAGGTAGCAAAAATGAGAAAAATGTATTTCCGGTAGTAATAGCTGTAAGCTTTATATGCCTTTTAATATCGGTAGTATTATACACCTATCCGCATGTAATAGAGCTTAAAATACCTATAATGCCGGATTTCCCTATCAGCTTTAAAGCGGATTCTTTCCGCAGCCTATATGCCCTAGCCTGCTCATTCCTCTGGGCTATAAGCTCTTTATATTCCCCGCCTTATTTTTATGACATACATAAAAAGCCGCGTTACGGCATGTTTTCGCTTCTAAGCCTAAGCACGGCGCTCGGGGTATTCCTGTCTGCAGATTTATATACAAGCTTTTTATTCTTTGAAATACTAAGCTTTGTAAGCTACCCACTTGTTTCGCATGAGGAAACAGAAGACGCGCTCATAGCCGGCAGGAGCTATATTGCAACCGCAGTACTTGGCGGTATGCTTGTACTGCTTGGAATGATGTATCTATACCCCAAAACGGGCAGCTTTTCATACGATGTTATATTTGAAAAGGCGCAACTTATAGACAATAAAAATACCCTAATACTACCTGCAACGCTAATTTTGCTTGGCTTTGGGGCGAAGGCGGGTATGTTCCCGGTTCACGGCTGGCTTCCGCTTGCACACCCCGTAGCCACTGCACCTGCAAGCGCATTGCTTTCAGGTATGCTTACAAAGGTTGGAGTATTCGGCATACTGCATATAAGCTTCAGCCTAATGAGCGGCTTTGTTCCTTGGGGCAATATACTTCTTGTATTTGGTCTTATTACTATGGTACTTGGCGCGCTGCTTGCTCTTTTCTCCACCAATTTAAAGCGTACACTCGCCTGCTCATCTATGAGCCAGATAGGCTTTATACTTGTTGGCATATCTATGCAAATATTACTTAATAATCACTCCGCAATAGCTATGGAAGGCACTATTATGCATATGCTAAACCATAGCCTTGTAAAGCTGTGTCTATTCCTATGCGCGGGCTATGTATATATGCTAAACGGCTCGCTTAGCTTAAACGATATAAAAGGCTCAGGCAAAGCGTATCCGCTGCTTAATATATGCTTTTTAGTTGGGGCGCTTTCAATAAGCGGCGTTCCATTTTTCTCTGGCTATCCATCTAAAACCCTTCTGCACGAAGGCATGGTAGAATATATTATGTTGTTTGAGCCTGCAAGCCTTGCCCACACTCTATACACAACAGCGGAATGGATATTTATAATATCAGGCGGAATAACATTCGCGTACATGATAAAGCTTTACTTCTGTATATTTATAGCAAAGCCTGAAAAGGCGCAAAACAAAAAGAGTATACCATTACTTATTAAAATTACACTCGTAATATCTGCACTTGTGCTTATACCACTTGGGCTTTTCCCAAATGCCATTATGGAAAAAATAGCCATAGCCGCAATACCCACTTTTGTTAGGGGCGTAGAAACACATGCGGTTGACTATTTTTCTAAAATTAATATTATGGGTACAGTAAAATCGCTTATAATAGGTGCTTTAATTTACATAGCCTTTGTAAATATCATACTTATTAAGCGCAAGGATGGCAAAATATACTATGTTGATAGAACTCCAAAACTGCTCGAAATAGATACTATACTTAAGCCAATATGGAATAAGGTAAAAAACGCAGGTTTCTTTGTCGCTGAAAAGCTTAACTTAATAGCGGAAAAACTTTAATAGTCCAGCTCCTCGCCTGATATGCTCTTCCATAGCTTGCGTATAACATTCTGGTTTGTTACGCCGTAATTTGGGGATACGCGCTTTGTTTCTTCCATATCCCTTAGAAAATGTACGCATAGATGACCGTCAAATCCGTTATCCGGTATAGAGCCTGAAAGATGCGGTCTATTGTGCATGGCTGCAACCGTCCAAGTGCCATTTGGAAGTTTTACATATACGCCGTTGGCGTTCCAGCTGGGAGGTCCGAATGCGCGGTTCATAAGCTGCGTATCGGAAAGTGTAAGCGGCTCGGAATCCGCGTGTTCGCCAAGGGAATATGTCCTTAGTTTAAAGCTTATACCGCTTCCTGGGTGATATACGGTTAGCGTCTGCCTTGTTCCAAGCGAGGGTTTTATATCCTTATACCAATGCAGAAGCTTTACGCTGCTGGTTGATGGTTTATCTCCCCTTCCGGCACTCTCCGAAAGCCCGCTGTATGAGGCATCATAAGGTCTGGCATCATCCGAATATAGCAGCCTTTGCATTGCTGGGTTTGCAGAGCCTGTCGCATTTAAGCCGTTTATTATCTGGAAGTTTGTAACCGCCTGATGGGTTTTAATATCGAAAGAATCGCTTGTGTTAACATTATAGCCAAGCTCTTTTAGCCTTCTATTTAACGCGCCTATGGCTTCGCTTTTTTGGTCTAGTTTAAGCGTAGTATAGCTAATGGGAGCTTCCCCCGCCTTTTGGGCTGCAGCGCTATATAGCGCGGACTTTGTATTAGCGCCCGCTATGCCATCTATAACAAGACCGTTTATTCTCTGAAATTCCATTACTGCGTTTTTTGTTCCATCATCATATATGCCGCTTGCTATTAAGCTGTAGCCAAGCTCAAGCAGCCTTGCCTGTAGTATTTTTACATCATCGCCCTTATCCCCGGGGCGGGAAATAGTGCTTATATCAAGCGTATCCGGGTTTTGTATAGAGTTTGTAGGCTGCTCTGTTGCTATATCCTGCTTATTAATTTCAGGCGCTATTGTTGGTGTATTTATATTACTATTGCTAAAATTTAAAAACTCAGTCATAACATAGCCTATAATGCCGTTGTAGTTTACCCTGCACCAAGTATTTTCTTTAGATAATACGCTTAATAGCGTACCGTTTGGTATTGTGGATATTCTCCCCCGCTTCTTAGGCTCTGGTCTTAAATTTAAGCTGCCCCTATTTGGAGTATCAACCTTTGCTATGCTTGTTACAATTTGAGGGCTTAAAGTGCTTTCCGCCTGTGGAGCAGGAGTATATACGGGTTCTGCAGGCTTTTCTGTAGATATATTTACTTTTTCGCTTGCCTCAGGCACTGCTGTTACAATAGAAGCCCTTGGAGCATTATTAGAGAAAAGACTGTCAAAGCTTTCCTGTCCTGCTATGCCGTCTTGCCTTAACCCCGCCTGCTTTTGAAATTCCTTAAGCGCATTATAGGTTTTTCTGCCAAACACGGCATCAGCTCTGCCTGCGTCATAGCCGAGTTCATTTAACCTTTGCTGGAGCAATCTTACATTGTTAGATTCATCGCCCATGCGGTATTTTCCAAGACCTACATATGGAGCGGAACTATAAGTACTTGATGTATACTCCGTGTTTAGTGCTGCATTTTGTGAATTATTTACATTTGAAGATGTATTTGAATTAACCGGTTTACTTATTGTACTACCCGTTGATATAAACCTAGTATCGTACTGTGGAGCTAGTGAATACAGCCTAGACAGTGTCTGATTGCCCGCAAGCCCATCTGCGGTAAGCTTATTTGCCCTCTGAAACGAAAGTACTGCCTGCTGTGTTTGCGGTCCGTACTTACCATCAACAGATATAGGGAAGTTAAGGAAATAAAGAGCGGATTGCATATTCTTTATATCCACACCCTCGTTCCCCGGTCTTAAAGTTGAATAGCGAAAGGCATAAACTTCTGGCAACAATATTATAAAGCAAAGCGTTATTATCAAAAGAGCCTTTAGGGGCTTATTATTATACATAACATCCTCCTTCTATCCATGTGGGAGAATTGTATCACATTATATCCTTTTTGTAAAGCTTTTATTAATTTTCTGTAATATTTAGTTTTTCAGCTAGAGCTATAAACTGCTCTGTACTAAGTTCCTCAGCCCTTGCATTTGGTTTTATATTAAGGGAAACTAGGGTTTCAGCAAGCAATTTTTTATCCGCTATGCTGCCTAAATTATTTACAAGCGTTTTCCTCCGCATAGAAAATGCCATGTTAAAAAAGCGCATTATATTATTAAGCTCGCTATAAGACACAAGCGGCTCATGGCGCATATTAAAATGCAGGAATACACTGTCAACACTCGGCGGGGGGGTAAATTTATCCCTTGTAACTAAAATTTTTTGTACGCTTTCGCTCCTTATAGAAGCAATCAGGGATATAGGTCCCCTTTGCTTACTGCCTTCCTGCGCGCACAGCCTTTCGCCCGCTTCCTTTTGCACCATAACGCTTATTGATTTAATGGGCAAAGGCAGTAAAAAAAGCCTTTCCATTATTTCAGTTGTCAAATAATAAGGCAGGTTTGCTACTACTTGTAAAGGCTTTTCATTTTCAAGCAATTCATATAGGTTAAGTTTTAATATATCTTCGTGTAAAACATGCACATTATTATATTCTTCAAGCACTATGTTAAGATAGGGCAGCATATCCTCATCTGTTTCAACCACTATTAGCTTACTACAAAGCGGAGCTAGAAGCTTACTTAAATCCCCCATGCCTCCGCCTATTTCAAGCACAGTAGCGCTTGAATCAACTTGAGATATTTTTACTATGCTATTTAGCGTGGGTTCATGTTTTAAAAAATGCTGACCCAGCGTTTTTTTTGCCCTAAGCTTTTTCAAAGCGCCCTTATATCAGCTATTATTTTTGCTGGGTCTTGGCTATTAAAAAGCGCAGTACCCATTACCAGACGGTTTGCGCCATGCTGCACCGCCATTTTTGCGTTTTCTGCATTAATACCGCCATCAACCGATAGCGTGCCGGTGTAGCCCATATCGCGAAGCTGTCGCAGTTTTAAAAGGCAATCAGGCATCATTTTCTGCCCGCCAAAGCCGGGCTCTACGCTCATAATAAGTATAAGCTCTACATCATTTATATACTTTTCTATTTCGCTTACCTTGGTTTTAGGCTTTATGGATATACCCGCCTTTGCGCCAAGTGAATGTATCTCCCCTATAATGCGTGGGATATTCTCATTTATTTCGGCGTGTATGGTTAGTTCGTCCGCGCCGGATGTTATAAATGCCTTTACATAATTTGCAGGATTATCCATCATTAAATGTACATCTAAAATACAGCTTGGAAAGCCTTTTCTTATCGCCTTAACCATAGCGGGTCCATAGCTTAAATTAGGCACCAGATGCGCATCCATAATATCTATATGGAGTACATCAGCGCCAGCTGAAACTATTTTCTGTATATCCCTGCCTATATTAAGCGGATCCGCTGCCAACATCGATGGTGCTATATTAATCATATTCCCTCCCGATTTACTAATTATATCTATTTTGCCACATATGGCGCACTTCCGCCAGTAATAAGCGGTAGCGCTCCACTCTGTCTAAATTAAGCTCATCTCTTTCTAGCGCCATGGACACAGCACATTCAGGCTCGGTATCGTGGTAACAGGGCGAAAACTTGCATTGCCCTAAATATTTATTAAACTCAGGGTATAGCAGCGCTAACTCATGGGGTTCTATGCCTTCAGGCACATTTAATAGGCTAAAGCCGGGGGTATCAAAAAGCATAACTTCGTCCCTTATAAAAAGCTGCGTATGTCTTGTAGTCTGCTTGCCGCGCATGGTTTTACGACTTAGCTCCCCTGTTTCAAGCTCTATACCAAGAAGTTTTGATAACAGAGTGCTTTTACCCACACCGGACTGCCCTGCAAAGCAGCTTACAAATGATTTAAGCTCTTTTTTAAGCTCATCTATGCCCTCTCCGGTAATTGCAGATACGTACAATATAGGTATGCCCGTTTTTGAGTACATGTTTTTAGCGCTTTCAAGCGCAGTCCTTCCAAGGTCAATCTTATTTATTATTAGCACGGGTGATATTTCCTGCAAAAAAGCATTTAGGAGTATTTTATCCACCAAAAGCCAATCTGGCTGTGGGTATTCCGCAACAACTATTCCCAGTTTTTCTATGTTCGCAACAGGCGGGCGGGTTAGGGTATTCTTCCTTGGGAGTATTTCATCTATCCAGCCGTGCTGCTCGCTTTCGCCCGGGGTATAGTGTACCCTATCGCCCACTAGCGGTGTAATACCTTGGTACCTAAATTTATTGCCGGCTCTTAAAATATATTTTTCGCCGTTTTCATTTTGAACGGTAAATATACCGCCTCTACCCTCTACTATGCGCGCAATCATCTAATCCTCCGCGCTCTTTTCCTCGGATACATATACCGCAATTACAACTTCAAGCGTGGCATCGGCGGGCATTACAACGCTTCCCGCCTCAGGCAGCTGATCTGCTATTCTGTTGAACTGTGCGCTATCCTTAACGGGAACCTGTGTAACTTTTATTTTGCTTAGCGGAAGACCTGCATTTTGAAACCTCTGCACACCCTCTTCGCTGTATAGACCCGTTACATCAGGCAGAGTAACCTTACCGCCCGATACCTTAACCTGCACCACTCCGCCAGATGACAGCACATTGCCCGATTGCGGCGTTTGACTTAACACCGTTCCCATAGCGCTTGAGTCAAGCACTCTTTCAGAAACCAACAGGTTAAGCCCAAGCCCGTCAGTAATTTTTTTAGCCTCTTCTTCACTCTTACCAAGCAAATTAGGCACAGGTTTTTCAAGCGGTCCTGTACTTACGGTTAGTAAAAATGTATCGTTTTTTTGCATTGGATAGCCAAAATCGTGGGACTGAAGTATTACAGTACCCGCAGGCTGAGAGCTACTCTGCCTTACAATTTCAGGCTTAAGCCAGGCATTTATAACCATGCGTTTTGCGTCTTCCTCAGTTTCGCCTATTACATATGGTGCTTGGGTTTTGTTTGTAACATAGTTGAATATTGATACAGAACCGAACAGCAGCGCAAACAACACAATAAGCGTTGCAAAAAGGGTGATAAACTTCCTTCTTACCGTCAATCTGTTTACGCGGTTTTTAGACTTTTCCCTGTTTTTTGTAAATACAGGGGTATCCTTTAAAGGATCCCTCTCGGGAAATTTTAGCGCCTTATTTATTGCCTGCGCCATGGATAGCGCGGAATCATACCTGTCATTCGGATCCTTGGATAGCGCTTTTTGCACCACAGCCTCTATTGCAGGGGATACATCGGGAGCTAGTGCTCTTATAGGCTGAGGCAGCTGATTAATATGCTTTAGCGCAATTGCAACGGGAGTATCGCCCTCAAAAGGCAGTCTTCCAGTTAAAAGTTCATAGAACACTACACCTGTCGCATATATATCGCTTGAAAAAGTAGCTGTTTCACCCCTCGCCTGCTCGGGAGAAAAATAATGCACGCTTCCCATGACGGTATCGTCATTTGCATGGGTAAGCTCGGTTTGGCTTCCTACCATGCGGGCTATGCCAAAATCCGACACCTTTATATAACCGTTTCTATCCACAAGAATATTCTGCGGCTTAATATCCCTATGCACAATACCGGCATCATGCGCATGTTGCAGCGCGGATAGTATTCGTATTATTATCTGCGCGGCAAGGTTTTCCTGTATTCTTCCGCGTTCTTTTATTATCTCTTTTAGGGTTTTACCGTGTACATATTCAATAACAATGTAAAGCCCGTTTTCATCATCGCCTACATCAAGAAGATTTACTATATTATGATGGCTCATGCGGCTTACAGCCTTTGCCTCGCGCTTAAAAAAGGTAACGAACTCGGCGTTTTCGTGATATTCCGGTTTTAGGAACTTTATGGCGACATCATGGTTGGTATTCCTATCCTTAGCCCTATATACTATCGCCATTCCGCCCTCGCCTATTTGTTCAAGAATTTCATAGCGTTCGCCTAAAATTTTACCTATCATAGCACCGCCCCCAATATAAGTAGGGTAATATTATCCCTGCCGCCCCTATCAAGCGCTAATTTTATAAGCCTATCCGCCGCCTCATCTGAGGGATATTTTAGCAGGGTTTCAAGCAGCTCCTTGGGCTTAACATACTCGGTTAGCCCGTCTGAGCATAAAAGCCAAAGGTCATTATCGTCTTTATTAAAATTTGCTACATCCACTTTTATGTTTTTATCTGTACCTACGGCTCTGGTTATTACATTGCGGTAGGGATATTTTTCAGCCATCTCGGGGGTGAGTACACCGCTTTGCACAAGTTCCGCCACAAGCGAGTGATCGGTAGACATCTGAAACAGCTTTTCATCTCTTAAAAGGTAACAGCGGCTATCGCCCACATGTCCAAGTAAAAACGATTCCTTAGTTTCCCATAGCACTGTGAGTGTGGTACCCATACCCGCAAGGCTTCTAACACTAAGCTGTCTTTGATATATTTCTCTGTTTACATTTTGAAATGCGCACACAAGCAGCTCTTCCGAGGGAGTTTTACCCGAAAGCTCAGAAGCGATAATTTCAACCGCCATTTTGCTTGCTATATTCCCTGCCTGGTGCCCGCCCATACCGTCCGCAACGGCATATATAGGGTAGGAGCCAGAAAGCGCAAGATAGGAATCCTGATTATTGTGCATTACCTTGCCAACATCAGTTCTTATAATAGCGTTCAAATTATCCCTCCCCCTTTATAAATTCATTCCTAAGCTGCCCACATGCGCCCTGTATATCCTCACCCATAGTGCGGCGCATACTTACTGCAATATTTTTTTCGTTTAAATAGTTAAAAAACTTATTCGCCGCAAACCTATCAGAACCCACATAGGCTGTTTCATCAACTGCATTTAGCGTAATTAGGTTCACATGGCACTGGAAACCCCTAAGTATTTGGCACAGCTCCTCTGCGTGTTCCTGCCCATCGTTCACTCCCTTTATAAGCGCATATTCAAAGCTTACACGCCTATGAGTTAAGCTTATATAATGCTTGCAGGCGCTTATAAGCTCCTTAATTGAATACCTTCTTGCAATAGGCATAAGACTTTGGCGGATATCGTCATTCGATGCATGGAGCGATACGGAAAGCGTAATTGCAAGCCCTTCATCAGCTAGGCTCCTAATTTTATCCGCAAGCCCGCAGGTTGAAAGTGTAATACGTCTTTGACTTATATTTAAGCCCTCGCTTAAGCTTATAAGCCTTATAAACTTAAGCACATTGTTGTAATTGTCAAGGGGTTCGCCGCTGCCCATCATAACTACATTTTGCACGGTTTTGCTGCCGTGCAGGCGGTTTACGCTTACAACTTGCCCCAGCATCTCCCCCGCGCTTAGATTGCGCTTTTTTCCGTTAAGTGTACTCGCGCAGAACCGGCAGCCCATATTACAGCCCACCTGCGTTGATATACATAGTGTATTCCCATGGCGGTAGGGCATAAGCACACCCTCTATACAGGAGCCATCTACAAGCGAAAATAGGTATTTTTCGGTTCCGTCTTTTTTTGATACAAGCCTTTTAATTATTTGAACAGGCTGCTCATAAGCGTTTTCACTAAGAAAATCAATAAGACTACTTGGGAGATTGTGCATTTCGCTAAAGCTAGCGCCTGATAGAAGCCAGCCCATAAGCTGCTTTGCACGGTAGCTTTCAAAGCCGCAGCTCTTTAGCCACAGCCTTATTTCTTCTAAACCCATGCTGAGCAGCTCTATTTTATCAGACATTTTGTTTTCTTACCATAGGGGCTATGAAAAAGCCTTCCGCCATGCCGTCTTCACCTTGAAGGAGCTGAAGACCGAATTTACCCATTTTACTTTTAATATGTTCAGGGTAGCTGTCAGGCAGACTGTCCATAGTAAACTCCGGATGACGGCTTAGGAAGTTTTCCACCTGCATTGCGTTTTCCTCAGGGAAAATGCTGCATGTAGAGTATACTAGTCTGCCGCCGGGCTTTACATATGTACATACGCTGTCAAGCATTTTGCCCTGTATATCCGTCATTTCTTTAAGGCTTTCCATATTAAAGCGGTACTTACTCTCAGGCTTCTGCGACATAACTCCGCTGCCGCTGCACGGGGCATCTACGAGTACGCCGTCCATAGTTAAATACATGTTTTCGCGTACTTCAAGGGCATCTCTTTTCATGGGTCGCACATTATATAGCCTTAGCCGCTTTGCGGCAGCACTTATAAGCTCCACCCTTTGAGGGTATATATCCCACGCCTGCACCCTGCCTGTAAGCTGCATTTGCTCTGCCATAAGCATGGTTTTACCGCCAGGGGCAGCACAGCAGTCAAGAATATTCATGCCTATATCCGCCTGCATGGCAAGCGCAGCAAGTATGCTGCCCTCTCCCTGTATGCTGAATTGACCCGCCTTATAATCCTCATCTAGGGAAATATCATCTGTTCCGCTTATGCGGTATACGCCTTTTATTATGCCTTCATCGTATTTCCAACCCTTACGCTTTACAAGCTGTTCAAACTCAAGGTTGGTAAGGCTGGTAAGGTTGCGCCTTATTGTCATGGAATATTCGTTTTTATATTTTAATAGTTTCTCGGTTCTTTCATCGCCATAATGCTTTATAAGAAGCCTTATCATATCCAAAGGTGCTGAATACATTATTGATAGATATTCTTCGTATGGCTCCTTATTAGGCTTGGGTATTTCTTTTTCCTTTCGTATTATGGACCTTAACACCGCATTTACAAGACCCGATAGCTCCTCAAAGCCCCTTGACTTAGCTAGATTAACCGCCTCATTTACTATGGCGTTTTCAGGCACCTTGTCCATATATAATAGCTGCACAAGGCTAAGCCTTAGTATGTTTATTATACTTGCAGGGAGAGATGCGGAATCGCTCAAAAAATGGTTAAGTATAAAATCAAGATAATACAACTTTTCAAGCGCAGTATATACTATACGGGTACATAGGCGCTTGTCTTTATTATCAAGCCGCAAATCGTATAGTGCATCGGATAGAGTTAGCGAAGCATAGCCGCCTGAAATAAGCACCTTATCCAGCACCATAAGCGCTGCAGTCCGCGCCTTTGATGTAATATAGTCAGCATTTCCTTTTGAAAAACCGCCCGGCGCTCGCTTTTGAAAACCTTCTTTGCGAGTAAAATCCTTTGAATCCCTTTGTCGCCTATCTCCAAAAGGCTTACTTCTACGCCTGTCGCTGAATGGCTTATCACTTCGTCTATCGCCGAAAGACTTATCGCTGCGTTTGTCGCTGAATGGCTTATCGCCGCGCTTTCCGCCGAAAGAAGCTTTGCCTTTTTTATCTCCATACACTTTACTACTCTCACCGGAGCCTGACTTACCAAACCTGCCCGCGCTTCCGCTTTTTTTATACTGCCTATTGCTATTAAAGCTATTCTTACCGGGTTTATTCCTTGTTTTTTCCTGCATATTACATTCCTTCATATATGGATTTCCCTTGAGGGAGAGTATTTCCTCTAAGGTATGCGTCAATATCCATTGCTCTTTTGCCTGGAGCCTGCAAGTTTTTAACGCTTACAGCGCCTTCTCCGGCTTTTATTATAAGCCCTTCTTTTGGAGAAGCCACAATTATTGTGCCGTTTTCTTCATTTCCTGAATAATCTATAGGTTCTGCGCTATGTATTTTAAGCGTTAATTTTTCGCCCTTTATATATGCCCCGGGCCAAGGGTTTAAACCACGCACTAGATTTACTATATGCTCTGCGGAAAGGGAAAAATCTATCTCCCCCATTTCTTTTTTAAGCATAGGATAGTATGAGCTTTCGCTTTCTACCTGCTTTGTTCTTGGGCAATCACCATTTAAAAGCCTTTCAAGCGTTTCTATAAGAAGTTCAGCGCCAATTTCACCAAGGCGTATTAGTAGTTCTCCCGCGGTTTCACCTGGCAATATGTCTGTTTCTCTTTGCAGCAATATATCGCCAGTGTCTATGCCCATATCAGTCATCATGGTAGTAACGCCTGTTTTGCTTTCCCCGTTTATTATGCACCAGTTTACAGGTGATGAGCCCCTGTATTTAGGAAGTAGTGATGCATGTACATTTACAGTGCCAAGCCTTGGTACCAGCAGCACTTCCTCTGATAATATCTGTCCGAATGCCGCTGTAACACATATATCTGGCTTTAACTTTTTAAGCGCATCTACTCCCTCAGCTCTTCTTATCCTTGCGGGCTGGAATATCTCTATACCCTTTTGGAGCGCGTATTCTTTAACTTCACTTAATACAAGCTTCTTACCTCTACCCTTTGGTCTATCAGGTTGGGTGAATACACCTACCACATTATAGCCCGCATCAACTAGCGCTTCTAGGCTCTGCCTTGCATATTCGGGCGTACCCATGAAAACTATGCGCTTTTTCATTCGGCTTCCTCTTCTTCAAACACTTCGTATTCCATCTTGTCTACATATAGTACGCCATCAAGATGGTCCATCTCGTGTTGTATGCAGCGCGCAAAAAGCCCTTCGGCTTCAATTATCATTTCCTCTCCCAACCTATCCTGCGCTTTTAATGTAAGCTTTTCGGGTCTTACAACATAGCCGCGTCTTCCGGGCACACTAAGGCAGCCCTCTACCATGCCTATTGTTTCATCGCTAAATGACACTATTTCGGGGTTTATTATCTCATAAAGACCTTCGCCTATATCTATAACTATGGCGCGGCGCCTTATACCTATCTGCGGCGCAGCAAGCCCTATTCCGTTTTCTTCATACATGGTTTCAGCCATATCTCGAAGCAGCAGGTTAAGCCTTTCACTGCCGAAGTTGTTTACCTTGCGGCATTTGCCTCTAAGTACATTGTCTCCAATTTTCTTAATATTCTTTACCATCTGTCCTCCTATGCAAGCGTTGCAGGGTTTACTTCCAGTTGAACGCTGCAATTCCATTCCATTCTACTAATTTCGCTTAAATAGGCGATTACTTCTTCGCCCATTTTATTATCCACCATTTTTATAAAAAGCTGAGAGCGGTGTTTGCCCATTATACGCTTAATAGGCGCATCGTCCTCCCTAAAAAATAGTACCGATTTTTTCCATAAAGGCTTTTCCTTTAGCTTACTATCAAGGAACCTGAACATTTCCCCGCTTACCTTGCGCGCGGTAATATTATCATCCGCTAAGCACAGTATACGCGCTATTATTGTAAACGGCGGGTATAAATCCTTCCTGCGGCGGCTAAACTCCTGATTAAAAAAGCTTCTAAAATCCTGCGTGGCGGCAGCCTTAATAGCGTAATGCTCCGGCTTATAGCTTTGTATTATTACTTCGCCCTCGCTATCGCCCCTGCCGGCTCTGCCTGCAAGCTGCGTTAATAGCTGAAATGTGCGCTCAGCAGCTCTATAATCCGGTAGATTAAGTGATAAATCAGCAAGCACAGCGCCAACCAGAGTAACCTGCGGGAAATCCAACCCTTTAGCTATCATCTGCGTGCCTACCATTACCTGCGCGGCTCCTGACCTAAAAACCGAAAGCTGCTTTCTATGCCCGTCCTTGCCGCGGGTGGTATCGTTATCCAGCCTTACTGTGGTAACACCTGGGAATAGTTTTTTAAGCTCTTCCTCTAGCTTTTGCGTACCCACACCGCAAGTTTTAAGAAAAGTACTGCCGCAGCTTGGGCATTTTTCCGGCACCGGAGATATTCCCCCGCAATAATGGCAATGCATTTGTTTATCGCTTCGGTGGTAAGTTTGTGCCACATCGCACTGGGGGCACTGCAAGCGCTCTCCGCAGCTTCTGCATACCACACTTGGAGCATAGCCGCGCCTATTTACAAATAATATGGCTTGGTCGCCCTTTTTTATACACTCTTCAAGTTTTTGCAGTAATAAATTTGAAAGTATACCTGTATTGCCAAGGCGCAGTTCCTCTCGCATATCAACTATATGTACCTTGGGCAGGGGTTTTGCATTTACCCTTTCTGGCATTTCAAGAAGCATATAATCCCCCCTGCCTGCCTTAGCAAAGGACAGTATAGATGGCGTTGCGCTTGCAAGCAGAAGCGTAGCACCCTCCCTTTTACAGCGGCTTAGGGCAACCTCCCTTGCGTCGTATGCGGGGCTGGATTCAGAGCTATAGCTCTGCTCATGCTCCTCATCCACTATTATTATACCAAGGTTTTGAAGCGGAGCAAACACTGCGCTCCTTGCACCTATTGCAACCTTTGCATCACCAAGGCGCAGCCTGCGCCACTCATCATAGCGCTCTCCTGCTGATAAGCGGGAATGCAGCACCGCAGCAACATCGCCAAAGCGGGATACAAACCAAGATACTATCTGCGGGGTTAGTATAATTTCCGGTACGAGTACTATTGCAGTCTTGCCAAGCTTTAACGCATGGCGAACTGCTCGTATATATACTTCCGTTTTTCCGCTGCCGGTTACCCCATGCAGTAAAAAAGAACCTTGCCCTTTATTTATTGCGGGTATAATTTCAGACAGCACTTCTTCCTGCCCGGGGGTAAGTATAGGGTCTTCAGTTTTTAATAATCCGGAAGGATACGGTTTTCTGAATACCTCTTTTTCGAAAATTTCTACTATGCCCTGTTCCTCAAGCTTTTGAAGCGCAGATAGAGGGGAACGTACAAGCAGCCTTAAGTTAGATAAGCTATGCTCCTCGCCATCTGACATAAGGTCTATTAACAGCTGCCTCGTTGGTGCGCGGGATTGGCTATCCCTAGCCTTTTTAATATCTTCACCCGAAACTAGCAGCCTTGCGAACTTTTCGTTTTTTACGCTTACGCGGCTTTTTCTAAGCTGCGCGGGCACCATAAGGCGAAGCGTAGCTGCCAGAGGGCAGTTAAATTTATCCGCCATTTCCCTAGCAAGCTGCATATTCGGCGGCAGTATGGCGGGATAATCCTCAAGCGTTCTTATTATTGGTTTTATGCGCCCTAATTCTAATTCCACCTCATATTTAAGCGCAAGAACTATGCCCTCCACCTTTCTTGGGCCAAAGGGCACAATAACGCGCATACCCACAAGTACGCGCATGTTTTCAGGTATAGAATATGTAAAGGCGCGGTTCGTATCCGCTACCGCAATATCAACGCATACATCGCAAAAGGCACTCATGCCTTTAAGTTTTTCCCTTTGTATATGCTAAGCGCCCTATCAAGCAGTTTATGGGCAACTTCCTTCTTTGTCATAAGGGGGAGCTGCTCGCTACTATCAGCTGTAATAAAGCATACTATATTCGTATCTCCATTAAAGCCCGCGCCCTCTTGGGTGATATCGTTTAGCACAATTAAATCTAAATTTTTATCCTCAAGCTTAGAACGTGCATTTTTAGCGCCATCGTTTGTTTCAGCAGCAAAGCCTATGAACACCTGCCCGCTTTGCTTTTTTTTGCCTATTTCTTTAGCTATATCCACAGTAGGCGCAAGTTCTAAGGGCATGGCTTCCCTTCCCGCCTTTTTAATTTTAATGGGGGATACTTCTCTCGGAGTAAAATCCGCAGGGGCGGCTGCCTGTATTATAATATCCGCCTTTGAGTAATTATTCTGCATAATAGAAAGCAAGTCAGCGGTACTGTTAAAGGGCAAAAATTCTATACCTTTTGGCACAGGAAGGACACTGGCACCTGAAATAAGAGTAACATTTGCTCCGCGAGCTTTTGCCGCATCCGCTATAGCATAGCCCATTTTGCCTGATGAATAGTTGCTTATAAAGCGCACGGGATCTATTGCTTCCTTTGCGGGGCCTGCAGTTACTATTATATTTATATTTTTAAGGTCCTCATCATATAGAAGTTTATCACTAACAAATTTTATGATTTCTTCCGGACTTTCCATGCGCCCCGCGCCCTCTTCCCCGCAGGCAAGCAAGCCGCTTGCAGGGCCTATAAATAATACTCCCCTTTGTTTAAGCTTGGAAATGTTTTCCTGTACAGCCACATGTTCCCACATAGCGGTGTTCATAGCAGGGGCAAGCGCCACCTTAGCCTTGGTAGCTAAAACAGTGGTTGTAAGCATATCATCCGCAATGCCGTTTGCGTATTTGCCTATGAAATTCGCAGTTGCGGGCGCAACTAAAAAGAGGTTCGCCTTTCTGGCAAGGGCTATGTGCTCTACTTCCCAAAATGCGGGTTCCTTAAACATATCCACAGTTACAGGTCTTGCGCTTAGCGTTTGAAAGCTTAGCGGAGATATGAAGTTGCAGGCATTTTCAGTCATAATTATATCGATTTCAGCGCCTAGCTTTTTAAGACCGGACACTACAACCAAGCTCTTATACGCAGCTACACCCGCAG
This sequence comes from Christensenellaceae bacterium, assembly GCA_012837835.1. Taxonomy (GTDB): domain Bacteria; phylum Bacillota; class Clostridia; order Christensenellales; family Aristaeellaceae; genus DTU024. Next base: position 77,331 of record DUQK01000020.1, on the reverse strand, counting down.
TTACACCCATAACTACATTTTTACCGGATAGAGAAGGCATGTTAATCCTCTTCTGACAGCTTCCTGTGAGAGGTAATAAGACCTCTGTTTATTTCTTCTATAGCTATGCTTAGCGGCTTCTTTTTACCGGGCTCAACTAGGGGCTGAGCTCCGTCTATAAGCTCCCTCGCACGTTTTGATGCCTCCACAACTAATGTGTATGCACTCGGGTTTTTCTCAAGCAGTTCCTCGAGATTGGGTTCGTTTATAGCCATTTTTCCTCCTAAAAATCCTCTATTGTGGGAAAGTATCTGTTGGTACGCTGTTTTTCCGCAGATATTATATGGCTCAGCTTTTCATAAGCCATTTGTAAGTCATCATTTACAACCGCATATTGATAGCGCGATAGTTTTTCAACCTCTCCCCTTGCGTTTTTAAGGCGCCTTTTTATTTCCTCAGGGTCGTCTGTGTTGCGTGTATGAAGGCGCACCCTAAGCGCCTCATAGCTTGGCGGAAGTATAAATATTGACACACAATCCGGTCTTTTATCCATAACGCTTATCGCACCTTGCGGATCAATATCAAGCAATATATTATGGCCTTTTTCTATCCCCTCATCTACCGGGGCTTCAAGTGTGCCATACCTGTGGCCGTGCACGGTGGCATGTTCAAGAAAGCAATCCTGCTTAAGCAATTCATCATACTTTTGCTCGCTTATGAAATGGTAGTGTACTCCGTCTATCTCACCCTCTCGCCTAGCACGGGTTGTAACGCTAACTGAGAAGCGAAGGCTGGTATCGTTATGCAATAGCCTATTGCAAAGCGTCCCCTTGCCTGTACCGGAGGGACCGGAGATTACTACCAACATGCCTTTGCGCACTTCCTTCAAGACTTAGTCCCCCTTATCGTGTATACGGTTGGTTAAGGTTTCAGGCTGTAGGCTTGATAACACAATATGCCCCGAATCCATTATTACAACGGCTCTTGTGCGCCTGCCGCTTGTGGCATCGACAAGGTTTTTATTTTCTCTGGCATCCTGCACCATGCGGCGTATCGGAGCGGAATCCGGAGCCACTATGGATATAATACGTTCTGTTTTAACGGCGTTACCAAAACCGATGTTCAACATTTGCATAAAAATACCCCTCCCAAATAATAAAATCGTCAAGAAAAAAGCTCGCGCTTATCCCTCGATACCATATTATACCACAGCTTTCCAAATGTTGAAATGGTTTTTAAGGGCAATTTACAAAAGGTTTACATAAAATAGAAAGATTTTGATTATTAGGCTTACTTAAAAACCTAATACTACGTTTCTTTGAGAACAGCGATTTTATTGTAGCGGTTTTTTCGGTTTGGCGAGGCTTCGTAAAGGAAGCATAGTGGACTCTATTATGCCTTAACAAGGCAAAGCCAAAGTGGAAAAGATGTACAAGAAAACGCTGGGTTAAAGGTAACATAGTATAAATTACATAGCGAAACACTAGGGATTATTCCGTCGTAATAATTGCGTTTACAGTTTAACAAAACAAATATATGAAAAAAGCGATTCCGGCATAATCGCAGGAACCGCTTTGTTTTTTGTTTTAAGCTCCGAATTGTCCGGCGCTTTTTTGTTTAGCATTTGAGATAATTAGTCGTCATCTCCATCATCGTCGTCATCGTCATCGTCGTCATCGTCATCATCACTATCATCATCGTTATCATCGTCGTCGTTGTCGTTGTCATTATCATCGTCTTCGTCATCATCGTTATCATCGTTATCATCATAATCGTCATCGTTGTCATCTTCGTCGTAATCATCATCGTCGAAGTCGTATAGGTCATCATCGTCATCATCTATATTGGAAAGCTCTACGCCTTCTTTATAGTTGCTGGCGGGTACTGCCTTGGCTTCTTTAGTATCATCTTGCTCTACAAGCTGTCCGGTGGCTGCATCCAGTTTTATTTCAACTTCTTTGTTGTTTTCCCAAAGCTTGATTTCGTAGACGCGTTTGCCGTTTTCGTTTTCAAGTTCTATGTCCATAATATGACTATCGGGTCTTAATGCCTTTGCATTTTCTGCCGCTTCAAAAAGTGCTATTTCGCCTTCCGTTGCCGATGAAAACTTTACGCCCGTGCCTATTAGTTTACCGTTTTCCGCGTTTAGGCTTGAGCGGTAAAGGCGACCATCGCCTATATCAAAAAGTACCAGATATTCAAAGCGGTCATCATTTTTGCGAACAAAGCTTCCAAGTACATTGGCGCCGGCATAATATTCCTTTGCCATATCTTCCGCCTGCTGTTGGCTTAGTACAACGGCTCTGCCGCCTTTATTACCCGCTACCCTTGAGGCAGTGCTTATTACCTGAAGAGGTTCTTTTGATACGCTAACCTTATAATTGGTTTTAGATACCTTGTCTTTGTAGTAATAGTCGGTAGTATTTCCATCAGAATCGGTAGAGGTAAGTACGGCGGTTGCCGGCACCTGTTTGCGAGCTTCCAGCTCCTCAGGGCTTTCGCCTGCGGCAAATGCCGCTGTGGATAGCATCATGCTAAGCGCTAGTATTGTTACAAATAATTTTTTCATTGGTTCTTGTTCCTTTCTTACTTAGTCTTTTTACAGTGCTGCCTGCAGGTTTTCAGCACAGCGTGATTGTATTATAACCAGCGTAGTAGCAAACAGTAATCCTTTTATATGTTTTCTAACATTTTTCTTACAATCTTCATTTATATTCTCCCAAAACGCTTATGCGCCAATGGGTTTAACATTAGCGCATATAATTAATAACTGAACTTTATATACTTTACTTTTTTAATCATCATCGTCATCATTTTCGTCATCATCGTCGTTGTCGTCATCATCGTCGTCGTTGTCATAATCGTTGTCGTCATTATCATCGTCATTATCGTCGTCGTTATCGTTACCATAATCAAACTTGTCAAAGTCATCATCATCTGTACCAGTTATAATTATGGTGTTTTCCGTAATATGGGGTTTGGTGTCTTCCTTTGGCGCTATTGGTTTAGGGGTAACTATAGACTGCTTTACACCTTCAGGATTATTAGCAACAGCTTTTTGCTTTAATGAAGGCTCTTCCAAAACCTTAGCATTATCTGCGCTTAGCATTACATTAGCAACATCGCCAGCAAAAAAGCTTTTAACATTGATATTTCCATCTAGGTAAAAAAAGCTTAGCGGCACTGCGCCAACACTGAAAACCGAGTCAACAACAGCTTGTACATCTATATTATATGCAAAGCTTATTTCAAAAGAAGTCATTGCTCCGCCCGCCTTGTTAAACTCCGCAGAGTATAAGCACTGCTTTTGTATATCAAAAGCGCTTGCTAAATAAGCTTCTCCGCTCGGCAAAACAAATATATCCTGCGCACCAGAGAAATGCTGTGTAAATAATTCGCGCACATCGTCTATTGATATGTTCTCGCCGCCCATCTTTTCCCCATTATTCTGCATACGCACATAAAGCGGCTTAAGACTATCGCTATTAAGCCTTACAACATAGCTTAAATTTTTGCCTAAGTCATCAAATGTAAATTCCATGCCTATATTTGAAACGCTCATATTGGTGGGCATAGCGCTTGCAGGCACATGCTTTACCGCCTCTTGCCAAGCTGCGGGGGATTCTTCAGCATTAACCGTAGCGGAAAACAAAAGCATTGCCGCAAGAAGCAAGCTTAGAATTTTACGGTAAAACATGTTCCCACCCCCTCCTGGCTTTCTACATTAATACTTGCGCCGTATTTATTTAAAATGCCCGCTACTATGGACAACCCAAGACCCGTACCGCCGCTGCTGCGGCTGCGCCCTTTATCAACGCGGTAGAATTTTTCAAAAATCCTTTCCTGATGTTCCTCAGCTATGCCTATGCCATCATCCTTTACTATTATTATATCCGGCTTAAGTTCTATTGCTACATGCCCGTTTTCTTTGCCGTACCTAACGGCATTTGACATAAGGTTTCTAAGTAAATCCCACATATCCTGTTCTATTACGGATACGCTGCATTTGCCCAAAATAGCGATTTCAATATTCTTCTCTCTGCACTGAGGAGAGAGGGAACGGGCGACTTCCTCTGCAATATCCCTAACATTTATGGGTGTAATATCTTCCGGTTTTTCTACTGTATCCTTTTGTAAAAGAAGTATATCTTCTATTATGGCCATCATGCGCTCCGCGTCTTTTAATATAAAGCTTAGGTACTCTTTCTGCTCTTCATTAGTTAGTTCTTCCTCATTCAAAAGCTGTGCAAAACCGAATATAGAAGTAAGCGGGCTTTTTAGCTCGTGAGAGGTATTGTCAACAAAGTCCTTCTGCATGGTAAGGGTGCCCTGTATCTGCTGCAAGTCGTACTGCATTTTATCTATAAGGTGAATAATATTTACCATGGTATCTCGCAGTTCCGCAAAAAAATCATCCGCTTTAACATCCGTAGTTTTAAGGCTTCCTTCAAGAAGTCCGCGCACTTTGTTAAGCTGGTTGGTTAAGTCTGTGGCAATGGGGTTTAACATACGCCTGCTTACAAGCAGCAATAGCGCAGTTAGCGCCGCAAGCCCAATAACCGCAATATTAAGCGTTGATGCAATATGCTTATCGCTATTTGCAAGATATAATAGCATTCTGCCTTCGCCAAGCAACGACGCCCCCATTATGGTTGGTGAAAACCAGCCGTTTTTAAAGCTAACCTCTCCCCCTATACCTTTTTCAAGTGCCTGCTTTACCGCCTCTGTATTTTTAATTTCTTTTCCGTCCGGAATGGGCTCCTTGCTGCTTGCAAGCACTATACCGTTTGGTAAGAGGAAGCTAACTTCAAGCGTTGGGCTGCTGTCGGCAAGCTTTTTTGCAAGACTCGGAAGGTTGCTGCTTGCTTCTGCCGTCCAGCTGGAGGCAGCGTGCAAAATCGCAGTTAGATTGCCCTTGTCTGATTGAATGCTGTTAAAGACGAGCGTTGCAGTAAACAATACGGCAAAGAACAGTACAAGAATACTGCCCATCATAAAGGCACGGCGTAGCTTTTTAACCATTTTTTATAAGCTTATAACCGCTGCCGTGCACGGTTTCTATAAAACGCGGGTTCTGGGCGTTATCATTCAGCTTTTTTCTTAGAGAGCGAATATGGTAATCAAGCGTTCTGGTACTATTTGTTTCAGCAGCATAGCCCCACACCTCTTTTAGCAGCTCTTTTCTGGTAACAACATGCCCTGCGCGGCGTGCAATGTATAGGAGCAGCTCAAACTCCTGCTGAGTGAGCTTTATTTCCTCATCATCTACAAATATTTTGCGCTCATCCGGCAAAAGCTGTAGCGCCCCTAAATCTATATGCAGCGCTTCAGGCGTTACACGGCGCAGCGCAGCATCTATACGTGCCCTAAATTCCCTTAAACCAAAAGGCTTTGTGATATAATCTTCAGCACCTAAGTTAAGACCTTTTACCTTGTCATACTCTGCGGATTTTGCGGATATAATAATTATAGGCACATGCCTTGTATACGCTTCCTGTTTCCACTGCTTTAATATATCAAAACCGTTGGTTGAGCGCAGCATAATATCAAGCAGCATAAGATCCGGCAGACCTTCTTTTTTTAGCCTTTTTTCAAGCTCTACCCCATCCCAAAAGTGCTCCGATGTATGCCCTGTTTTTTTAATAATATTTACAATTAAAGCTGCAATACTTTCATCATCTTCAACAGTCCATATAAGCGCCATAATATACCTCCCCTACAAATTATACACGAATCCTTACAACTTCTCCACTTTTGCTATAATACCTTACATATTTCTTACAATAATAGCAGTTTTGCACTTTTTGCTTTTACATTTTATACCCTCGCTTCGCATTCTTTTCAAAAATACTATGTATATAAACCACAAATTAAAGCAAGGTTTGAATATGGTTTCTAAAGTTTTAAATAAACGTGAAACAGCTTTTATTTGCTCAAATTTTTAAAATTAATCGTCTGTTTTACTTGACTTACTCAATTTCAGTTGATAGCATTATAATTAGGATTATTCGCTGCGAATATCGCAGAGAGGATGGTGTTAATGCCAAAGGAAGTTTCAACCGCCAAACAAAGTGGACCATACATGTCCCACAAAGGGCGGCTGTACGACAGAATAGAACCATATCTGCTTTTGTTACCGGCGTTCAGCATTTTCTCAGTATTCCTTTTTTATCCGTTTTTACGTACCATATACCTAAGTTTCTTTTTAACGGATAAGTTCGGCAACGCAAAAGTCTTTTGGGGTGTTCGTAACTACTCGGATTTGTTTGCTAGCTCATCATTTTGGGCGAGCATAAGCGTTACATTTCAGTTCGTCCTTATAGTTGCCTTCGGTTCCCTTATAGTAGGTATGATAACAAGCCTTTTAACTGCAAGGGAATATCCCGGTTCTACTATAATATCCGCATCTTACGCTATGCCGGTGGCAATAGCATCTGCCGCTGCCTCTATGGCGTTTCGTATGGTATTCCACCCCACAAATGGTCTTCTCAATATATTATTCGGCACACAGATAAACTGGCTCGGCAGCCCTGAATGGGCGCTGTTTTCAGTATCTGCAGTTACCATATGGCTGCAAAGCGGAATTAACTTTATATTTATCTCTGCAGGGCTTAGAGGGGTGTCGGATGAGCTTTATGAAAGTGCTTCAATAGATGGTGCGGGTTATTTTAGAAAGCTTTTCAGCATCACCATACCTAGCATTTCCCCCACGCTTTTTTTTCCAAGTTATAATAAATATAATTAATGCTTTCCAATCCTTCAGCCAAATTAGGCTGCTTACCCAAGGCGGCCCGGGCGATTCTACAAATGTAATAGTCTACGCTATTTATAGGGATGCCTTTTTCAACTTCAGGTTCGGCACCGCAGCTGCCAGGAGTATAATTTTGTTTATAATAATATTCATAATTACGCTCATACAATTCCGCTTTGAGAAAAGGAGCGTGCATTACTGATGAAACGGCTCACGATGTCAAAAAAGCGAAAGCTCAACAACATAGCTCTTGTGTTCATGAACCTGCCTATAATGCTTCTTATATTGACTCCGTTATTATATACGCTTTCAATAAGTATTATGCCGCCCAGCGAGATATACAAAAACACTCTCATTCCATCAAGCATCAGCTTTGACAACTATGTAAGGGCATTTACAAACCCTGCTTACTCTTTCTCAAAGTATATACAAAACTCCTTTGTGGTATCCATTTCGGTTATGCTGGGGCAGATGCTCACCTGCTCACTGGCGGCGTTTTCATTCTCTTTCCTTGATTTCAAGGGCAAAAATATACTATTTCTTCTGGTACTATCTACTATGATGGTGCCGGGAGAGGCTACTATTATTGCCAACTATCTATCTATAAGCAAATGGGGCTGGCGCAACAGCTATCAGGCGCTTATAGTCCCCTACCTTACAAGCGCGATGGGGATATTCCTATTGCGCCAACACTACCTTGCATTTCCAAAGGAACTAAGAGAAGCTTCCCGCATAGACGGCTGCTCTAATCTGCGCTTTCTAAACAGCATAGTGTTTCCGCTTAGTAAACCTGCGCTTGGCGCACTTGGAGCATATGTGTTCTTGAATACTTGGAACCAGTACATGTGGCCGCTGCTGGTTACCGATTCTGATGCTTACCGCACAGTACAAGTCGGAATAAGTATGCTATATGATATAGATGCTGAGGCGCTAGGTCTTATGATGGCGGGGGTTATAATCGTCATCGTGCCAAGTCTTTCTATATTCGTATTCATGCAAAAACAGCTTATAAACGGACTTATGGCAGGAGCAGTAAAAGGTTAGGAACAAACACCGTGATATAGCGGTGTTTTTCAATAAAAACTATTTTAGGAGGAAAAACATGCGAAAAATCTTATCCCTGTGTCTGGCACTGACACTGCTTGCAGGCTTCATGCTGCCTGTAAGCGCAGAAAAACCGGTTGAAATCATTTTCTGGCACTCTATGGGTGGCGTAAACGGAGAAGCCATCGTAAAAATGGTCGAAGACTTCAACAAAGAAAACGAAGGCAAAATCAAAGTAAATGTAGAATACCAAGGTACCTACGATGATGCTATCAACAAGGTAAAGGCCGCTGGAATGAGCGCTATGCCTGCCGATGTCATGCAGATATACGATATCGGCAGCCGTTTCATGATTGACTCTGGCTGGGCGCTCCCTGTACAGGAAATGATAGATGCCGAGAACTACGACATCTCTCAGGTTGAGCCGAACATCGCCGCCTACTACACAATTGACGGCAAACTCTATTCAATGCCCTTTAATTCCTCAACTCCGCTGCTCTATTACAATAAGACAGCCTTTAAAGAAGCAGGTCTGGACCCCGATACTCCGCCCACAAACTTCGATGAAATAATCGAAATGGCAGAAAAACTCACCATAAAAGATGCTGACGGCAAAACCGTACGCTGGGGCTTTGGTATGGGTAACTACGGCTGGTTCTTTGAGCAATGGATAGGCAAGATGGGTCTACACTATGTAGACAATGACAACGGCAGAAGTGAAGAGCCCGCAACCAAAGTAGTGTTCGACGAAAACGGCGGCGCCGCGGAAATATTCAAGATATGGAAAAAGCTTTTTGACGAAGGCATTATAACCTACCTTGGACGCGGCAACACAGATGCGAAAGCCGCATTCATTTCCGGCGATATCGTCATCACCCTTGAAAGCACAGCAGCGCTTAAATCCCTGCTTACAAACGTAGGCGATGATTTTGAAATAGGCACTGGCTTCTTCCCCAATATCCACCCCGATGATAAGGGCGGCGTTTCCATAGGCGGCGGCTCCCTTTGGATGCTGCAAACCGGCGATGATGCCCGCCAAAAAGCCTCTTGGGAATTCATCAAATACATGATATCCCCCGATGTACAGGCTTTCTGGAATGCACAGACCGGTTACTTCCCCATTACCGTTGCAACACACGAGCTTGACGCTTTCAAGGAAAACCTTGAAAAATTCCCGCAGTTCGGCACTGCTATTAGGCAGCTGCACAGCACTGCACCCGAATATGCGGGCAGCCTGCTGAGCGTATTCCCCGAATCCCGCGCGCTGGTTGAAACCTATACCGAAAGGCTTATAAACGGCGAAGTTACAGTAGACGAAGCTGTTCAAAAGCTGGCAGCGGAAGTAAACTCTGCAATAGAAATATACAACCTTACTAACTAATAGGCATTGTAATTTTAAAAACCACAAAAATCGCGAGAGGCAAAAACCTCTCGCTTTTATTATTTTCTCATACATGTTAAAATATAAAAAACAAATAAAAAGGAGTATTTTATGAGGAGCGACATTGAAATTGCGCAGAGCGTTGAAACGGAGCCTATAAGCCTGGTAGCCAAAAAATGTTCCATAAACGATGAATATTTAGTGCCTTACGGCAGTAATAAGGCAAAAGTCCGTCTAAATTTTCTTGACGGTAAAGAATTAAAAGGCAAACTCATACTGGTTACCGCAATAACACCAACGCCCGCAGGGGAAGGAAAAACCACCACATCCGTAGGTCTTGCTGACGGTCTTAGTAGGATAGGCAAAAATGTATGCGTGGCGTTAAGAGAGCCTTCATTGGGACCGGTATTCGGCATAAAAGGCGGAGCCGCAGGAGGCGGCTACGCACAGGTTGTGCCTATGGAGGATATAAACCTGCATTTTACGGGAGATTTTCATGCCATAGGTGCGGCAAACAACCTGCTGTGCGCCATGGTTGATAACCATATACACCAAGGCAATGAATTAAATATAGACCCTAAGCGCATTATTATAAGGCGCGCAGTAGATATGAACGACAGGTTCCTGCGCCAAATAGTAGGCGGGCTTGGCGCAAGGGCAAATGGAAATGTGCGGCAGGACGGCTTTGACATAACCGTCGCAAGCGAAGTTATGGCTGTACTATGTCTTGCCACAAGTATAGAAAATCTAAAAGAAAGGCTTGGGAATATAATAATAGGCTATACCTATAATAATGATCCTATAAAAGCAAGCGATTTACATGCCGAGGGCGCTATGACAGCTCTTCTTCGCGATGCACTTATGCCAAACCTAGTACAGACGCTTGAAGGCACCCCCGCATTTGTACATGGCGGTCCTTTTGCAAACATAGCCCACGGCTGTAACAGCGTAATGGCAACGCGCATGGCGCTAAGTACTGCCGATTATGTTGTTACTGAAGCCGGCTTCGGGGCAGACCTTGGGGCGGAAAAATTCCTAGATATAAAATGCAAAGCTGCACATCTTGTACCCGATGCGGTAATAATAGTTGCAACCATAAGGGCGCTTAAAATGCATGGGGGACTAAATAAAGATGAGCTTAAGCAAGAAAATCTTTCCGCACTTAAGAAAGGTATGCCAAACCTATTGCAGCATGTAGAAAATATTCGCAAGGTATTTGAGCTTAACTGCGCTGTCGCAATAAACCGTTTCCCAAGCGATACCGAAAACGAAATAGCCCTTGTTAAAGAAGAATGTGAAAATATGGGCGTTAAGGCTATACTTAGCGAAGTATGGGAAAAAGGCGGAGAAGGTGGTATAGAGCTTGCCGAAGAAACTGTAAAGCTTTGTGATATGCCATCGGACTTTAATTTCGCATATGATGAAAGCGACAGTTTAGAAGATAAAATATATAAAATATCAACTAAAATATACCATGCAGATGGCGTTACTTATAGCCCTGAAGCCAAGAGAGAGCTTAATAAGCTGCAAAAAGCGGGCTACGGAAATCTCCCTGTATGTATGGCTAAAACGCAGTATTCCTTTAGCGACAACCCAAAGCTGCTGGGTACGCCAAGGGATTTCAAAATAAATGTATCGCAGGTTAAAATAAGCGCGGGCGCAGGCTTTGTTGTAGCACTCACAGGCGATATTATGACTATGCCCGGACTTCCTAAAAAACCTAACGCTGAAAGCATAGATGTAGACAGTACCGGCAAAATAACCGGACTATTTTAACAGACTTTACTTAAGCTAAAAGCTGTGTTAATATCTAGCCATAGACAATAGAAAGAGGAGGTAACGCCTTGTTCACATTGCCCAAATATTCCGAGCCTGATTTTTCTAAGCTCACAAACTGCCCCAACGCCGTTTTTACGCCATGCCCTAAGGACGGTGTCGCCCCTGAAAACTACCACGCCATGAGTATATATCCTGAGTATTTCAGGGTGGATGGCTATTGGCTTCTTGCTGAGGAAAGCCGTATGGACTGCGTACCCGTGCTTGAAAACGGCAAAATATTTATAAAGGAATTCCGTAACCTTAAAAAAGGCGAGCTTGTCGCCGTAGGTAGAACTGAGGACGGCAGCGAAGGCATATTCCTGCACGAGCAGCCCTTTACAAGCGAAACTGACGATGAACAGGCATTCGCATTTAGGCAGAATAGGTCTCGCGAAACCGCTTTCTCTAAGGATTATGACGATTTATATGAACTACTGCGCTATGAAAAAGATAACGGCAAAATACTATGGGTAATGGGTCCCGCCTGCGCCTTTGACGCTGATACTAGAAATGGGCTATCCGCTCTTATAAAAAAAGGCTATATGCATGCACTTCTTGCGGGCAACGCCCTCACCACGCATGACCTTGAGGCAGGTCTTTTCGGAACGGCTCTAGGACAGAATGTATATACCCAACGCTCCATACCTAATGGGCACTATTGTCACCTTGACCTTATAAATAAAGCCCGCCTTGCAGGCTCGCTTGAGGAATGTATAAAACAATACGACATTAAGGACGATATAATAAAAACCTGCATAGAAGAAAATGTTCCGATAGTATTAGCAGGCTCAATAAGGGATGACGGTCCTCTCCCCAGCGTATATGCAAATGCTTATGAGGCGCAGGACGCTATGCGAAATGAAGTGCGCGATGCCACAACAATTATTGCCCTTGCCACAACCCTGCATACAATAGCGGTAGGCAATATGACTCCATCTTATAGGCTGGTAAACGGCACAGTACGCCCCGTGTACTTCTACAGTGTGGATGTATCCGAGTTCCCCTTAAATAAATTGCAAGACAGAGGCAGCCTTTCAAGCCGCACAATAGTCGCCAATGTGCAGGACTTTGTAAGCCAGCTCGCAGCAAGAATATAACAAGTACTTATATTATACGCATAAAGACTTTGCTCCTTATGCGTAGTTTTTTTGCAGCTGTAATAATATTAATTTAACATTGAATTATAGTAAAAAACTTTTGAAATCGTTCCCGAAAACCTTTTCATAAAAATCATTTTTCTCAAAAAACCTTAAAATTATGGCTTTTTGCTTCGTATTTTGCCTTTTTTTAGGATTTTTGTTGTACTTGACTAACTATCAATTTTGGTGGTATAATTTTTTTAGTGCGCAAGATAGCGTAAATAACAATTTATAAAAGGAGGAAATTTATGCGTAAATTTATCGCAACACTTTTAGCTCTTGTGTTGGCGCTAGGTTTAGTGCCCACTATGGCTGAGGATCTTAACATCACCCTGTTCCACAACAAGGTTGAAATTGCCGAGCCTCTTCAGGCATTTGCAAAACTCTATTCAGACAAAACTGAAGGCGTAACCGTAAACATTGAAACCTTAGGCGGCGGCGCCGACTACTCAGGCAACCTCACAGCTAAGCTCACCGCTGAATCTATGCCCGACATATTCGTTATTGAAGGCGATGGCGACTATAAGCTTTGGCAGGAATATGTAACCGACCTTAGCGACGAAAAATGGAACGAAGAAACCACTCTCGCCTACAAAGATCCCGAAGGCAAGGTAGTAGGCTTCCCCGTATCTATAGAAGGTTTCGGTCTTGGCTACAATGTAGAGCTGCTTAAAAAAGCGGATGTAGACCCTGCCACCCTTACCACATTCACAGCCCTCAAAGAAGCTTTCGAAAAGATAGACGGCATGAAGGGCGAACTCGGTCTTGATTCAGTAGTATCCATGGGCGCAAGCGTAGCCGGCGGTACATGGTGGGTAGCAGGTCATCACAACTTCTCAATCTACCTTGGCGGCGGTCTTGATTTTGAAGACACTTCCATAATAGATATGTTCAACAAAGGCGAAATTGATGAAGAGCGCCTCAACGATTATGCAAAATACGTACAGCTTCTATTCCAATTCTCCGACAGGGAAGTTACTACAAACGGCACCTATGACGATCAGCTTGCAGCATTCGTAAACAAAAAAGCGGCATTCATACATCAGGGCAACTGGATAGACCCCAGCCTCGCCAAGATGAATGTAGACTTTGAGTATGACTACATCTCCCACCCCTTTAACGATAAGCAGGAGCATAAAGGTCTGTACCTGTTTGCCCCCAGCTTCTATGTAGTAAACAGTAAAAACACCCCTGAGAAAATTCAGGCAGCTAAAGATTTCCTTGAGTTCCTAGTATTCTCCGAGGAAGGTGCGGACTACATGGTAAACGGCGCAGGCATGGTACCTGCATTCGCCAATGTAACGCTTCAGCCCTCGGGCGGCTTCTCAAAGGCTCTCGTGCACGCAAACGCAGAAGGCGGCAACCACGGCGTATTCTTTGGCAAGCTTCCTCCCGGAACCGGTCAGGATATACTCGCCCCCATTTTCGATTTGTTCGCACAGGATCCAAGCGATGAAAATATGAACTACTTTATAGAGGACATAAAGGGCGCAGCAAAAACCGTATCCGAAAAACAATAAGGCTTTATTTAAGGCAGGCGCAGTATGCGCCTGCCTTTTTCCTATCAATTCATAGGATATTAGTAAAGGAGCAATACAATGAAAAGAAGCAAAGTATGGGATGCAGTGTTCCTTGCCCCATGCATTTTCGCTCTAATTATGGTGGTACTGATACCCTTCGTACAGGGCGTCAGTTTCTCCCTCACCGATTGGAACGGCGTACGCTCTGAAATACACTATGTTGGCTTTGATAATTACAAGGATATGTTTAACTCTGTAGAGTTTCTTTATTCCTTTAGAATTACTCTGTTATACACCCTAATTAATGTAATAATGGTAAACATAGTCGCCTTCCTTTTGGCACTGCTTGTCACAAGCAGGGTTAGAGGAAAAAATTTATACCGCGCCGCATTTTTCGTTCCGAACCTTATAGGCGGCATAGTGCTTGGCTATACATGGCAGTTTATGTTTAATGACTTTTTTACTGCCATAGGTAAAAGTCTTGGCATAGGCTGGATGTCCTCCAGTATGATAGCGAATAAAAACCTAGTGCTATTGGCAATGTCCATAGTAAACACCTGGCAATATGCGGGCTATATAATGCTTATATTTGTAGCTGGCATACAATCTACATCGCAGGAGGTAATGGAAGCTGCAACGGTAGATGGCGCAAGCTATATCCAAAGGGTAGTAAAAATACTGATACCTATGATAGCAAGTTCATTCACTATTTCGCTGTTCCTTACTATCACCAATTCTTTTAAAGCTTTTGACTTAAACGTTGCGCTCACAAACGGCGGTCCTTCAATGCGCTTCATGGGCAGCGTAGTTAAATCCAGCCAATTATTAGCGCTTACTATATACAATAAGTCTATTACCTCTAAGGAGTTGGCTAAGGGGCAGGCGATGAGCGTAGTATTCTTCCTAATGCTGGTAGTATTCTCACTCTTGCAGGTATACATAAGTAAAAAGAGGGAGGTGGAAGCATAATGGCAGATGCTCTGCATTTAGACGCAGTTGGTCAAAAACAGCAGCACAGTAAGGCAAAGCGTATCGCACTTGAAATATTCGCCATAATACTTATGCTGGTTGTACTGTCCCCCTTTGTGATAGTGTTATTCAACTCCGCTAAAACATTTGACCACATTACTCGTGACCCGGTTTCCCCGCCTGAAAACTGGGAAAATCTCCGTATAAACATTGAAGCCGTAATGCACGACCCCACCACCGATTTTATAGGTGCGTTTAAAGATTCGACAATTATAACTGTACTGTCGCTGGTGGTAATAGTAATATTTTCCGCAATGGCTGCATGGGTGCTTGTTAGGAATAAGTCTAAGTTTTCCAACTTCACATTCATGATGTTTGTAGCCGCCATGGTTATACCTTTTCAGGTAGTTATGTATCCTTTGGTATATTTCCTAAAATCTATAGGGGATTTCCTTGGTACAAGGATGCTGGGTACATACCACGGCATAGTTTTTGCCTACCTTGGCTTTGGCTGCTCGCTATCCATATTTGTATTCCATGGTTTTATAAAGAGCATACCGCTTGCGCTTGAAGAGAGCGCATTCATAGACGGTTGCTCGCAGCCCGGCGTGTTCTTTAAGATTATACTTCCATTGCTTGTACCTACCATAACTACTGTCGCAATACTAAACGGCATATGGATTTGGAATGACTATCTCCTCCCCCTGCTTGTGCTTGGCGGAAACGGAGAAGTACAGACCATACCCCTTGCTGTTACGGCATTTGCCGGTTCTTACGTAAAGCAATGGAACCTTATTATGACCGCAGCCCTGCTTGCCATGGTACCCATAGTTGTGCTATTCATATTCGCACAGAAATACATTATCCGCGGTATGGTGGAAGGCGCAATAAAATAACAATATAACTTACTACAAACCCCGTTTTTTCGGGGTTTGTTTACTTATATTTTACCTAAAAATAACATAAGCTTCATATTGTTGCTTTATTATAATACTGGATAAGTGTACGGGAGGCTACAGTATGAAAAAAATAGTTATATATAAAAGTAAATACGGCGCAACAAAGCGCTACGCACTTTGCATTGCTGATAAGCTTATCTGCGATGCTGTTTCTATGGATGCCATAAGCCCTGAAAAACTAAACAACTACGATATTATTATAATAGGCAGCCATATACGCATGTTTAAGATATGCTTTTCGGGTTTTGTGCATACCTATGCAGATATACTCAAGAATAAAAAAATAGTTTTCTTTGCGGTTGGCGCCATGCCCCCTGAAACACCTAAGGAGCAGGAAAAATTAAGGGCAGAAGCGCTTGATAACTTCCTAACAGATGCGCCGCTATATTACTTAAAGGGCGTTTGGAATAAAGAAGATATGACTTTCTTTGACCGCCTAATAGCAAATATAGCTGAAAAAGCCATATTGAAAAAGTTCCCTGAAAAGCTGGCGGAATTTAAAGAAAGCGGCTTTAATGAAAGCGCCATAGCCCCTATAACTGAAAGTGTACAAGAAATAGAAAAAGGCTGACACCCACCTAAAATATAATGCAATTATTAACTAATAGTATACATAAATAAGTTCAGCTTGTCTTGCCTATACATCGTACTCATGCTAGAATGTCTGAGCAAAGGAGGCGGCTATGCAAGACAAGAAAGACTTTAATTTAAACACGATTTTATACCGTATAGTAAGCGGTGTACTTATAGGCGGAGGCGCTATACTGCCGGGCGTATCAGGCGGTGTAATGTGCGTAATATTCGGTGTGTATAGACCACTTATGGAGCTGCTTTCAAGACCCTTTGTGGCTATTAAGAAATACTGGAAGATGTTCGCTTTTGTATTCTTGGGCGTTGCTATAGGCTTTGTAGGCATAGCAAAGCTTGTGGGCGGGCTTTTTGAAAAGTATGAATTTCAAATGCTATGCTTATTTATTGGGCTTATACTGGGTACTGTACCTATGCTTTATAAAAACGCGCAGGAGCAATCTAAATCTAAAAAGAACGATATTATAGCCCTTATAGTCGCATTTGTGTTACTACTCACAATTTTATTGCTGCTTAAGTCCAGCGATGCCATGCAGTTTGAGCTAAATACTTTACTTGCATTTATAAGCGGCGTAGTATGGGGTTTCAGCCTGGTTGTACCCGGACTTTCAAGTTCCAGCTTGCTTATATACATGGGATTGTATGAAAATATAATGCTTGAAGTAGGTAAGCTCAATATGGGAATCATTATCCCCCTTATGGCGGGTATATTGCTTGTTGCAGTGCTGTTTGCACGCATTATAGACAGCCTGTTTGAAAAACACAACAGCATAGCCTCCCACGCAGTTATAGGGCTTGTGCTTGCTTCAACCATATCCATTATTCCCTCATTTACAGATACAAAAGCAATAATTATAGGTGCGCTGCTTATAGCTTTGGGTTTTGTAGGCGCGCTTCAGCTTGATAAGTGGCAGGCAAGCATAAAGAAAGAGTAAATTAAGCATGTCAACTCATGTCCTAACATAGCCTATATTATATTAAGTGGGATTATTGCCCGAATTTTAATAATTTTACAGGCTTATTGGGAGGTGTTGATTCGTAAATTGACTAAACGTAACAATAAAGTGGTGTCACAACCCAAAAATGCGGGCAGCGATAATGTGCAGGATATGGCAATTGAGAAGCTTAAAGAGGCTATTTCTCTTGGAGAATTAAAACTGCCCGAGCTATTAAGATTATTACCCAAAGAAAACAGCGCTGAAGAACAATTATCCGATAATGAGCTTCCCATAGGCTGGAAGATTGTAGACTGCGATAGCTGAACACCAAAAAATATACGCTTGGATTTTCTCCAAGCGTATATTTTCACTTATTATTTTGCGTTACCTGTGATACAGCTTTTTAGTTTGATACATAGGTTCGCTGGTTAGGTTTACTCCAAGGCGGCGGAATATATTCTCATCAACCTGAGATAGTATTACTGATGTATGTACTTCCGCTCCCCTTAATTTAGGCAACATCTCCATAGCAAGGCGCGCTTCATCGCTTGACGCCGCGGTAATGGATAGAGCTATTAATATTTCATCGCTATGAAGACGCGGATTTTTATTACCAAGGTAGCTGCACTTAAGCTCCTGCACAGGACCTATTACTTCAGGAGGTATAAGCTTTACAGGTTTTTCTATACCCGCTATATGTTTTACCGCGTTTAATATAAGAGCCGCAGATGCGCCAAGTAATGAGCTTGTTTTAGAAGTAATTATAGTACCGTCAAGTAGCTGTATAGCTGCTGCCGGCGCGCCCGTCTGTTGTGCCCGTTTTCTTGCAGCAGCAAGTACAGGTCTATCATCATCGGATAATTCCAGCTGCCTCATAATAAGCTGCAGCTTGTTTACCTCTTCTTCGCCTATAAGACCCTTCCTCTGCTCACATAGCGCAGTGTAGAGCCTGCGTATAACCTCCTGTTTAGCAGCTGAAATGCAGACTTCTTCATCTATTATTACATCCCTTATCATGTTTACCCCCATATCCGTTGGGGATTTGTAAGGGGATTCTCCCCAAATAAGCTTAAATATATTGTTAAGTATGGGGAATACATCTATATCTCGGTTGTAGTTTATCGCCTGCACATCATAGTGTTCCAGATGAAAAGGATCCAGCATAGTTACATCGCCTAAATCCACAGTGGCAGCCTCATACGCCATATTTATAGGATGACGCAGCGGCAAATTCCACACGGGGAAGGTTTCAAACTTTGCATAGCCCGCGCGCCTACCTATCTTGTGTTCATGGTATAGTTGACTTAGGCATACAGCCATTTTGCCGGAACCAGGTCCCGGCGCAGTTACAAGCACCAAGGAACGCTCCGTGGGTACAAAATCATTCCTCCCGTAGCCTTTATCGCTAACTACAAGGCTTGTATTTGAAGGATAGCCTGGTATGGAATAATGCAGATAAACCTTTATGCCCTGTGTACGCAGCTTGCGTCTGAAAGTAATTACGCTACTCTGCTTTTCATACTGGGTTATTACAACGCCCGATACCTTAATATCGTATGCCGTAAACGCATCTATATAACGGAGTACCTCGTCATCGTAGGTTATGCCAAGGTCTCCCCTTTTTTTGTTTTTTTCTATATCATCAGCGCATATACATACTATTACTTCGCACTGCTCTTTCATTTTAAGCAGCATACTAATCTTGCTGTCGGGCTTAAAACCGGGCAGTACCCTTGCTGCGTGGAAATCGTCAAAAAGCTTGCCGCCAAGCTCCAGATACAGCTTGCCGCCGAAATAATCTATGCGCTTTTTAATTTGTTCTGATTGTAATTCAGTATATTTATAGTGATCAAAGCCTAGCTCCATCACCTCTCAACCTCCGGGTTAAAGCCTAGGCGTTTCAGCGTTTCTACTACAAAGCTCTCGCGGTATTCATCACCCTTTTGGCGCAGAGATACGCTCTTATAAAACTCCTCACAGGCTTTTTCATAGGGTATATCCATTAGGTTTGCTATTATGCGTGTACTCCTGTCCACAAGCTTTTTGTTGGTGGGGAGTACCTGTATCATCCAGTTGCCCCATACCCTGCCCATCTTAGCCATGGTAGCAGTACTCAGCACATTAAACGCAAGCTTTACCATTACATGCGTCATTAAATTCATGCTGCTCTTTTTAAGCTTAACAGGCACATGTATTTCTTTTTCTGCTATACTGCCCTTTGGTATTTCTCCAAGGCGAATAGCGCAGGCAAAGTCAAAATTAGGGGTTTCCTTGTTGAACCAAGAAACAGCCTTATCGCAGGCGGAGCCGTTTATATCAACCAGCACTAACCCTGCAGGACGTTTCTCCCAGCGGGCGGGGTCGCTGCTGTTGCCTATATCATACTTAAATACCTCTTCCGAGCCTACCTTGGGAGGATTATCTATTATGCTCTGTGAGGCATTCATTTCAATATAGTCTTCCACAGTCCAATCAAGACCTTTTACAGGGCGCAGGAAAAGCTGCTTCCACGCCACATCGCCGGGGTACAGCGGATCTTTTACATAAGCCCAGCTAAGCGGACCTTCCTCACCTTTTTTGCGGAAAGGCGGCAAGGTAAATGTAGGCTGACGCTCTGTTGTATCTGTCATTATATCAAGCAAATAGTTATGAGTTGTGTATGTGATTAAGCCGTTATTATTATATGTATCCGCTTCAAGTTCAACGGCTCTAGCTAACCCTTTTAACGCATCTCCACTGCGCAAATCATTGCTTAATCTTTCAAATTCACTCGCGTATTCATCACCCGTAAGCGAAACCGTGCCAAGGCAGGAGTATTCTTCAGCCGTTAAATTTTTCTTAAGCCAAATATCAGCAGCCATTTCAAGCGCTGCGCCCGCCACAAGCAGCTCCACCGTAGTAACCTGCATACGGGTTGAGCCTGAAACTGCCATGTTGCCTACATATAGCGGCATAAATATTATATTCTCCCTTTCAAATACTTTGCGGCAGCGCTCTAAATGCTTAGACAGTATTTCCTTTGGGTTGCAAAATAGATAATACGTGCGGCAGCCTTGCTTATCCGCCTCTATCGCGGAGCCATTTATAGATGCTGAAAGCCCGCACTCGGCAAGGGCTATTACCACATCCCCCTCGCCTACACCCGCTTCCTGTATTTGTCTTGCGCCAAATGTCATATAGTCTTCAAAGTTTTCAACAGCCTGAACAAGCGCCCTATCGCCGCCGGTTGTAAAGCTGTTTGTTGTTTTCATAAGTTGAATAAACTTTTCGCTATACTGGGGCAACACCTGCGTTAATTCCAAAAAATAACGCCTCCATGTGGCATCAAGTTGTATAGCCATGCGTCCTGAAGCACCTACACTTGAAAATAGTACGGTTTTCCTCTCATCCATACAGCGCACTATATCATTTACCAAGCTTTTAAACTCTTCGCTATCAAAAGCCTTTTTAGCTACAGGACCTATATTTACATCCGCATCCAGTATGCACTTTACACCCTCAGCCGTATCGCGGCTAATTATTGCACTTAAATTTTTAGTTATTGGGTTTGATTGTTCTGTAGGTATAACCCCTAAATGAAACTGTTTTTCGTTTTCACAAAAATCCTTCGCAGCCTGTTTGTAATCCATTGTATGCTCCTTAAATTATATTTTCCTACATTCTAACCCTGTGCATAAAACTTTGCAAGTATAATACACAAAAAAGCTGCCCGCGAGGGGCAGCCATAAGATTAATGTGTATTATTCGCCTTTTGCGGCGTGTTCGCCGGCTATCCTACCAAATACAAGGTAATCAACTATTGCGTTTCCGCCTAAACGGTTTGCGCCGTGTACTACGCCCGTGATTTCACCTGCACAGTATAGACCCTTTACTATTGAGCCATCGGGACGAAGTGCATGGGTATGTTCGTCTATCTCTACACCGCCCATTGTATGGTGAGCCGCAGTCTTTCTCTCGTAAGATATGAAAGGTCCCTCGCCAAGAGGCATAGAGTAAGATGCCCTATGGAATTTATCAACCTTCTGCTCGCTTGCGTATTCGTTGTAATACTCAATTTCTTCGCGTACTACATCTTCAGGAAGATTAAGCTGCAAAGCGAGGTCTGCTATATCCTTGGCATATATATAGCCAGATACCTTGTTTTCTACTAGATAAGGCACGGATTGACCTGCAAGTGAACGAAGCTCTTCATATTCTGCGGTGGGGCGGCATACCATGTATACAAGACCGTCTGTCTGCTGCATGAAGGCTAAGGACATTTCGTCCCTCCTGCCGTCCTCACGAACAAAGCGCTTACCCTCTTTGTTAAGGAATATGCTGGTACCGGACTGCAATAGGTTGTCATTTAGCATACCGGTTTTTGGGTTGCAATAGGGAAGCATTTGAAGCTGTTCCATGTTTACAAGGTTTGCACCTGCTGCTTCAGCCATAAATATACCATCGCCGGTTACACCTGAAAGGTTAGTAGTACCCACATTTTTACCAAGGTCCGGCCATTTATCGCCTTCACAGTATTTTTGCCTTAGCTCTACATTACCTGCAAAGCCTCCGGTTGAAAGTACGACGCCTTTATTTGCGTATAAAGTAACTTTGTTACCGTCTTTACCTACGGCATTTACGCCTACTACGGCATCACCATCCATTATTAGGCTCTTGCCCTCGGTATCGGTAAATTCAGTGTAGTTTTCGCTATCTTTAAGCTGTCCTCTAAGGGCGCTTATATAGCCTGTGCCGTTTGGCATTACCGCCTGGTGTGAACGGGGATACATTGCTCCGCCGCCATGGTGTACATTTTCTGCAAATTCCTGTCCAAGGCTTTCCAGCCAGTGAAGACCGGCTTCCGCATTACCCGCAAGTATTTTAACCATATCAATTTCTGCTACCTTGTCGCCGCCATTCCAAGTTTGTAACGCGAACCAATTGGCAGAGTCAAACATGGTTTTGTCTGAAGCTTTGTAAGCTTCAAACTCTTCCCTTACAGCATCCTGAAGGGCTTTGTGTTCATCGTTTACGGGGTCTTCTGCTAGGGCATCTTCAATCATGGTATCAAGCGCAGGTGCGCGCTCTGCCTGATATTTATTATCCTGCCTCGCAGGGTCGGGAGCGTTGTAGAAACCACCAACAACAAGCGAGTTTCCGCCGAGTATACCGGTTTTTTCAATAAGTATTACACTTGCACCGTTTTCAAGTGCGGTTACCGCTGCCGTAAGACCTGCTCCACCGCCGCCTACTATTACTACATCAGCTGTGAGCTCTATATCTTCTACAGGTTCTTTAGGGAACTTTTCAGATAGAGCCTTTACATCGCCGCCGGCTTCCTCAACACAGACCTTTACCGCATTTTTAAGCACTGCAGAACTTATAGTTGCACCTGTGACTGAATCAACTGCGAGGGACTGCTTTTCAATAATATCTTCCGCCACCTTTTCCATGGCGTAATCGCCTATACCGGGCGTTTCCATATGGTCGAGCACTTCGATTTTTTCGATACTGTCAGCAGTAAATGTAACCTTTACACTAACTGGACCGTTCATTCCGTTTACAGTTTTCTCGTATTCGCCTGCTTTAAACTTGCTTTCAGCAATTACACCAACTCCAAGCAGCATAGCAAGACTTAATAAAACCGCAAATGATTTTCTGATTTTCAAGAAATATTCCTCCTTCATTTTTTTGAAAGACACAGTTGTTAGCATTGTCTTTCTTTAACTACATTCTAAATTTAAAACCAAGCCTAGTCAATACAAATTGCACAAAAAATCACCAAACATTCAATTCTAGTGGGTCATTTTCCGCCCGCATTATAGACCAAAAACACCCTTACGAACGCATGTACCGTAAGGGTGTTTATAATAACAGCTTTACTATTTTTCAAGCGCGGGGTATTTGGACTTTTGAGTATATTTGGTGTGCAATAGGTGGTGGGCCTTATAGCTGTTGGGCTCCTCAAGGAACTCTTCATATAATTTTATTATGCTGGGATTCTCGTGGCTCTTGCGCAGAGGCTTTTCAGCGTCCGCACTGTATAAAGCTTTCGCCCTTTCAATGCGCGGGTCTACATCTATACGCTCCTGCGCTGGCACTATCGGCTGACCGCCTCCCGTTACACAGCCGCCGGGGCAGCCCATTACCTCTATAAAATGATATTCTTTTTCACCAGCCTTTATTGTTTCAAGCAGCTCTTTAGCGTTTGCAGTTCCATGTACAACTGCTACATTTATAGTATTATCGCCAATTTTTATGCTGGCTTCTTTTATGTTTTTAACTCCGCGCACCTGATGAAAATCAAGTTCTTCAAGGCTTTCGCCTGTTAAGACATCGTAAGCCGTGCGGAGTGCGGCTTCCATAACGCCGCCGGTTGTACCGAATATTACGCTTGCGCCTGTACTCTCACCAAACGCAGAGTCAAAATCCTCATCAGGCAGCCTTGCAAAGTCTATACCAGCGGTTTTAATCATGCGTGCAAGTTCCCTTGTTGTAAGCACAGCATCTACATCGGGGTAGCCATTTGCAGCAAGCTCAGGACGCTTTGCCTCATATTTTTTGGCAGTACAAGGCATTATTGATACCACGCGTATTTTTTCTACCGGTATATCCATTTTTTCTGCATAATAGCTCTTTACTATGGCTCCAAGCATTTCGTGAGGGGATTTACAGCTTGAAAGGTTGGGTATAAACTCCGGATAGTAGGCTTCGCAGTAGGATATCCAGCCGGGCGAGCATGAAGTAATCATAGGCAACACCCCGCCTGTCTTTATGCGGTTCACGAGCTCTACCGCTTCTTCCATTATTGTTAAGTCGGCAGCAAAATCGGTATCAAACACCTTGTCAAAAGAAAGTCTGCGCAGCGCAGCTGCCATCTTACCGGTTACATTTGTGCCCATGGGCATACCGAATTCTTCCCCAAGCGCAGCCCTTACAGCAGGTGCCGTCTGCACTACAGTATATAGAGAATCGTCCGCAAGCATATCCCACACACGGTCTATCTCATTTCTGGTATACAGCGCGCCAACGGGGCAGGCTGCTATACACTGACCGCAGCGAATGCAGGCGGTTTGATTTATAGGCAGCTCCCAAGGGGATTCTATGCTTGTTTTAAAGCCGCGGTTCACCGCGCCTATTACGCCGCAGCCTTGGGTTTTACTGCATGCGGCAACGCATCTTCTGCACAGTATACACTTGTTGTTATCGCGCACTATACTGACTGAAGATTCATCAATTTCGTAGTGGGTACGCTCTCCGCCTAGGGCTTCGCCATCTTCTATGCCAAGCTCCAGCGAAAGCTTTTGAAGCTCACAGTTTTGGCTTCTTACACAGGACAGACACTTTTTGTCATGGTTGCTGAGTATAAGTTCAAGTATAGTCCTGCGCGCCTCTCTAACTCTAGGGGTGTTGGTTTTGACAACCATGCCGTCCTGCGCTTCAAGCACACAGCTTGCCTGCAAATTTCTAGCGCCGGCATCTACCACGCATATCCTGCAAGCGCCTATTTCGTTAAGGTCTTTAAGAAAACAGAGCGTGGGGATATGTATATGCGCTTTGCGGGCTGCCTCGAGTACCGTTGTACCCTTCTCTACCTTAACTTCAGTACCGTCTATAGTTAATGTAATCATTTAATCCTCCATCAAACCTTAATGATTGCGTTGAAGCGACATTTCTCTATGCAAGATAGGCACTTTGTGCATTTATCGATGTCTATATGATGCTGCTGGCGCACATCGCCGGAGATAGCGCCGACGGGACATACCCTAGCACAGGCAGTACAGCCGCGGCAATCCTCGGTGATTTCAAGATGCACTAGGCTCTTGCAATGATGTGCGGGACAACGTTTCTCATATATATGCGCTTCGTATTCATCTCTAAAGTAGCGAAGCGTTGAGAGTACAGGGTTTGGCGCAGTCTGCCCAAGGCCGCAAAGCGATGAGGAACTTATAGTCCTCGCAAGGCGCTCCAGCCTCTCTATATCGCCATCTTCGCCCTTACCTTCTACTATGCGGTTTAGTATTTCAAGCATGCGCTTTGTACCTAAACGGCATGGAGTACATTTGCCACAGCTTTCCTCAACAGTAAAATCAAGGAAGAAACGGGCGATATCCACCATGCAGTTATCTTCGTCCATTACTACCATACCGCCGGAACCCATCATTGAGCCGATTTCGATTAGAGAATCGTACTCTATTGGTACATCAAGTAGCGATGCGGGTATACAGCCGCCTGAAGGACCGCCGGTTTGTACGGCCTTAAACTTCTTGTTTTTGGGTATTCCACCGCCTATATCGTATATTACGGTTCTAAGCGGTGTTCCCATGGGTACTTCAACAAGACCAGTATTGTTTATCTTGCCGCCAAGCGCAAAAACCTTTGTACCGGGGGAGCGTTCGGTTCCCATTGAGTGGAACCATTCAATACCTTTATTAATAATAGGCGGAACGTTTGCATATGTTTCAACGTTGTTTATATTGGTGGGCTTAGCAAATAGACCGCTCACCGCAGGGAACGGGGGCTTGGGCTTTGGCTCACCGCGCTTACCCTCTATTGATGCCATAAGCGCCGTTTCCTCGCCGCATACAAATGCGCCCGCGCCAAGGCGAAGGTTTATATCGAAGGAGAAATCGCTGCCCAGTATGTTTTTACCTAGCAGACCATATTCCCTAGCTTGTTTAATTGCAGTTTTAAGACGTTCAACGGCTATTGGGTATTCCGCGCGCACGTATATATAGCCTTCGTCAGAACCTATTGCATACCCGCATATAGCCATGGCTTCAAGCACGCTATGCGGGTCGCCCTCAAGGACGGACCTATCCATAAATGCACCGGGATCGCCCTCATCAGCATTGCAAATTACATATTTTTTATCCGCCTTGCTATTTGCGGCAAACTGCCATTTGTTTCCGGCAGGGAAGCCTCCGCCGCCCCTACCCCTGAGGTTTGCTGCTTTTATATGGTCTATTACCTCCTGCGGGCTCATCTCGGTTAGGCATTTTGCAAGCGCCATATAACCGTCAAAAGCGATATATTCGTCTATATTTTCCGGGTCTATAACGCCACAATTACGAAGGGCAACCCTAGTTTGATGTTTATAGAAGGATATCTCATCAAGGGGTTTTCCTGCATCGGGATGTTCGCCTTTTTCGGCATATACAAGGCGGCGAACCACCCTGCCCTTAAGGAGATGTTCCTCTACTATTTCCTTTACATCCGCCGGCTTCACATGAGAATAGAAAGTACCTTCAGGGTATACTATTACAACCGGTCCCGCTTCGCATAGACCAAAACAGCCTGTGCGTATTACCTTAATCTCGTTTTCTAGATCATGATCTGCGAGTTGTTTTTCAAACTGCTCTATTATTAAATCTGAACCTGAGGATGTACAGCCCGTGCCGCCACAGACTAGAACATGCGAACGAAATAATTCCATTTTCCCTCCTTATTTAGGCGTCTTCCTGAGAGCCTATCGCATACTCGGCAATGGGTCTGCCGTTTACTATATGCTCAAGCACTATGCGCCTTGCCTTTTCAGGCGTGAGTTTTATATATGTAACCTTTTCCATGCCGGGGATAATTACATCCGCCATGGGCTCATGCTGGCACAGACCTATACAGCCTGTCTGTGTTACCTGTACATGGCGTAGCCCCCGCTTTGCGCACTCCTCTATAAAAGCTATCATGACAGGGCGCGCGCCTGCTGCAATGCCGCAGGTTGCCATACCAACCACTACGCGCACGGCTTCCTCTTTATCTTCTTTGCGCATATTTATCTTGTCAAGGGTTTTCTGCCTTATTTCTTTTAATTCTTCCAGTGATTTCATGTAATATATCCTCCCAAACAATCTGCTATATTTTCATCAAGGTAGCCGTGTAGCCACTTTACAACTTCCGGCTCGTTTAAGCTTATTCCGGAAAGCATTTCTTTAATATAAGCGGTATTCATGTTGAATGATTTTTCTCCGGCTTTTATGTTTACCGCAAAGTCCACAGAATCCGGATTACCACTTATGAGCGACAATAATGTTCCTGCCAAATCACCCAGCGGTATACAGTCTATACTGCTTAGCACATATTTTGCACTAACTACAGTGCCCTTACCTAGGCTACTCTCTACCGAAAAGCTTCCCCCTGTAATTTCAGCACTTTGCTTTGTAAGAGGTATTCCAAGCCCTACTTTGCGGGTAGTTCGGCTGCTTACAAAGGGGCTTACTACCGCCTCAACTTGCTCCTTTGGCATACCCTTGCCATCATCGGTTAGTTTAAATGTTAGCCTATCCCCTATCACTTCTATATCGATAGTAATAAGCTTCGCCCCCGCACTTAGGCTGTTTTGAGCAAGGTCCATTATGTGCAGGGAGATATCCCTCATCCCTTAAGATAGGGCTTTAGTATATTAGGCACATCATCCGCAGTTAGCCTGCCATGTACTTCATCGTTTATGGTGATGACAGGCGCAAGACCGCAGGCGCCTATGCAGCGGGTTGCCTCTACCGTAAAAAGACCATCGCCGCTCGTTTTACCTGGCTCAACGTTTAATTCCTCACAAATCCTATCCAGCACCGACTGGCTTCCGCGCACATAGCAGGCAGTACCAAGGCACACGCTTATTAGGTATTTGCCCTTAGGTTCAAGCGCAAACTGGGAATAGAATGTCGCTACTCCATATACTTCGGATAGTGTTACGCCAAGCCCTTCGGCTATACGCACCTGTACGTCCATAGGCACATAACCCATGATGTCCTGTGAGTACTGCATCACCTGCATTAGTGAGCTTGCATCGCCCTTATGCTTTTCTATCTCGATATCTATCAGTTTTAACTGTTCATCTCTCTGCGACAACTGTGTGTTACCTCCTTAAGTCTAATAGTACACCATTGAAGATTCTATCACACTTCATTTCTTTTTTCAGCAATTTTCCGCGCAACAAATAGAAATAAAAAAATAGCGGGCGGATTTTGACCCGCTTATGCCTTCCTTTCAAGGCAGGCAAGTATTGAAGCTATATTATTATCACAATCAAGAGAAAAAATAGGTTCTGAAATATCCCCCAAAGTATGTGCATCGGAAGAGCGCAGTATATTATAACCTTTGGGCGGTACATCGTTTCCATTTACCTCTATGCATTTTATGCCGCTATCAGGCGGTATAAAGCCCAGCATATTAATAATACCATTGCCCCTGAACACATGCGCCGGTACAGGCACCCCGCCAAAACTGCGTATGCCCTCTACCGCCTCTTCGAATGATAACTTAAGCGGGGATATAAGAAGGCTTTCTTCCTCAGACAATATATTATCCTCGCTATCCATATAATACTGCCTTCCGAAATATTCGGGAGAGTTTTTTATCTTCTGCCTATAATTATCGCAGTATTTTGAAAAGCCTTCAGCATTATCTACAGAATTAAAATAACCGAGCAGATGAACCTCTTCCTTAGTGTTAAGTTCAATGCCCGGCAAAAAAAGCACATTGTATTTCTTTGCGTTTTCACTAACCGCACGTAAATTACCTGCGGTATTATGGTCTGTAACCGAGATTACATCCAGCCCCTTTATATGCGCCATAGCGCATATGTTATGGGGCGTCATATCATCATTGCCGCAGGGAGATAGGCAGCTATGAATATGCAAATCGTAAAACAACATCAGCAGGAGGGCAGACCCGCCTTAGCCATTTTTGCACATATGCTGTATGCACTAAGCGGGGATGATAGCACCGCCACCCCTTCTTCCTTTGCTTTATTTAAGGGCGCTTCTTCCATAGTAATATCGTCCGGCAGTATTATGCACGCCATTTCCTTAAGACTTGCAACCGCAACTACATTCATGTGCGTTTGAACCGTAACCCAAGCACAGCCCTCGTTCCCCCTTGCCATTACCCAGCTTAGAAGGTCGCAGGTATAGCCGCTTTTAACCTCATTTTCAAGACCTATATCATGCAAATTTTTAGCGTTTATCAGTTTAGATAGTTCATTTACTTTCATTTTTTATTCCCTCTTTGTATTTGACATATCCACCATCTGCTGTGCCATAACCTTAAGCCTGTCCCTCAGTATGAATATGCAGTCTGTAATATTAAAATATCCCCTTACTATATCCTCCGCAAAAGACCTGCATGTGGGAGAGCCGCAGGAGCCGCAGTCATAGCCCGGAAGGCTTTCCAGTATTTCATTTATACGCTCCATTTTTTCCATAGCGGTTGATACTTCCTCATCAAGCTGCATACTGTAGTTTTCTGGTATAGGAGTATCAAGCATAAAATCAAAGCTGTTAAGCACTCTGCATGGCACCGCATCTTCGGGGCGCTCTAAGGGAAGGTCGCTTATAAGCTGCATTACCTTGTTTCGGGCTACATATTTGTTTTCGTATGTTAGCGGTCCTCCAACGCAGCCTCCTGAACAAGCCGCTCCTTCAAAATAATCAAGATCGCGCAGCCTACCGTTTTCTATCTCCTCAAGCACGTGGGCAACGTTTTCAATACCGTCAACCGCCATGGTCTTGTTTATATTTGCTGCCCTTGATTCCCCGCCGGAATTTGCCCAGCCCACGCCGTAGGGGGTAGCTATCTTGACGTTTTCATCGGCAGATACCTTATTAAGTATAGGGAACACACCGGCATATATATCAAGCATGGATATAACTCCGTCAACTTCGGACTTTTCCTGCCCTATGGGATTTCTAACTGCTGTTACCTTTGCAGCGCAAGGGGTTATAAAGAACACGCCTATCTTATCTTTGGAAACGGAATGTTTTTTAGAGTATTCCGCCCTTGCCATAGTAGCCGCAATTTCCATAGGCTGCTTTACTTTTACAATATTCGGTATAAGTGTTGGGAATTTAATCTGTATCATGCGGGTTATTGCTGGACAGGCTGAAGATATAAGCGGCCTTGGACGGTCCGGGTTTTTAAGCTCCTCCTGCAACAGCCTTGTTGCAATATCCGCTCCCTTTGCAACCTCAAACACATCCGTAAAGCCAATATATTTAAGCGCCTCAAGTATCACAGCTATGCTCTTTGCATGGTAGAACTGCCCGTAAAGAGATGGCGCAGGTAGGGCTATGCGATGCTCAAAATTTTCAATAATGCCTAAATCGTCCGTCATGGCGACTTTTGCATGATAGCTGCATGTGCGTATACATTCACCGCAGTCTACGCAGCGTTCGTCCATAATATATGCCCTGCCGCCTCTAACCCTAATTGCCTCCATGGGGCAGCGGGTAAGGCAGTTTGTACAACCCTTACATCTGGAGGCTTCAAGTGTTACGGAATGGAAACGTTTATTCACTCTTGCCGCCTCCCATTAGAAAGCCCATTTTTATTTTAGTACCTTTGTTAGGCTCACTTTCTATTTCAAATACATCAGCATTGCGCTTCATATTGGGTATTCCCATGCCTGCGCCAAAGCCCATGCCTTGGGCGATTTCATCGGCGGTGGAATAACCCTCTCTCATAGCGCTTTCTATATCGGGTATACCGGGACCTATGTCCTCAGACACCAGCCATATATAATCCCCATCTAAATCTATACTAAGCGTACCACCAAGTGAATGTATTACTAAATTCATCTCAACCTCATATGCCGCAACGGATATGCGCCTTAGCACAGAACCGCCTATGCCAAGCTTCTTTAGCATATTTTTCATCTTTGTACTGGCTTCACCCGCACGCAGATAATCCCCCTTTTCAACGCTAAAGCTTTCGGCAATCATTTCTCTTCCTCTGTTTCCTCGTTCCAGGTCATAGCAGCGCCCCTAAGCCCGCCGTCATATAAAAGCCCGGCGCAGGTAAACATGGTTTTGTTGGCAGTTAGCACAACAAGATTCATCTGCCGTGCCCTTTCGATTATTTCATCAGAGGGCACCTTGCCGCGGGTGAATATCAGGCATTTAAGGTCTAATATTTCGGCGGTGCGCAGCACATGCATGTTGGTAAGACCTGTTAGCAGTACAGTTTTTTCATTTACAAACGCCAAAACGTCGCTCATAAGGTCAGAACAACATGCACTCATTACCACTAAAGAGAGTTTATCCTCGCCACACAATACACGGGCGTCCAATATGGATACAATGTCTTCTATCGTCATCTGACACCTCCAATGCAGCCATAATAAACTAAAATCCGTGAATAAACAAGCTGTTCATGTTGAAAACAGAACATGATAAACTGGGACTTTGTCTACGGTCTGAAACATAAATTGTTTTTTTTTTGTTTATCTCAAAAAAAGGGTTGACACTACCATTGTTTAATAGTATATTGCTTTCAAGCTGTAGGGTTGTTGGACAGGTTGATATCCATTTTTTGAATAAGGAGATGGTTTTATGCGAAGCGACTATACATTAAAAGAACGCGTTATGAGTACCATTAAAAATACCGGTGTACTCCCCTGTATCAAACTTCATCAAAAAGATGACTGGATAAAATACGCACAAGCTATGTATGATGGAGGCGCTCGTTGTATTGAAGTAACAATGACAACTCCGGGTGTCCTTGAAGCCATTGAGACAATCTCAATGCACTTTAAAGGAAAAATGCACGTTGCTGCAGGAACAGTCCTAGATGCAACCTCTGCGAGAGAAGTTATTTTGCACGGTGGCGATATCATTGTAAACCCTTGTGTCATTGATGATGTTATTGATGTGGCTAATCGTTATCAAGTTCCTATTTTTAGCGGTGCTTTCACGGCTACTGAAGTATTCAATGCTATGCGCAAAGGGGTTACTGCTGTAAAAATTTTTCCAGGAGCACTTGGCGGCGCAAAATACATGACTAATCTCAAAATGGTATTCCCTGAGGTGAATTTGATACCTTCTGGTGGAATAACTGAACAAAATGTAGTGGAGTTTATCAAGTGTGGTGCGTGCGCCGTATCTGGAGCACGAACATTCATGAATTTTGAGATGATAGAAAAAGAAGGAATAGGCTGGGTTACAAAACAGGTTGCACACTTCGTGGAGCTTATTCAGGAAGCAAAAAAAGATCTCCCAGATATTCCTTAATCTGCTAATCCAATCATAAAAGGAGGCTTCTAATATGTCTATTCGATGGTTGTCCTATCCTATGAGTTCAAGTGCACCTCGACCCCCAGCAATTCCTGAGCCCAAACTGACAGAGTTCATGTCCATTCGTGAAACTGGTGCTAATGTTATGTTTTTACAAGTTTATAATCACACTGGTTCACATTTGGACACGTCGGGGCATGTGTTTGAGGACGGTATTAGTATATGTGATTTTTGCCCAAGTGACTTAGTCTACAATAAAATACGAGTTATTGATTTGAGCTATTTGACAGACGATACAATTGTTTCCGTTGAACATATAAAACCATTTTTGGCAGAAGGATGTGATGCTGATGCGTTACTTGTTCGTTTTGGTGTAGAGGATTGGAGAAAAAACGACCCCTATCGTTTTTCCAATCATTGTCCAGGTTTCTGTAAAGAAACGGCAATTTATATCCAAAACAAAATGCCCAATTTGCGCCTCATAGGAACGGACGTTCCGTCAATTGCCTGCATTTCTTCTCTTGACCAAACCATGGATGCACATAACGCCTTCTTTGCTCATGCGCATACTGAGCGCTTTATTATCGTAGAAGAGATGAAGTTAGATGGGAATTTGGAAAATATTAAACGAATGGTTGTGTCTCCTTGGTTATTTGAAGGCATGAATAGCGGTCCATGTGTTATATGGGCTGAATAGTACAGTAATTAATGCACGGAAATGTGCATATATAAGGAGGGAAACCATGAAAAAGTCACTATCTATTCTCTTACTACTTGCATTGTGTTTGTTTGTTTCTGGCACATTTGCAGAAAACGACAAGATTGTTGTTGGGCTCATCCAACAGGATCTAACTCATCCGTTCCATCTTGGTGAAGTTGAAGGTGCTAAAGTTGCTGC
The DNA here is from genome assembly GCA_012837835.1 of Christensenellaceae bacterium. Classification (GTDB taxonomy): domain Bacteria; phylum Bacillota; class Clostridia; order Christensenellales; family Aristaeellaceae; genus DTU024. Next base: position 44,363 of record DUQK01000020.1, on the reverse strand, counting down.
GGAAAAATATGGTTTTGAGCTGATGGTAGGTTCAGGTGATGGAGATGTTGCGCGACAGGTGGAAGTGTTTGAGCAATTCATTGATACCTGCGACATTATCTCGATAAATACCATTGATGTTACAGCGTATACCAACGCCTTTGCAAAAGCAAAAGAAAAGGGTGTTAAGGTTGTTGTTCAGCACAGCTGGTCTGAACCTGGCATGAGCGAAGGTACCATCGGATTCGATGAGTGGGAAATGTCACGTGAAGTTGGTGAATACGCAATTGAGCTTCTCAAGGCACAGGGTGGAGAAATTAGCGAAAAAAACGTGGTCATGCTTACAGGCAACCTCGGTCAGGGCTTGAATGAAGGCCGTACAGGTGGGTTCGCTGAGGTGATGGCAGCAAATAATGTTACCATTTTAGCACAGGAAGCCACTAATTGGGACGGCACACAAGCTGTAACCATTATGGAAAACTACCTGACCACCTACGGAGACAAGATTAATCTGGTCTACGGTCTGTCCGATGGTGTGACTTATCCCGCCACGCAGGTTATTATTAATGATGGTCGTGGTGATCAAATTCTCAGCTGCTCCATTGATGGCTCCATTGATGCCATTCAGGCTATCATTGATGGAGATATGAATTGTACTTATATGTTGGCCTCTCAGTATACCGGTTTCTACAAGGTCACGATTCCTTACCGTGTCATGATTGGTGAATATGACTTTGCTACTAGTGGAGACTTCATTTTGCCTGGTATCATTGTTACGCAAGATAATGCAGCTGCCATGCTACAGATGGCAACAGACATGGAAAAAGATACACAGAACGTACCATTTGATATGTCTCTCGAAGACATTATCGCTAGCTACATGAACAATTAAGCTCAAATTGATTGGAGAGGAGAGGACAATTTCCCTCTCCAATCACGAATACAGTAAGGAGGATTCGTCCCTTGAAACCGATACTTGAAATGCGAAATATATCTAAGCGCTTTACCGGTGTGCAAGCATTGTTAGATGTAGATTTGCAGTTATTTGCAGGAGAAATTCATTCAATTATCGGGCAAAATGGTGCAGGAAAATCAACGCTCATGAAAATATTGAGTGGTACTTATACCGCAGATAGCGGCGTAATCTATATAAACGGTAAGCAAGTACAAATATCAAGTACAGCAGATAGTGCAAAGCTGGGAATTGGCATTGTATATCAAGAACTGAGTTTGCTGAATAATTTGACTGTTGCAGAAAACATTTTTTTAGGTCGTGAAATCGTTAATGGCGTTCAACTTGACAACGCCAAAATGAGCGATATGGCACGAAAATCGCTGCTTGAACTTGGTATCGAAAACATAGATGTAGACCAAAATGTTGAAGTTTTTTCATTAGCAAAACGGCAACTGATCGAGATCGCCAAAGTCATCTCTATTTACCCACGCATTTTGATTTTGGATGAACCAACCGCAGCGCTTACTAACGAGGACACAAGGCGTCTTTTCAATATCTTATTCAAACTGAAGGAACAGGGCATTTGCATCGTTTTTATCTCTCATCGTCTGGCTGAGATTAAGAAATATTGTGATAGTGGGACAATTTTAATGAATGGTCGGGTTACAGCCAATGTTCGTATGAACGAAGTAAACGAATTACAAATTATTGAGTATATGCTGGAGGACAATTTCAATACATTTCATCGCAAATGGCGAACAAAACAGCATAAGAAACAACCGTTATTAGAACTTTCTGATATCTATTTGCACAACCAAGTAAATTATGTTTCGTGTGAAATTTTTCCGGGCGAAATTACCGGTTTTACTGGACTTTTAGGTGCTGGACAGGATATTCTGTGGCGAATTGTATATGGGGCACAACGAAAGGATTCTGGTGAAATACGCATAAATGGAAAACGGGTCCGCATAACCTGTCCCTCGGATGCAGTACAATTCGGCATTGGTTTGTTAACAGAGAACCGCAAAGAAGAAGGTCTTTTCCCTGAAATGACCTGTCAAGATAACATTGCGCTTCCATCGTTGAAGCATTTTCGCATTAGAAAATATACACCACTATTACATAATCGTCGCATTCGCAATAGCTGCAATGATTTGGCAAAGAGGCTTTCTATTAAAATGCGATCTCTTTCTGCAAAGGTAAAGTTACTATCGGGCGGAAATCAGCAGAAAATTATTGTATCCCGTTGGCTTATGAAAGATTTGGATATACTAGTGTTTATTGAACCGACACGCGGAGTTGATGTAGGAGCAAAAACGGAAATCTACCGCATATTAGAATCACTAGCAAGTCAAGGTAAGGCGATTGTTGTTATTTCTACAGATACCACCGAAATACTTCAGCTTTCCGACCGCATTTATATCATGGTAGACGGAAAAATTAGTACCACGCTCAACGAACCAACGGATGAAGAGACCCTTGCTCGCTTGATTCAAGGAAACCCCGAAAAGAAGGTGATTGCATGACAACTATTAGAACTTCTGCAGAAACCAACAAAGAAGAACGTTTTAAAGGGGTAGTAGAAACGCTTGGCATTTTTCTCGTTGCTGTAGTATTGTTTGTATTATTTTCTCTATTAACAAGCCGCTTTTCATCACAGAACAATTTATTTAACATCATCAAGCAGGTTTCTATTGTTGCGATTCTTTCCATCGGTATGTCATGCGTTTTCCTAATTGGCGGAATGGATCTCTCTATGGGTTCTAACATGTTTTTAAGCGCAGTACTGCTGGCCTCATTGTTAGAAATGGGAGCAAATGTATACATAGCAATGCTTGTGTGTGTGATAGCATGCGTTGTTACAGGCACACTTAATGGTATTATCATTGAACGATTGCACATAAACTGCGTCATAGTGACACTCGGATCACAGCTTGCCATTCGAGGATTGGCGCTCGTACTTATTGAGCGATTTAATTCATGGATTTATGTTAAAAATCCTGTTACACGCTACATTAATACAGGTAAACTTGCTTTTGGTCTTCCCACGTTATTCTTTGTTATTATTGTACTTTACACAGTTGTCGGCTTATTACTATACCGTACCAACTTTGGTAAACAAATCTATGCTGTGGGCGGAAATCCTCGAGCTGCTGCACTTTGCGGGTTCAATAATGCAAGAATTAAAACTCTATGCTATACTATCAGCGGCATTGCGGCTGCCTTGGCAGGCATTATTGCAGCCTGCCGTTTGGGAATGGTTAACCCATCTGTAGGCAGTGGATACGAGTTTGATGCTGTTACAGCAGTTGTATTGGGTGGCATGTCTCTGAAGGGAGGAGAAGGAAGCGTTTTCAAAACGTTGATTGGGGCTTTAATTGTTGCTATGATATCTAACTTCATGACGCTGTACGGAGTTGATGCTAATTTCAAAGATTGCGCTACGGGTCTTTTTATTTTGCTAGCGGTTCTCTTTAATCGTTTTACACAGCAGCATAGCACATAAGGGAGGAACGTAGTATAATATGTCAATCAAAGCAAAAAAGTACGTTACTACAATCATTAAGTATATGGATATCTTAACAATTTTATTGTTATCTGCCGTATTAGTACTGTTCTTTATCAACCGAAATCCCAAATTTTTGTCCACTAGTAACCTGACAAACATCGTTCAACAAAACGCAGCACTCATAATTGTATCTGTGGGTACGACCTTTGTTGTGATTTCAGGCAATATGGATCTTTCCTCCGGTTCTCTGATTGTACTTACTGCCTGTATGACAGGTGTTGTCTTTCGTGCCACAGGAAACATATGGTTAGGAATGATTACCTGTATAGGTGTTGCGATGCTTATTTCTACCATGAACGCAGCACTCATTGCATATGGAAAAATCAACGCAGTAATTATTACACTTTCTTGTATGATTTGGGCACGTGGTCTCGCATTGGGCATTACCGGATCAAAATCCATACCAGTTCCTTCTACGGTGCTTCAACGTATTTACCAGCCCTTTTGGGGTAGCTTTTTCAACATCACTTTTATTCTGGTAGTATTATGCATGGGAACGGGTTGGTTTTTACTGAATCGTACAAAATTTGGTAGATATACCAAAGCAATCGGAGAAAACGAGATAACTGCCCAATTGGCGGGTGTAAACACTAAACTCGTAAAATTTGGTATATTTGCTTTTGCAGGCTTACTCACGGGTATAGCATCTCTTGTTGATCTATCACGATTAGGCAGCGCGGTTGCTATGATTGGTTATGGTATGGAAATGAATGCTGTCGTTGCGGTTGTTATTGGTGGCAACAAGTTGTCTGGTGGTGAAGGTTCATTTGCTAAAACGCTGTGTGGTTTGTTGTTTATGTGTCTGCTATCAAATGGTTTGGCTACCCTTAACTTGATGGACAGCCAGGTGTATTTACTCAAGGGTATGATCATATTGATCGCTTTAGCGATTCAGCGTGGTTCCAATCTGATTAGGTTGCGCTGGCTTCGTGTACTAAATGAAAAAGATTAGGAGGAACAAACATGTTGGAGGATACCTACGCACATAGCCCGTTACATAAAATGTTTGATAATGCGGATGTCTACGGCATAGGATACGACGAGAAACGTGCTTCCCGTATGCCGGTTCGGTTAGCGGTAATCGGTTGTGGAGGTGTTGCCCAAAGCAAGCATATTCCTGCTATTATGCGTTTAAAAACGATTTGGGAACCAATTGATCTGGTAAGTGTATCAATTCGCAATCAACAACAAGGCAAAAAAGTTGAAAGCATATACCAGACGGTTTGGTATTCAGATTATCGAAAAATGCTTGATGACAAAAAACCGGACGGTGTATTAGTTCTTGGTCCGGATGACAAGCACTACGAGTTTACGATGGAGTGCTTCCAGAGAGGCATTCATGTACTTGTAGAAAAGCCCATCACCAGAGATCTAAGACAAGCGCAACATATGTGTGAGACAGCCGATAAACTAGGGCTAACACTAATGACAGTATCCAACAAGCGATACTCTCCACCTTATTTCCGCGCAAAAAAGCTACTTCCGGAACGTCCTGCAGCATTCCTGGGTAAATTCAACCTTGGGTATGATTATGTTGACATACTGGAAAGTGGAACGATTCATATGTTTGACCTTGTGCGATATTTTATGGGAGATGTAAAGGCAGTATCTGCGATCGCTACACATCATTATGATTTCAATCAGTGTAATTACAGCTTCGATAATGCATGCATTAATCTGGAATTCAAATCGGGTTCAATAGGAAACATATTTACTTCTTCAACGGCGCTAAGTTTAAAGCCTTGGGAACGTGTGGAAATATACGGAGAAAAAAACTGGATTGCTGTTGAGGACCAGCATACGTTAATAGTCAACGATAGCGAAGTCGGACCAAGTAAAACATGGAGTCCTGTTTTTCCAAACACATTGATTTTTGACGAGGAGTTCGGAGGATTTATGGGGCTTATCGAGAACTTTGTGCAATGTATTCGCGGAAAAGAGAAGCCATTGAGTTCTGGTTGGGATGGTCTAAAAGCTTATGAACTGGTGGTAGCGACACACCAGTCTATTCAAGAGAAAAAGCGGATAGAATTAACTTTAGAATAAGATTTGTTTGGAGGATAGAATGTATTACCAGCTCAACAAAGAAAACCTTTCACATCAAATTGCCCAAACCATTGAAGAGATGATTCTCGGACAAGAAATCCAAATTGGTGAACGGTTGCCTGGTGAAATTGATCTAGCGAACCGTTTCGGCGCAAGCCGTAATGTCGTTCGTGAAGCACTAACCATGCTTCGTGAACGTGGTTTGGTAAATATACGCAGTGGGAGTGGTACTTTTGTTACGCAGGTGCACCCACAGATCCTTGGCGAGGTTGTAACGCGCATGGCGGTAATTGGTTCCGTATCAGTGAACGAAATCTTTGAAATAAGAATGGCTTTGGAAGTTCGTGCATGTGGTTTGGCTGCACTTAACGGTACGCCAGAAGAAAAAGCCAAGCTTCAAAGTATTGTCGAAAACATGAAAAACAACTATCGTCAACCGGATAAATGGAATGAGTATGATCGAAAATTTCATTCCCATCTATCTAAAATGACAAATAACTCATTATTTCCAGCCATGATAATACCTTTGATTTCGTTGATTTTTCCAAACAGTGAAACAAACCATGCTTCCTTCTCCGAGGAGGCTATTTGGAGAGGGTTAGAGCAGCATAATGGAATACTGAAAACAGTGTTAGACGGTGACAGAAAGCTGGCAGAAGATGCCATGGCAACTCATCTGCAAACATATTTAGAGGATATCATAAGCTTTAGTTGAAAGGGTGGTGGGCTTTGAAGATTACTGATATTAAGCCTTTTATTGTGCAGGCACATAACGATAACTGGGTATTTATTAAGGTCTACACAGATGAAGGTATAACGGGTGTAGGTGAATGCTCATTGGAAACCCGGGAAGAAACCGTGGTTGCTGCTGTACTGGAACTGAAGCGCCATCTGTTGGGCAAGGATCCAATGGAAACGGAAAAAAACTTCTATCTTTGCTTTCGTGATGAGTACTGGGGTGCTTGCTGTGTATTGACTTCTGCTTTGAGTGCTGTTGATGTAGCACTTTGGGATATAAAGGGAAAGGCACTCAATACGCCCGTATACCAGCTTTTAGGAGGCAAATTTCGTAATCGTGTACGTGTCTATGCGAATCGATGGTTCTTTGGCGGTGATACGCCGGACAAACTTGCTGCTTTGGCAGAAAAGACCGTAGCCAAAGGATATACTGCTCTTAAATGGGATCCTTTTTACAAGGCAGAAGCAATCATTACCCCCAAAGAAATGCGTGGTGTCTTGGCTCAAGTGAAAACACTTCGTGACGCTGTTGGCTGGGATATCGATCTGCTGATAGAAGGGCATGGACGTTTCAATCCCTATACCGCATTAGCCATCGCTGAAGAACTCAAGCCCTATAAACCCATGTTCTTTGAAGAACCTACAATGCCTGAAAACATGAAAGCCAGTGCACAAGTTAAGTTGCGTTCACCTATTCCGATTGCTTCCGGTGAACGTTGGTGTACCATATCGGATTTCCGTAGTGCTATTGAAGCGGACGCTATTGACATAGCTCAACCAGATATTCGTATTTGCGGCGGAATCACACAAATCAAAAAAATCGCAACCATGTGTGAAGCCAACCAAATTCCTGTAGCACCGCATAATATTCATGGTCAAATCGGCTGTGCAGCTACCATGCATGTTGCAGCTACCATTCCTAACTTCCTCATCCTAGAATACAGTGTGGAAGAAATCGAGTGGAAGGAAAGCCTGTTTACGCATCAATATAAACCTAAGGACGGTTATATGTATATTAACGATCGACCGGGACTTGGTATCGATTTTGATGAGAATGTTGCTCTTCGTTATCCCTTTAACAACATTTCTATGGTACAAAACCTCTATCCAACCGAATTTTGATTAGGAGGAATATACTAATGAAAATCATCACTATGGGAGAAATTATGTTACGTCTGATGACACCCGATTTCTTACGTATAGAACAAACAGATAGTTTTAACGCAATTTATGATGGCGATGAAGCAATTGTAGCCACATCGTTATCTCGCTTTGGTGAGAACGTGACCTATGTGACAAAACTACCCAAAAATGCGTTAGGAGAAACCTGCTATCATAGATTACTTGCACAAGGAGTAGATTGTAGCCATATCGCACGAGGCGGGCAACGTTTAGGTATCAATTTTTACGAAACTGGTGTGGCTATGCGTCCACCCCGCGTTACCTATGATCGTGCTAACTCTGCTTTTGCAGATGCATCTTTAGAAGATTTCGATTTTGACAAGATTTTTAACGGTTCCGATTGGTTCCATTTCTCAGGTATTACACCAGCGATTTCCTCAAAAACACGTGCTCTCACAAAGGCTGCTGTTGAAGCTGCAAAACGTCATAATGTTATAGTATCCTGTGACTTAAACTATCGACGTAAACTATGGTCTGTAGAAGAAGCACAATATTTCATGAAAAGTGTTATGCATCACGTCGATGTATGCATCGGAAATGAAGAAGATGCAGACTGCTGTCTTGGATTGAAGCCGGATGGTACGGATGTGTTCGCTAGTAAACTTAGTATTGAAGGTTATAAAAAAATATTTATGCAGATTTGTGAAACGTATGGCTGTAAGCATGTTGGTTGTACATTACGTGAGAGTTACTCAGCGTCTGATAACGGATGGTCCGTGCTTTGCTATGATGGAAATCAATTTTGTCAAAGTAGACATTATGATATTCGCCTTGTTGACCGTGGTGGCAGTGGTGCTTCTTTTGCTGCTGGCATGATATATGGCTTATTGCATCAATTACCGCTACAGCAAGTTGCGGAATTTGCCGGTGCTGCATCTGCGCTGAAGCATACGATTTATGGCGGTTTTAATCTTGTTTCATTGGAAGAAGTGTTGGAACTCGCCAATGGTGATGCCTCCGGGAGGGTTCAGCGATGATATTCGCTCATGAGCGCCAACAAATCATTGAAACATGCCTGTATTTGCAAGAAATGTCCTACTTCTTAGGAACATGGGGTAATGTTAGTATACGTGTGGGGGAAAGCATTCTGCTAACACCTAGTCGAGTTGAATATTCAATCATGAAACCAGAAGATATTGTGGTCATTGATATGGCCGGGAATAAGCTGAAAGGAGATCGCAACCCAACCTCAGAAAAAGAAATACACCGTCAAATATATAATTTACGAAACGATGTTTTTGCTATCATTCATGCACACACGGTGTATGCAATGGCAGTTTCCACACTGGAAATTGATGAGGTTCCCTGTATAGTGGAAGAAATGTCTCAACTGTTGGGAGGCTCCATTCCATTAACTCGGGAGTATGTGAGAGCTGAAGAACATTCCCTTCTTGGAATAGAAGCTTCAAAATGCATTCAAAATCGAATGAGCCTCATTTTAAGAAATCATGGTTCTGTAGCCTGCGGAAATAGCTTAAGTGAAGCTACACTGGTGACCCAAGTACAAGAAAAGGCTTGTATGCTTTACCTGAATGCTATTGCAACTGGAAAATCTCTACGATTAATACCAGAAGAATTCATCGCGAGCGAGCATTATCGCTATAAACATACCTACGGCAAAGAAAAAACCTAATACAATAAAATGACTATAATAATATGATTATTGATCATATCTAAGATCATACATACTATTGTCGTGGTAGTGTCAATAGTTTTGTGTAACCATACTTGTAAATGTTTTGCCAAGCCATCTGCTGGGGCTGTAACAAAAGCCCCGACCAACACAATACACTTATTGTTCGGAGATAAAAGTGTTGCACTTTGAGTTGCAATTTGCGCAAGTTGCAATTCACTAAAAACTTTCCTTGCCCTGCTTAACCCTTTTTGATACAATATTGGATATAAAATAGTATATAGGGAGGACAATGTAAGAAAAAATTTACGGCGAGTTAGTAGCGGACGGAATGGCTGTTGCCTTAGCGCTTGAACAGAATTGATAGCCAATTTACATATAAAACGCTTAATATGCCCACTATTAGTAGGAATAAGCTGATTATTAATAGAAAAACGAAAGGAAAGAATTATGATTTTTATTCCACAGCCCAAAACCCTTCATGTCGGAAAAGGGCAATGCATGATTGAAGACGGTGCCTATATCGTTTTAGCTGAAAACACCACCCATGCAGATAAAACAGCCGCTACTCTTGTTCAAAAAGACATGCTGCGGTTTGGCGGCGTACACTTACCCATAACCAAAGGCAGCGCTCGTAAAGGAGATATTGTTTTTTTGGTAGACGAAAGCTTTGCAAAGGAAGAATATCGTCTAATTATTAACGAAAACGGTGTGCAGTTAATCGGCGGAGAGCAAGGTCTGCTTCGTGGCGCGCAAACCCTGCGGCAAGCTATTCGCCAAAAAGGCTCTTTGCTTCCCTTTTTACAAATTCAAGACACGCCCGACTTTGAGCACCGTGTTTACTATTACGATGTAGCAAGGGGCAGAGTTCCTACGCTTGAGATGCTCAAAAAAGTGGCCGATTCCTGTGCCTACTATAAGCTTAACCAGCTGCAACTGTATGTGGAGCATACCTATTTATTTAGGGACTTGAGCGAAGTAACCCGCATTACCGATCCTATCACGGCTGAGGAAATCATGGCGCTTGACAACTATTGCCGTAACCGTGGCATTGATTTGGTGCCCTCTATTGCAAGTTTTGGACATTTGTTTGAATTACTTTCATCCAAAAGTTTCCGTCATTTATGCGAACTAGACGAAGAAGTGCCGCGCAGTATGGTAAGGCGCATGCAGCACCACACAATTAACATTGCCGATGAACGCTCTTTCCCGCTGATTAAGCAAATGTTGGATGAGTTCTTACCCTTGTTTTCCAGCAAGTACTTTAATATCTGTGGCGATGAAACATTTGACCTTGGCCGTGGCAAAGGAAAAGAAGCCATGGAAAAGGCGGGCGAACTTAACTACTACATGGGTTTTGTTGAAAAGCTGTGCAGGTGGTGTGAGGATAACGGCAAAATTGCTCAGTTCTGGGGTGATGTAGTACTTCGTGATATAGATGCCATGAAGGTGCTGCCCGAGGGCACCATTTGCCTGAATTGGCGCTATTCACCCACCGAAGATGAGGAAGCCACCAAGATTGTGGCGCAAAGCGGCTACCCGCAGATGGTTTGCTCAGGCATTTGGTCATGGAACATGTGGATGTGCAAACTGGATGACGGCTATAACAATATTTCCCGCATGGCAAGGTACGGACAAAAGTATGGTGCCATTGGTTTATTAAACACTGACTGGGGCGATTTTGGGCAGATTAACGATCCAAGATTTTCACTACCCGGACTTATCTATGGCGCGGCATTTTCTTGGAACGTTGAAGGAACCAAAGACTTTGAAGGCTTGAACCGCGACATCTCCCTGCTTGAATATCGTGATCCGAGCGGTACGATTGTATCGCTCTTGAGCCAAATACAACCCTTATCCACCTACTCTTGGCATCGTATGGTTTGGGAATATGAAAGCCGGCTTGGCTTGTTGGCACAGGAACATCCTAGACCCTTTACTTACGAAACGCCAGAGGAAGCGAAAAAGAATAATGAGAAGATACAAGAATTAAAGCGGAGCATTCGCTTGGTTGCAAGCGGCATGGACGTGAACCGACGCGCTATTGTACCTGCTTGGCTGAATGCCTTGGAAGCGGTAGAAGTGTGGAACGATGTCGGACAAGCCTATCAACAAAAATGCCTCGCGCCCGATGTGGCATCTAAACTTGAAAACTGGTTTCGCACCTTTACACGTTTCTGGCGTGAAACTGGTAGAGAGGGGGAACTTGAACAGGTTAGGCGCTGCGTCTATTGGTATGCAGATCAGTTGCGCGGGTAAATACTTTTGAAACTAAAAGAAAAATGATATTTTTGATATATGATAATACATATGTGACATAAAAAGATAGAATACACTAAAGTACACAACTTTGTCTAGGTAAGGAGGAATAGGGTTCTGCTCCCAGAATCGTAACGGATTTGGCAGTAATACCTAAATGGAAAAGTTGTGTTAAAATGTTTCATGAGAGGTTTCCTTTTCGTTGTTTTTGTTAGCTAACAAATTTTACAAGAAAAGGACCTTTTTTGTTACCCATGGATCTATCAGAGGTCACACATAATATTGTACGCTATGTTTTTCAGCCTTCGTATAATTATGTAGATTCTATATTCTTTTATTAATGCTATATTTCTATATAGCGCCGCTATTTACACTAATAATCGCAATTGTTACAATTGTATATATGTATTATTTTTTGGGTAAAATATATTGCAAAAAATAAAAATTATACATAAAAAGCTATTGTAAATTGTGTTTTAATATGTTATTATATACTACATATAGTTGTTTCGGGGTTGATTATTTATGGAACTTTTGGCTCTATTCACTGCATTAATATTCATATTTATCGCGTTAATCCTGCGTACTTACTGTAAAGCAAGGCACAGGAAAGATAGAAAACTCATGGAATATGTTCGTACATCCAACCTGTACTTGCAGCTATATGAAAATATGAATAATATAGGCAGCTTCGCCGTTGATGAAATTATTATAGAAAACAGCGGTGTTAGAGTTACCAGCGTATACCCCGCGCATAAATTGTTTGACTACTCTTTTAAGCAAAACGGCAATAGTTGCCGCAACAAAGAACTTGCGCGTATAGTCGCCTTGTTGCTTGCTATGGATTTCAGCCTGCTTGCAGACCCTTCCATATACCAGCTTCGCAGATACAGGATATACCGCATGAACGGTAAAAAAGAATATGGTTTCCGCTATACCCTGCGCCGCCACTATAAGGACGAAATATTCAGCTACCGCCAACAGATGCATAAATCCGCCTCTTTACTTATTAGATAGAGTTTTTCATTGTTTCCTCCTTACCAATCGCCGATGTGGCTTTCCGGCAAAGCACAACCGCCTTTTAAAAATAAAAGGCGGTTCTATTTTTTATATATTCAGTTTTTATAATGCTTATCTGAGTTTAATTATTTACCCATACGGCGCTTAAGCACTTCTTCTGATGCAATAGAGTAGCCGAAAAAGCCAAGCTTTTCCGCTGTGGCATAGTATTCGCCATGCTGATAGGATACAAGTTTTGCCTTTTTAAAATCCACTCTGCCGTTTTCATCAAACAAATAATCCTTAGCGTATACTCCCATAACTTCAGCTATAAACATAGTATGAGAAGGCAGCTGAATAATTTCTCTAACACTACAAGCCATAAAAATGGGCGTTTCATCTATCGCTGGGGCGTATTTAAGTTCCTCTACTTCTATAGAGGTTAAGCCGCAAGCTTTAAATTTATTAATTTCCCTGCCTGATTTTACTCCGCAAAAATCAGCAAACTTAACAAGCTCCTCGCTTACAAAATTTACCACAAATTCCTTGGTATCCATAAGCATACCGTATGAATATCTTTCAGGCGTTACAGATATAGACAGCATAGGCGGCTTTGAATTTACCACGCCTACCCAAGCTATGGTTATGATATTAAAGTTTTTATCCCTATCGCTGCAGCTTATCATTACAACCGGCGTTGGGGCGAGTAGCGAACCGATATTTATATGCGTAAAAGACATATCTACTCCTTACTGCGCGCCTTGGACGCCCTCTGCTATGCCGCGCAACACCTCAGGTTCTCTTATATCCCTAGCGTCTGTAAAAAGCCTGCGGGTAAGCACCGCACCCTTACGGTAGTACAGGCACATAAAAGGACAATCGTCAGCAAACTGAGATTGTATCTGGAAAAGTACATCGCGGTACTCATCCTTATCCATAGTTCCTCTGAGCGTTTTAAAGAGTTTATCCATGGTATCAGAGGAATAGCGAATGAAGTTGCAGGTATTGTTTGTCATAAGCAGAAATCCGGGGTCCGGTACTGTATCCATATTGAATGCCGCAAGCGCAAGATCGAAGTTGTTTGCCTTAAGCCTTGCACGCGCTTCATCGTAGCTTAAAAGATCTATCCTTGTAGCTATGCCTACATTTTGCAGCATTGCCGCTATGGTATTTGCAGCCATCATCCTAACCGAATTATCCGGCTCTTCATAAACTATAAACCTAAGGCTTAAATTAGCCTTTTCGCCGTTTATTACGGTATCTCTTATACCGTCTTCATCACTATCCTCCCAACCGGCTTCGCTGAGTAACTGCTTTGCTTTTTCAGGGTCAAACTGAAATTTTTCAGGTTCGTCATTATAGAATCTCGTGCCGGGCATCATGGGCGTATCGGTGCGCTGCGCCATATCCATATATACGCTATTAAGTATGTCGGGAATATTTATCGCATACCTTATAGCCTTTCTAACCCTTATATCCCCAAGCTCCCTTGCTCTATTGTTCATGAGCAGGGTTTCAAGCTGCTTAGTTCTATATGTCATGTTAAGGCTACTAGAGCTTGACCTATACTGCGCGGCAGTTAGCGAGCGGGTTATTATAGCATCCACCCTATTATACTCAAAGCTTGAAATAAGCTCCCTATTTGCCACATGGAATATGGCCATAATTGAAGATACCTTTGGTTTACCCCCCCACCAGCTTTCATTTGCGGAGAGTATCAAAAAATCCTTAGGCTCAAAACGGGAGATTACATAAGGTCCTGTTCCTACAGGGTTTTCAGCCTGCACTTGGCTTGCGGGAAGCACGGGGAAATTCATGGCGTATAGAAAACCGTAGTTCTTCCTGCTTGTTTTTACAACTACAGTTAGGTTATCATTCGCGCTTATACTGTCTATCATATACCTAAGAGAAGCGTATGTACCCTTATTCGCAGCATCGCTTTTAGCTAAGTCTAAAATAGTGTTGGCGGAAGCAACTACATCGTTTGCGGTAAGCGGAGTGCCGTCATGAAATGTTATGCCCTCCCTTAGATGGAAATACCATGTACCCCCGTTTTCAGAATGCTCCCAGCTTTTACATAGTTTAGGCTGAGGGATTAAATCATCATCTATGGATACAAGCCCTTCATACACAAGGTCGGTCAGGGACATTATCTCCCTTTCAACCGCTATAAAAGGGTTTAAATACTGGGTTGTAACCGATATTATACCTATGGTAATACCATCGTCTTCTTCCTCAGCAGCTGCACACGAAAAAGATAGCATAAGCACTATTAATATTAAAAATAACCTTTTATGGATTGACAACATAGTTTTCATAGTAGAGTGCATACGCATTCATCACCTTTTTAACATAGTCCTTAGTGTCGTCCATGGGTATTTCATCAGGGGTAAGCGATACCCCATCTTGTGAATTGCGAAGTACCCAAAGTTTCACATTGCTAAGCCCCGCGTGATAGGCGGAAGCTACAAGCACGGGATCTCCCCCGAAATTATCGCTTAAATAAGATAGATACCAAGTACCAAAGCGTATATTTATATCCGCGTCAAACAGGTGTTCATATGTATAGCCTTCGACATTAAGCTTGCCTGCTATCCACTTGCCGGTATCCTCCATTATCTGCATAAACCCTCTTGCTCCCACCTTGCTCTGGGCGTACATATCATAATGACTTTCCCTTGCTATTACAGCTGACACCATGTTTGAATCCACCTGATACATGGCGGAATATTTGTTAATAATATCCTCAACGCCGCTATTTTTTCGCAAGTTAACATAGTAGGCAAGTTCGTCCTCATGACGCTTTATGGCAGCTTTCCTTTCAGTATGTAAATTATCAAGCCTTGTCTGCGCTGTGTTCTTGTTTATTATTGCGTATGCTAGATACACAAGCGACGCTATGAGCAGCACTATAATTATGGGAGATACTCTCCTTTTCTTCGCGGTATTTTTCGCCCGCCTGCCGCTTCTTATGTTTCTATCGCTTCTGCGTCGCCTTGCCGTAGGTCTATCGTTATCAGCCGTCAAGCTTAAGCCTCCTTAATAAATCATTCCACAGTTCCTCTGTCTGCCTAAAAGTGTTCTCGTATTCAAAAGAGCTGTCTATTGTATGGTCGCTTCTTGCAAGCTTTTCCTCGTTTGATATTTGGCACATTATCCTTGCCCTTGCCTGCTCCTCTGTTAGCTTGTTGCGCTTCATAAGCCTTGCCATCTGGTTTTCAAAGCTGGTGTACACTGTCCACACCTCATCGCAGATTTTATCCATACCTGTTTCAAAAAGCAAGGGCACCTCAAGCGTAACTATCGGGTAATCGGAAAGCTCATCAAGCTGCTTTTTCATTTCTTCAAATATTATAGGGTGGGTTATTTCATTTAATTTTTCAAGCTTATCACAATCAACAAACACTACTCGGCTCAATGCGCTGCGGTTAAGTTCGCCATTATCATAAAAAACGCTATTGCCAAAAGCTTGCCTTATATATGGTAAGGCAACACCATCTTTTGCGGTAATATTTCGGGAAATTTCATCGGCATCTATAACAGGGCAGCCAAAACCCCTAAGATAGCCCGCTACATTGCTTTTACCGCTTGCTATTCCGCCTGTTAGCCCCAATATGTACGGCTTATTATTTGGTTTCATACCAGCTCTTCCCCATATTTACATCGCATATAAGCGGAACGGAAAGCTCTATTATATTTTCCATACAGCTTTTTAGTAGCTCCGTCACTTTTTCCTCTTCCTCTATTGGGCATTCTATTAAAAGTTCATCATGCACCTGAAGTATAAGCCTTGCGCCTTTTTTTAGCCTTTTAAGCTCGCTTGATACCTTTACCATAGCAGCCTTTATTATATCCGCAGCGGTACCCTGTATGGGGGTATTAATAGCTACACGCTCTCCAAAGCTCCTCGTATGGTAGTTGCGACTTTTAAGCTCAGGCAGAGGTCTACGCCTGCCGTATAGGGTTACAGCGTAGCCGTTATCATAGCCGAATTTTTTTGCGTTTTCCATAAAATCGCGCACACCCGGATAATGCGATAGGTAGGAATCTATAAATTCCGCCGCCTGTTTTCTGGTTGTGCCTATGTTTTGCGCAAGCCCAAAATCGCTTATACCGTAGACTATGCCGAAATTTATTGCCTTGCTTGATGAGCGCATATCGCTTGTTACATCGCAAATAGGCACACCGTACACCCTAGATGCGGTTTGAGTATGTATATCCTCTCCATTTATAAATGCAAGGCGCATGTTTTCATCGCCTGACATATGGGCTAGTATTCTAAGCTCTATCTGAGAATAGTCGCCATCTATAAGCACATGCCCTTCCTTTGCTATAAATGCTTTTCTTATTTCCCTGCCTAGCTCCGTTCTAACTGGTATGGTTTGAAGATTTGGGTCGTTTGAGGATATTCTTCCCGTAGCTGTTGCAGTTTGGTCAAATGTTGTATGTATGCGGTTTTTACTATCCACATTTTTTAGCATAGGCTCTATATATGTACCACTTAGCTTTGAAACCTGCCTATATTTAAGTATATTCCTTATAGCGGGGTGGTAATCTATAAGCGATTCAAGCGTTGCGGCATCTGTACTATAGGTACCGCCGCTTGTTTTTTTGCGTGTGGGCAGCTTTAGTTTATCAAAAAGCACTTCGGATATCTGCTTTGGGCTATTTAAATTAAACTCACCTACTCCAAGGGAAGATATTATTTCTTCGCTTAGTCTATCGCTATCATAAGAATACTCTTTCCCAAGCTCTTTAAGTACATCGGTATCCACCTTAAAGCCCGCAAGCTCCATATCAAAAAGCACATTCGCAAGAGGAAGCTCTATATCGGTATAGAGTTTAGACATAGAAAGGCGTTCCAGCTCTTCCTTATGTTGAATATACAGCTTATATACGCCGGCGCTGTTTTCCTCTGCAAAAGCGCCAAGCGCATAGCTTTTCTCCTGCGGATTTATAAGGTATGCGGATAGCTTTGTGTCCCAATGGGTTTTTGGTATATTTATCTGCCGCATATTGAGCATATGATAAAACGCCTTAGAATCGTGCAGAATAAGTTTCTGCTTTATATGGGGCATAATATTTGCAAGCGCTTCACTTAGCGTTACTCCCTGCGCGCTCTCAAAAAGGGATATCTGTCCGCTCGCAAGCGCTATACGAAGGTTTATATTCTCCTGCGATAGAGAAATATATTCTTCGCCTATATGTATTGCTATTGGAGAATTGTCAAATACAGAAAGCGCATTTTCATAATCACCTGAAATATCTACCCATTCTATAGGTTTTTCTACTGCTTCTTTTGGGATTTCAACGCCTTCCAGCGACTGTAATCTATTTATTATAGAATTTAGCCTATATTTTTTAAGAGTATCTATGCCCGCGCCCATATTGTCTGTTTTCCAATTATCAAGCTCAATATCTATCGGTACATCGGTATGTATGGTAGCAAGCACCTTAGATATCCTCGCCTTATCCATATTGTCGCGTATTCTTTCGCCAAGCTTGCCCTTAATATTTTCGGCATCGCTTAGCACATTTTCCATGGTGCCGTACTGCTTAAGCAGCTTAACCGCCGTTTTTTCGCCAACACCGGGTATCCCGGGGATATTATCGCTGCTGTCGCCCATTAAACCCTTCCAGTCCGTAACTTGCTCTGAGCTTACACCATAATCCTCCTCAACCTTATTAGGCGTATACATAACAATTTCGCTTATACCCTTTTTAGTAAATAGAAGGCTTACATTTTCATTTACAAGTTGAAGCGCATCCCTATCACCCGTGAGTAACCCCGATTTGTAACCCTTATTAGAAAGCCTGCTACTTATAGTGCCAAGAAGGTCATCCGCCTCATAGCCCATAAGGCTTACTATGCCTATGTTCATTGAGGAAAGCAGCTCTTTTATAATGTCAAACTGAGGTACAAGTTCATCCGGCGTTTTTGGGCGGTTAGCCTTATAATCCTCGTACATACTGTGCCTAAATGTAGGCGCCTTTTCATCAAATGCTACCACGCAGTACTCCGGCTTATACTCCTCCACAGCTTTTAAAAGCATAAGCAGGAAGCCGTGGACGGCGTTTGTGGGAACGCCGCCCGAGTCCATAGGAGGAAGCGCGAAAAACGCCCTGTACATAAGGCTGTTTCCGTCTACTATCAAACATTTATTTGCCATACTACTCCTCCTATTTGTATTATTATTCCTACTAATAAAGCGGGAATGCGTCTGTAAGTTCCTTTACTTTTTTAAGTACACTGGGTACTGCACTTTCTTTTTCCCTAATTACTTTGCATATAAGCCCTGCAACAGTATCAAGCTCTTTTTCCTTCATATTGCGGGTAGTAACCGCAGGAGTACCGAGCCGAAGCCCGCTTGTAACTGAAGGCTTACGTCTATCGCGCGGCACCATGTTTTTGTTAGTGGTTATATTCGCGCTTTCGAGAAGTATTTCCATCTCCTTGCCGGTGGTGTCTTCAAGGTCTGCAAAGTCAAGCATAAGTAGGTGGTTATCCGTACCGTCTGAAACCATGCGCACGCCCTCTCTTCGGAACCTATTTTCCATCGCCTTTGAGTTTAGAAGCACCTGTTTAAGATAGGTTTTAAAGCTTGGCTCCATAGCCTCCTTAAAGGATATTGCCTTGGCGGCTATAATATGCTCAAGCGGACCACCTTGGGTGCCTGGGAATATAGCCTTATCTATATTTCTTGCGTATTTTTCCTTGCAGAGTATAAGCCCGCCCCTTGGTCCCCTTAGAGTTTTGTGGGTGGTAGATGTAACCGCATCCGCATAGGGTACGGGAGATGGATGAAGACCTGCCGCTACAAGCCCCGCAATATGCGCCATATCAACCATAAGGTATGCGCCGACTTCGTCGGCTATTTCCTTGAAGGCTTTAAAATCTATTATCCTAGAATAGGCGGATGCCCCTGCAACTATTAGTTTAGGCTTTACTTCTTTAGCTCTATCAAGAAGGGCATCATAGTCTATACATTCAGTTTCAGGGTTAACGCCATATGCCTGAAAGTTAAAATATGTACCGCTAATATTTACCGGGCTGCCATGTGTTAAATGCCCGCCGTGGTTTAGGTTCATGCCTAGCACAGTATCGCCGGGCTTAAGAAGCGCAAAATATACCGCCATATTTGCTTGGCTTCCTGAATGCGGCTGTACATTTGCATGTTCCGCGCCAAATAGCTTTTTAGCCCTCTCAATCGCTATATTCTCTATCTGGTCTACATATTCGCAGCCGCCGTAGTAGCGCCTTGAGGGATAGCCCTCAGCGTATTTATTGGTTAAGGGCGTCCCCATTGCCGCCATAACAGCAGCGCTTACAAAGTTTTCAGAAGCTATCAGCTCTATATGCTCGTGCTGTCTTTTAGCCTCAAGCTCTATGAGGGATTTGATTTCCTCATCGTGATTTAGTTCTTTTGGTGCTTTCCACATTTTCTTTTCTCCTTTATATTATATAATTATTATATACAAAAAACCGCGCAGGTACTAGGCTGCCCCGCAGCACATCTCAAAATACGCTTACTGCTGCTTCCTTCCGGACCTGACAGGGTTCACGCCATGAAATCGCACAGGACCCAATACCTAACGCGGCTAGGTCATAATACAGGAAACAGCCTTGTTTTGCAAGTCCTTATACTATAACAGCGATTTTGTTGTAGCAGTTTTTTCAGTTTGGTAAAGCCTCGTGAAGCAGGCTAGTGAACCCTATATTGCCTTGACAAGACAAAAGTGGAAAAGACGCACAAGAAAACGCTAGGTTAAAGGCAACATAGTATTAGCTAGTTCATTTCGCCAAGCAATACCTCGTATGCCTTTTTAAGCTGAGGGTCTTCCATATTCCCAAACTGGAAATACTTGTTTTCATCGCCCTTGGGAAGCTTTATTTCTACATCAGGAGCTATGCCCGTTTCATGCACCTTGTTGCCCTTAGGAGTAAAGTACTGCGCAACGGTAAACTGCATTCCGCTAACGCCATCGCTTAGCGGTACTACATTTTGTATTACACCCTTGCCAAATGTGTTGGTACCGACAAGCTTTGCCCTGCCATAGTCCTTCATGGCGCCGGATAATATTTCGGATGTTGAGGCGGAGTTTTCATTTACAAGCAGCACCAAGGGTATGTTAGACTTACCATCCATAGTAAAGCTGCTCTCTTTTTTGCCCTGCCTATCCTCGGTGTAGAAAAGAAGCCCTCTATCAAGGAACATATCGGCAATGCGCCTCCCCTGCTCCACCCATCCGCCGGGATTATCTCTAAGATCTACTATTAAACCTTTTGCGTTTTTGCTTTGCAGTTCTTCAAAGGCTTTTCGGAATTCCATATCAACTTCACCCGCAAATTCGTATATGGCTATATAGCCTATATTGTTTTCCAGCATAGTATATTCCATACGGTTGACAAGTATCTCCGCCTTTGTAAGTTCAAAAGGAATAGTTTCGCCGTTTCTGATTATCTCTATCTTTACCTTTTCGCCGGGAGTGCCGCGCATGGTGTTTACAGCGTCCTGCATGGTTGCGGTGGTTACTTCAATATCCTCAACCTTGTAGAAAACATCGCCCTTCCTAAGCCCCACTTTTTCTGCGGGGGTGTCCTTAAACACCCTTATTATGGTAACAGTGGAATCCCTCCAGTTGCCGAGCATCTGTACACCTATGCCGGCATATTTGCCTTCGTCTTCCTCCCACAAGGTTTTCCAAGCTTCCTTAGGGTAGTAGAATGTATATGCATCGCCAAGACCTTGCAATAGACCCTGTATGGCGCCGTCCATCATGGCTTGATTATCCGGTTCCTTATAATAATTCTGCTCAACAAATTCTCTGGCTTCTTCAAGCAGTAAATATTTTTTAAGCGCTTCGTTGTTACGAACGAGCCTTTCATACTCATTTTTAGATATGGTTACAGTATTGTCCGTGCCGTATATAACCCTGCCCGGCTCCGTTCTAACCCCTATTATAAATACTATAGCTATTATAAGTATAATGAATATTGCTATCCTTTTTTTCATTCCAGTTTTTTCTCCTATTTATTCAGACTTTACACAGTTTTTTAGTTCATAAAGCAATTTGAACACAAGCGCATCTTTAAAACGCCTTACGTCCAGCCCAGTTTGAGCCTCAACCTTATCAAGGCGGTAGACAAGCGTGTTCCTGTGTATGTAAAGCTGCCTTGCGGTATCAGCGATGTTTAAATCATTCTGCAAAAATGTGTTTACGGTGTTTATCATATCAGGCGTAAAAAGCCGCATATTTTCACTGCCGAATATAAGCCTGTGGTATTTAAGCGCGGTATCTGGGGGAATTTCAGACATAAGCCGCTCAAAATACATATTGTCGTATATACACACAGACTGTTTGGGCAGAAATGCAGCGCCTATTTTTATAGCAGTCTTCGCCTCATTATAACTTTTAAACACAAGTTTTATATTATCAACTATGCCGCCTATAGCAATTGTAAATTCTATACCTTCTTCAAGAAGTGCGGTTTCTATAAGCGCATTTGCATAGTCGGCTATATCATCTTCGCAGGTTTCGCCTTGCAGCCATTTTATAAGAACCACTGTATACGCGTTGATAGGGATAAGCAAGTCCTCCCCCTCAAGAGGTATAAGCTTTTTAAGCGCTTTTGCGGCGTTGCCGTAGGGGTTTTGCTTAACACCAAGCAGTATCGCGCAGCGCTTACCCTTTTCGCTTATACGATACCTTGATATGAGTGCCTTCAGCTCATGGTCGGGCATATCTCCGCTTATAAGCTTGTGTAGGGAGAGGTATTCATCACTATCCTTACCGCTAACGCTGTCAAGCAGCGCACAGGTAAGTTTAATACAATCCCTCGCGGAATCACTATTTTTAAGCATAACTATAGCCCCGCAGTTTTCAGCGCGCATAAAAAGCATACCGTCTATAACGCACATCTCTCCCTTAGAGAGCTGCATAGGGGCGGAAAGGGTTTTAGTTATGCTACCGTATACCAGCATTCCATTTTTATCAAAGACTGTCAAGGAGGCATCAAGCCCTGAAAAAATACCACTCAATCGCCTTATGTGTTTACTGTCCACAGCCGCCTCCTCATATAAATTAACCGAGCATATTATACCACGAAGCAGGGATATTTAAAACAGTTAGCCTTTTATGCCGCCTCTTGCAACACCGCCTACTATCTGTTTTCTCGCAAATAGGAACAGTATTATCATAGGCATTACAACAACTGATGATGCCGCCATAAGCAGCTCATTATTAGCGCCAACTTCCGTAGTAAATGTATAAAGCCCAAAGGGCAGGGTACGGTTATAGTCCTGTTTTATTACAAGCAGAGGCCACATAAAGCTGTTCCATGATGCCATGGCGTTTAGCAGCACTATAGTAACAAGGGAAGGTCTTGCTATAGGCACCATTACTTTCCATAGGTAACGCCAATTGTTGCAGCCGTCAACCCTTGCAGACCAATACAATCCATCGGGTATGGATTGGAAGAAGTTACGTAAAATATATGTATAGAATATGCTGCTTGTAAATGGCAGCACAAGCGCATATAGCGTGTCGTTTATACCAAGTTTTACGATGGTGGTGTAGTTTGTAATAACCAGCATTTCAAATGGCACCATCATCATTGAAAGCAGCAGAGAAAACAGCACTTCTCTCCCCGGGAAATTGAGCCTTGAAAAAGCGAATGCGCCAAGTATAGTTGTAAATGTAGTTAGCGTAACGCTGCTTAAACAGGTAATTACGGAGTTCATAAAATACCTGCCAAAGGGCGCCGTTTCAAAGGCTATGTAAAAGTTATCGAAGTTTAGCCAGTTTTTGGGGAACATTGTAGGCGGGAAGAAGTTCATCTCCGCGCTTGTCTTAAATGCCGAGGCTATCATCCAGTAAAATGGGAACACCATAATAACCGCGCCTACAGTAAGCAGGAAATATTGCAGAGCTTTTAGTGTGCCAAGCTTTGTCTGATATGAATGATTTAAATACAGCCCAGCCGCGACAAATACTACTCCAAGCGCCAGCATACTGTATACAATGGTTCTTGCAAGGGAAGTAGGCAGGCTAATGCTGCCTGATATAATTAGCATCACGCCAAGAACATATAATATAGTACCTAGCATTCTTTGTTCTTTTTTATTCTTATTTTTCATGTCAGCGCCTCCTTATACATAGTTCCATTTGCGCTGTATATAACGCTGAAGCATTGTAAATATGAATATGAAAAAGAAAAGTACTATGGCAGCTGCAGCAGCTCTTCCAAGTTCAAGGCGCTGGTGCATCATCTCATATATATAATAAACCACAGTGTACATATTATACGCAGGACCCGGGCTGCCGTTAAAAAGCACGGTAACCTCTGTAAACACTTTAAATGCGGATATGCTGTTTATTACAAGCACAAGCCCAATAGTTGGCGCAAGCAGCGGTATGGTGATACGCCTAAAAATACGCGGCGTCTTAGCGCCATCTACCTTAGCCACTGTGTAATATGTTTCATCTATATTTTGAAGACCGCTAAGCATTAGTATTATGGTAAATGGAAGCGAGTTCCATATACCGAATATTACCATTACGCTCATAGAATATGAGGTTGAGCTAAGCCAATCTATAGGAGTTCCTGAAAACATAACTATAATTGCATTGAGTACACCGAAATTCTTGTTGAATATCCAGCGCCACACAAGCCCAACAGCGGTGATAGACGTTACCATAGGCAGGAAATACGCCGTCTGGAACAGCGCTGAACCTTTAAGCTTTTTGTTTAGCAAGAATGCTATTATTATAGCAAGCGCCGTCGATACTGGCACTGTATATATTACATATAAAAAAGTATTTATAAGACCTTGAATAAAATAATTGCTTGTGCCGGGTATGCCCTTTAAAACATATTCATAGTTGCCTATACCCCAGCCTGTGAACGAGCCGTCAAGCTTATAGCGCTCCTGAAAGCTCATAATAACCACCCTTACTATGGGGTATAAAGTGAACACAAACACGCCTAGGAAAAATGGCAATAGATAGTCTATGGGCTCAAGTATATTTGCAAGCTTTACTTTCCTATCGTGGTCAAAGGTAAACCAGCAATATGCGAGTATTAGCGCAAACACGAGAAAAACCGCTGCTATTGCTATAAGCGCATTTGAATAATACATAAGCGGATAATATGGAGCGTTTACACTAAGACGCTTTCTAACTTCGGGTATTGAAAGCTCGTCTATATGAGCCTTTGCATCTTCCTGCATTTTTTCTATTATTGAAGGCAGTTTTTCCTTAAGTGTAATATCTATGCCGCTTAACGCGTACTCGGGTACATTTTTTTCACAGGCTGCATAAATAGTGTTTGCAGTATGCGTGATTATTTCATCTATAGTTTTTTCTTCATCAAGCATAACTGCTATATCTTTTTTAAGCATACGCTTTGTGCTTGATACGCTTTTTTGTATTACTGAAGAATACTCCTCGCCCACGGAAGCTAATATCGCAGACTGTATATCCGCTATGCCCTTGTTATGCAGGCTGTCAATAAGGCTTGAACGCCTGAAACTGTCCGCCTGAATATTGAGCTGCTTTTTCCCAAATAAGCCAAGACCTAACAGCAATAAAAATATAATAGTAAATATTATTACATGCACAAATATGCGCTTTATTCCAAAGTTTCTCTTTCGCTCTATAGGAAATGCAAGCTTTTCCTGACGGCTCATATGTACCGCCTCCCGGATTCCTTATCAAAAAAGAATACTCCTCTATCCTTAAGGCTTAGGTACACTTCATCGCCCGCTTTTATATTATTTTCAAGGGATATATAGGCTCTGAATATATTGCCGCCAAATTCAACCTGAGCCATCTCTTCCTTGCCAAGTTGGTATACGCTTATTATTTTGCACTTCATAAAGGAGTCGGCTTTTTCATTTTCCATAACAAAGCTCTCCGCCCTAATTGCAAGGTTTATCTTAGTACCGCTTGGCACAACTTCTATACCACGGCAGACAAATGAGCTTCCGTCATTTGAAACGAATCTATCCCCCTGCGCTGTTCCTTCTAGGTTATTTATTGGAGGATTGCCAAGGAAATCAGCTACGAATTGGTTTGCAGGCTCGTCATATAAGGCTTGCGGTTTTTCATGCTGCTGAAGGTATCCGTCTTTCATAAGGGCAATATGGTCGGATATGGACATAGCCTCTTCCTGATCGTGCGTTACAAATACGGTTGTAACCTGCGTTTGAAGCTGTATCCTGCGTATTTCCTCGCGCATTTCAAGACGCAGCCTCGCATCTAGGTTTGAAAGAGGTTCATCAAGAAGCAGTAATCTCGGATTTTTAACTAGGGCTCTAGCTATAGCAACACGCTGCTGCTGACCGCCTGAAAGCTGCTTTGGACGGCGGTTAAGGTAATCCCCCATATGCACAAGCTCTGCCATTTCGGTAGCTCTTCTTATACGCTCCGCCTTGGGAACATTTTGTATTTCCAAGGGAAAACATATATTGCCCATTACCGTCATATGAGGATATAGCGCATAGTTTTGAAACACAAGCCCTATTCCCCTCTGCTCGGGCGGGTGTTTTGTTACATCCTCCCCATCAAAGAGTATTTTACCCTTTGTAACTGGTAATATGCCCGCGAGCATATTAAGCACCGTGCTTTTCCCACAGCCTGAAGGACCAAGCAGGCACACAAGTTCCCCATCGTATAGTGTGATGGAAAAATCGTTTACTGCCTTAGTAGCGCCAAAGTGCTTAGTAAGCCCCTGCATCTCAACCTGCATAAATTACTCCTATGTCTTATTATAAAAAAAGAAATAGGGTTGCCGAGTTTCGGCAACCCTTAGATTAATTACTTGCCTTGAAGCGCTGCGTTTGAAAGTGTTACGCACTCGTCCCAAGCTGCGTCAACTGTCATTTCACCGGCGACGGCTTTTTCAATTGCTGCTCTTAGGTTGTTGCGAAGGTCTGCTGCGCCTTGAACCGCAGGAAGTGAACCCGCATTATCAAGGTTGGCTTCAACCGCTTTAAGTGAGCGCAGTGCCAAAGTATCCTGTGCTACAAATGCCTTGTACTGCTCAGTTTCCTTTGTCCAAGAGTAGGGAGCAAGCGCTACTACTGCTTCCACCCAGCCTGCGTTTACATCTGCTGAGATGAAGTATTTGATAAATTCGTATGTGGCTTCCGCACGCTCATCATCGTTATAGTAGAAGGCTATAGGACCGCGGTTCCAAGAGGGATACCAGGTTTCGCTGGGGGTGGGCGCCATGTCAAATTCAAAGCCATCCGGCTCTATGTAAGGGTAACCAGCGCATGAGCCCATATAGGAGGCTACTATTCCGGAGTTGAAGTCAGCGGAGAAATAATCACCGCTGGGCTTGATTTGGAAGTAGCCCTTGTTTGCCATATCTACAACCCAGGCGATTTTTTCGCGTACTTCAGGTGTGTCAAACAGCACTTTTTTGTTTTCAACATCTATGTAGCCGGCACCGGGGGTTTCCATAATAAGCATTTGCAGGAAGTCTACCATGCTGTCTATGCCGAAGCCTGGCATGTCTTTCTTTTCTTTAATTACTGCACAAGCATCTTCAAGCTCTTTCCAAGTGGTGGGAACTTCAAGTTCAAGCTCCTTGAACAAATCTACATTGTAGAAGAATATGGGGCCTGTTGTATAGGCGGGGAGATAGTGTATGCTGCCGTCTGCAAAGGCTTTTACTTCGCCGTTCATAACGCCTTCAGCCAGTGAGCCGTCAAAGCCCTCTATGCCGATTTCGGGGTCGTAAATGTATTGGTCTAGGTCTATTAATTGACCCGCCTCTACATATTTTGAAGCTTCGGAAGCGTAGTTGAATATAATATCAGGACCGATTCCCTCGTTTACTGCGCTGTAAACGGAATCGGTAAAGCCGGAGTAGGGCTGAGTTAGCGCTTCAACCTCTATCTTATCCTGTGAAGCATTGAAATCCGCAACGGCTTTGTTGATATATTCTTCCTGACCCTTTGTGAAGGTGTGCCAAATGCTTACCTTAATTTTGCCCTCGGCGGTTGCCATAGGCATTACGCTTAACATAAGCACGGCAAACATGAGCATTGCAACAAATCTGGTAATGTTTTTACGTGACATATTGTCCTCCTTTTCTTTCAGCTGTTGTTGTACGGTATTTCCGTATTGACAGTATAAGTATACTCCAAAGGGGGCAGGTTCGCAATGAAGCTAATGGCGTATTTTCGGTTTTTTCCACCTTTTTGTGTAAAAACTAAGTAAAATATTTGTATAGATTGGGTGAAGTCATTTTCCCATTAACTTGTATGCAATTAAAGTTGAGTGTATAATTCTAATTAATACTATGTTGCTTTTAGAACAGCGATGTTATTGTAGCGGTTTTTTCGGTTTGGCGAAGCATTGTGAAGGAAGCATAGTGGTTCCTATGCTGACTGAGCAAGGCAAAACCAAAGTGGAAAAGACGCACAAGAAAACGCTGGATTAAAGGCAACATAGTATAGAACATAAGAAGGGAGGGAATATTATGTGCAACGGGGATAAAATATGCCTAACACAGCTTACAGACTGCGGCGGCTGAGCGGCAAAAATAGGGCCGGGCGCTCTTAAAGAAATACTAAACACGCTAAAAAGCGATGTGAGTTGCGATAGGCTAATTGTAGGCGCAGAAAATAGCGATGATGCCGCTGTGTATAAGCTTACAGATGATATAGCCATAATTGAAACCATAGACTTTTTCCCTCCCATGGTAGATAGCCCCTATGTTTTCGGGCAGATAGCGGCAGCAAACGCGCTTAGCGATGTGTACGCTATGGGGGGCAAGCCTTTGCTTGCGCTTAATTTGCTTTGCTTTCCTCCAAATAAGCTGTCTTCAGATAATGTATCGCAGATACTTAAGGGCGGACAGGATAAGGTACATGAAGCAGGTGCACTGCTTGTAGGCGGGCATACAATAGAAGATGAACAGCCCATATACGGGCTATCCGTTACAGGCACCGTACACCCAAATAAGGTGCTTACAAATGCAGGGGCAAAAAATGGCGATGCGCTTTTGCTCACTAAGCCCCTTGGCACAGGCGTGCTTACAAGCGCAGCAAGGTTTGATATGCTTAATCCCTCCCAATATGAAAGCCTTACATACTACATGGCAAGGCTTAATAAATACGCAAAAGAAGCTATGGACGCTTTCCGCGTAAATTCCTGCACGGATATTACAGGCTTTGGCTTTGCAGGGCACGCTTATGAAATGGCGCAGGCTTCAAATTGCACATTAAGGCTATATTCTGATAGTGTTCCGCTTATGGACGGTGCTTATGAATACGCAGACATGGGCTTTGTACCCGCAGGCACAATAAGAAACCGCAAGCACTTAGAGGGCGATATATATATTGAAAAAAGCGTATCCGTGCCGCATATTAATTTGCTTTTTGACCCTCAAACTTCAGGGGGACTTCTTATAGCTATAGATAAAGAAAACGCCGAAAAACTGCTTTATGAAATAAAGCGCTTTGAACCAAGCGCCGCAATAGTAGGAGAGGTACTCTCAAAAAAAGAATACTCAATAGAAATAATATAAGCGGTTTTGAAATTATCAAAACCGCTTATATATTTGCGCGAACAATACTATTTATTTTGCTATATATCCGCCTTTAGCTAATACTTCCATTGCAGCATTAAGCTTTTTAGCTGATACCATGGCAATAGGACCAGTACAGCCCATGCCGCTTTCAGCGTATATTCCGTTTTCCCAAAGTAGGCTTACGGCGTCTTCTAAATCCATAACATCTATGCCGGCAATGCTTTCATCTACCACTTCTTTTGGGGGAGCTTTAATTTCCGCCTTAGGTTTAGAGCTTTTTTTGCTGTTTTCATCTATTATGTTTCTAAGACCTGCCTTGTTAGCCTTCTTAAATTCCTCTGCGATTATACTCTTAAAATCTACAGATACGAATTTAGCAGCGTATTTTATGACGTTTATTATTACAGGGGTTGAACTTGCGCGGGAAATTATAAACACAGGCTCCTGCATATTTTCGCATATGCCGGGACCATAGCCAAAACCCATGGTTTCCTTTGCTCCGCCCGAAGTAAAACTAGATAACAGCTTCATAAGCACATTGCCTGTAAGGCTGTCAACCGTCATAACATCTGCGCTGCCCGATAGTAGGTCGTTACCGCGCATAATGCAGCCGCCGTCTTTCCTCTGTGAATTAGCAAAATTTATATTATAGCCGTTATCGGATAGCTTTTTAAGGGCTATCTCAAGCTGCCTTGCCCCGTCTATATTAAGTATACCAAGGCTCGGCTGGGTGTATCCCATACATTTGGCTGTGGCTATGCCATATATTGCGGCAAGGAGCATAGCTTCAAACCTGTTTACAGCAGCTGTGCCTGTGGTGGTTGAAACAAAGTAAGGCATACCCGTTGCGGGAGCCACTACCATGCCTACTGTAGATGTACCTATGTGGAAAGTATGGTGCATTGCAACAGCAGCATCAGCAGTGCAGTTTTTTAATAGCTCTTCCATTTTTTGAGCAGCTTCATCTTCGCTATTAGCCTCTACATGCACAGCATACTCAGGCACAAGAGAGCCTATATAATATACATCTATACCCTCTTTTGCGGCGATTTCAGCAGCCTTAAAAACGCAGTCTTCCCCAAGCTCGCTGCCTATGCCGCACACAGCAATTTTAGCGCCTTTAGCCTTGCCGGACTCTAAATAATCCGCCATATCATAGAGGGCATTTTGCAACATGGCTTTCGCTTTATCCTTAGCCATTATTCCCCCTCCCCTCCAAGGCTCTGTGCAAACTTGCGCAGGGCATCTGCAAGCATGGATTTAAGCTGTTTATCGTCAAACTGCTTTTCTTCTTCTACTCCGGTATTTGGCAGCATCATGAAGGATATACCGTCAAAAAGGTTGGTTAGTCTGCCTAAAAACAGACTGCCCTTGCCTACTATCATGGCGTTTTTAATTTCGCCCTTCATTAGCGCTTCCCTCGCAAAGCCTACATAGGGCACACCGGAGGGTATATGCCCCTGCGTCGGCGCCCAGCCTGGCATACCGTGTTTTTCTATAAAGGAGTTAAGCTCTTTCCTTTCAAGCTGCCCTTCCTTAACAGCAAGCGCGCCTATCATCTTAAAGTTGGCAAGCGGCACATCGCCTGCGCCTGCGGGCTTTGTAATCTCCGGGTTCTGCATTTCAGCTGCGTATTTATCTATATCTGGTATTCTAAGATTTGCGCTTTGTAGCGGGTGCAGCACAAGGCTTGAAATTACCGCCTGCGGAGATGAGCCTGTACCTACAGTGTGCCTGCCAACATGGTCAAGGTCTATATAGGGGTTTACGCCGTCATCTACACTTATAAGTATGCTGAAGCTTGCCACCATATCTTCAAGCACAGGAAGACCTTTTTTAACATGGTCTTTTCCGTTCATGCCAAGCTTTGCGGTAGAGCCACCAGCAGTTACTATTACATGCTTAAAGGTACCCGCTTTTACAAGCGAAGCTGCCGTAACCATAGCATGTGCAGGGGCTGCGCAAAAGCCGCGCAGGTCTGAGCCTGTCGCACCCATTAAACCCGCGATTTCCGCCTCCGCCTTCGCAAAGTTTCCGCCGCCGCGCTGATTCATATCGCCGCAGGCTTCCTCGCTGCACTCTATAACATAGTCTATTTCGCTTGGGTCTATACCCGACTTATCAATAGTATGCAGCAAGGAGAGTACTGATGAAGCCTTGCTAACAAGGTTTTCAAGCATTATATGCGCAGATAGGTTAGGGTCTACATCGTGCGCACGCTTTACAAAGCCCACCGCTTCTCCCTTTATATAAAGCCCTTCCGCATGTTCCTCATTTATAAAGCGTTCTATCTCACCCTTGCTTACACCGTTCTTTATGCGATTTAATATATCTTCGCGCATTAAGGGGTGCTTTGAAAGCTTTTCCTTTGTGGTTTTTACAAAATTCTCTTCTAAAAATACCAAGTCAAAGCTGTCGCACGCCTGAATTAATAGGTAGAATTCATCCTCCGGCATTATTTCGCCGAATTTAGAGAAGCGCTCTGCATCTTCAATACCGTTTTCATAGTAAGGCTGCTCCATTGCGCCAAGCTGTGCCGGAGTTATATCGCCAATATAACACCTATTAGGCGGGTAGCTAAGTGCGCTTTCATAGCTTCTTATGTGTTTTGGCAGCTTCTGCAGGTATTCACTGTTTGGATTTACTATGCGCTCTGTTGTCTGCGTGCTTCCATTTGCAATTACCATATCGGGTGTGTGTACCAGCACATAGCTGGCCCAAGTTATAACGCTTTTCATATTACCTCCTAAAAAAACAAAAGGGAGTGCGGTCAAGCCGTCCCTCCCCTAATTTTGCTTAAAATCAATACTTGCAGAATTCGTCCCTTATAGCCGTCATTTCGCTAACTATGTCGTCTATGTCCAGCACCATTTCCATCATGCTGATCTGTTCGTCATAGATATCCGGATCGATTTCGCTTTTGATTTCCTCTTCACAAACGTGGTATACCCTCAGTCCCAACTGGACTCCGGTCAATGGACCTGCGAATGTAGGATCCCCCGCCGTTACTGTTTCTGCCGCTAAACCCGCCGCCTCGCCCTCGGCAGCACCGAGGATTATTACAAGGTTTTCAGGGCCGTATTTTTCGGACAGTTCCAGAACGCGCTTTTGGTTTTCCAAGTCCATCGCACCCGCGCTCGTTCAGACGAAGCACTCGGTAGAGGAAAAAACAACCTCTGCGCCGGTGCCTACCATACACGCTTCTATTGCGGGTCCCGGTATACCGTCGCGGTCACCTACAATGATGACTTTTTTATCTTCAAGCAAGCTCATGGCTTCTCCTCCTTTCCTTTATGTTTATATAAGAACCGCAAAGCGGCACTTAGCTAAATATATTTTTTTATCATGTTTTCGATGTTTTCGTGTGTGCAGTCGTCCTTTACAAGTTCTTCCACTTTTTCGCCGCCCTTATATATTGCCATAACAGGCAGCCCCAATACCTTCTGACTTATTGCAAGGCGCCTTGCCTTTGAGGTGTTAAGCTTAGTGAACTTAAGCTTATCGCCGTATTTTTTATCCATCTCGTCTACAAAGGGAGAAAGCGCTTCGCAGGGAACACAGCCATCGCCATAGAAATCTACAAATACAGTTTCCTCAGCTTTAAGCACTTCTTCTTCAAAATTATTTCTATCTAAGTCTAACATTACTTACCTCCTGTTTTATGAAAGTATTATACCCTTTTTATTAAAGGTTTTCAAGGTAGTGATATACCTGCATTGCAGCTATCGCCCCATCGCTCGCAGCTGTTACAACCTGCCTTAATGGGGTTATGCGCACATCGCCCGCTGCATACACACCTTTTACATTGGTTTCCATTTTTTCGTTGGTAACAATATAGCCATTTTGCATAGCTACTTTGCCTTCAAACAAAGCGCTCTCGGGCAAAAAGCCAATAAATACGAATATGCCGAATGTGCCGTCTTCAGGGTCGGCGAATATTTCAGTTTTTTCACCTGTTTTGGTGTTTTTAATAACCATGCTCTCAAGTATGCCATCGCCCTTGAGTTCATCTACTACAGAATCCCACATGTATTTAATCTTATCGTTCTTAAATGCTCTATCCTGTATGCCCTGAACGGCGCGAAGTTTATCCCTCCTATGTATTATTGTAACGCTCCTGCCAAAGCGGGTTAGGTACACGGCCTCTTCAACAGCGGTATCGCCTCCGCCTACTACGAAAATTTCCATATCCTCAAAGAAAGCGCCGTCGCAGGTTGCACAGTAGGATACGCCCTTGCCTATAAGCTCCTTTTCGCCGGGACAGCCTATTGGGCGGGGATGAGCGCCTGTTGCAATAATAAGCGCCCTGCACTTATACACGCCTTTTTTGCAGGTTATAATTTTTATATCGCCTGATAAATCCACATCGGTTACGGTATCGTATAACTTTTGAGCGCCGAACCCCTCCGCCTGCTTTGCCATACGCGCTATTAACGAGGGACCGCTCTCATTTTCAACGCTGCCGGGGTAATTATCTATTTCAGCGGTTATTACTATCTGTCCGCCATCTTTTTCTTTTTCTATTATAAGGGTGTCAAGCCTTGCCCTGCCTGCATAGCTGCCAGCCGCAAGCCCTGCAGGACCCGCACCTATTATAATAAGGTCGAATACTTTATCTTGCATATAAACTCCTGATTACTCAACATCAAACACGGTTTGATCGCTCACTTCAGTAGAGAGAGCCTTAAGTGCCGTTTTCACTATTTTTCTACGCTGCTGTTTTTCCTCGTCTTTAGACAGAGCCGGGTCACCCAAGGGATAGGGTATAGCAACTGCCGGAACTATACGGTTTGCACCTACCGTGAGCGATATTGGGGTTATGGTGCAGATATGTACTACAGGTATGCCTGCACGCTCTATTTCTTTTACCATCGTTGCGCCGCAACGTGTGCACGTCCCTCACGTGGAGGTGAGGATTACAGCCTGAACATTCTCTTTTATGAGCTCCTTGCTGAAATCCTCCGCATAAGCTTTGGCACTCTTAACAGCAGTACCGTTTCCAACGGTGCTGAAGAAATATTCGTATATGGAGCCTATTTTGCCTTCCATTTCAAAATCGCGAAGCACATCAAGAGGTACTACTCTATCAGCATCGGCATTAGCGTAGGAAGGGTCGTAGCCGCCGTGGGCGGTTTCATATGTATCGCTGGTTAAGTTCATAACGCCATGTATATCATACCTGCCGTATTTGGAAGCGTTCGAGCTTTCTATATGGTCTGGATTGCCCTTTGGCACTATTCCCCCGCTTGTAACAAGTGCAATTTTAGCTCTTTGAATATCCGCAACAGGCGGGTTTGGCGGTACTCTATCAAAATCGGGCATGGGGTATTCTGTGGTGAATGGCTTACCTTGCAGTTTCTGCAAAAGCATGTTTACCGCACGCTCTGAACCGCGCAACTTTTCAAAAAGGTTTACACGCTTGCCCTGCGGGATATAGTCTTCCTCGGAAGATGCGCCAATCTTTTCGTTTTTAAGCATTTTAAGCGCAAGCGCCGCCATCTTCTTGGCAGCATCTCTCATACCCGCTGCACTGTTACGGGTTGATATTATATATATATCAGTCTTATACATATCAGCGCCGGGGTTTTCTATATACATGCCTGTAACTACAGGTATGTTTAGTTTCTCTTTAACATACGCAGCCATAGCTCCACAGGCAACGCCATAGCGCCCGGCGTTAAACGCGGGACCCGCTATAAATAAATCCGGCTTAGCCTTTTCAACCATGGCAAGTATTGTTTCTTTTGCTTCTTCCATATTTTCGTTGAAATAGGAATCCCCGCATACTACGGTGCCGACTATTACGGCTTCACCCTTGAAATTAGCTTCAAGCGCAAGCCCAGGACCTACTTTCCCCTCCCTATATTCGGGGGGAATATGCGCCATTTCTTCGCCGCCTATCTGACCGAAGAACTGGTTTATGTAATGAACAATACGAAATGCACTCATTTTTACACCTCTTTTCCGCTTAGCGCGCGCTTAAATATCCAAAACCGACTTCGCTGGTTGCGCCTGTTATGGCTTGCAGTTCTACCTGTATAGTGCCATCTTCCGCCTTGTTCTTATCCCAGCCGCCGGCTATTATGCCTACATATGCCTCCGTGCCTATTACCTTATCCATCTTAGGCAGTGTAATAACTTCATTTGCGTTGCCGCCCGTAACCAGCGCGTCGCAGGAAGGGTCTGCATCGGCAAGGGATTGAGAAGAACCGTCCCTGCCCGCATATTCATCGGTTATTACAACGGTTTTAATGCCCTTATCGCTTATCTTGCGGCAGTTCATCATAAGGTCGGTATCGGGGTTGCCAAAGCCTTCTTCAGATATTATTACGCCGTCAAGCTTTAAGTAGCCGCATATTTCCGCAGTACGGTCGGACGAGCGTATCTTATCCGCCAAATAAACATTTTCATTTGTTATTATCATGGCGCAGAAGTTTAAATCCTTGCCATGCCGCTTAAATAAATCATGCACTATGGGGTTATTCTGGTGTACATATGTTGGGTTTTTATCGCAGGCGGAAACGCAGTTGCCGGATATTATAGCCCCGTCCATAACTTCGGTTGGGGATATAAGCGTGGGCAGAGTCCTTTTAGCGTCAACGCCGTATACATAGGTATCATGCAGCAAGCCTTGGCTTTGCAGCATTTTAACATAGCCTACTCTTGGTAAATCAGGATAGCGCTCTATGCTTTCAAGCAGGGGCAAAAATTCATAAGTTTCTATTGTTTCAGGTTCAAGCTCCCTTGCAAGTTCGCCAAGGTATGCGGCAGCCCTAAGCCCTGCCATACGCACAGTATGCTCATGCTCGTGCTGTACTACGCCTTCCTTTGGGGTTATTACAAGCACCAAATTGCAGGTTTTAGAAAAAGGAGTATATTCCGCCCCGGGACCGCTCATATCTATTATGCCTTCTTGAAAACCTACTATTTTGCCTGTTGTAACCACCGCCGCACCCTTAAGCACATGTGTCCTGCCTGAGCCTACTATATCTACCTTGCTAAGTACGCCGGGGAACATGCCGCCTTTACCTTCTACCTTAACGCGCGGTTCTATAACATCTTTAACGGGGGTTATACGGGTTTTATCCCCCGGAAGAGCTATTGCAAAACTAACACTTGATATGTTTTCATCCTGCAATAGTACATCGCTTAACTCTTCCTTTGATACATATAGGGTTGAGCCTTCTACATATGAGCGCTCTGCAAACTCTATGTTTGTTATTGGGATATACCCAAGCTCAAGTTTCATACATCGCACCTCCTGATTGTGTTGTTAAATAATCTCTATCCTGAAAGCGGCTTTCCACCGCAGACTGTATAAGGCTTAAATCTATGAGCTGAAAATCCTCGTTATGGTTTTCGATAAAGTTCCTCTGAGGAAGGGTTTTATACCTATCTATAGCGTTTTCCATAAGCAATATCGACTGCATGTCGTATGCTCCCTTATCTTTGCTCACGCATACAGAACGTATAGGGCTTTCATAGGGTTTAACAGAACCCGCAAGCGGGTGGCTTAATAATTTATGCCCTTTATGCAGCATATCCCGCACATAAATAAGCACATCTAAAGCCCTGCCATCAATAAATACGCAACTGTCGCCAAAAGCAGCCTCTACCATGGGGTTATTGCTTACTATCAGCACCGCTGCCCTCCTCCGCCACTAAATACAATATTTTATCTCCATCGTTATGATACATTAACTTATACAAAAACACAAGTAAAAACAATTTATAAAAGGCGATTTGCTTGATAAGTATCACCACAAAAAAATCATCCTTTTTCTAATGAAATATAAGTATAAATAAAACTATATAAAAAAGAAAAACTGTCATGCTCACTGAAAGTGTATTTTGGAGGCAACGCCAACACATTATAGAAAACCTTACGATTTCTAAAAGCTCTAATATGCTATACAATTTTATTTCAACACTATTGATATCAATAAACACTTCACTCTAAAGGTTTACTCGCATATCAATCTTGTAAATCTCATATCACCTTGCTAATTAATTAGAACAGACAAAAGCGACTACACTTTCAAGATATAAATACTGCTTTTCGTATTTCCGCAAGCGTTGCCGGAACATCACCTTTGGCAATCAGTGCATCTATCTTCTCTACACCCAGCTTTTCAATAACACCGTCATAGGCGCGCATCATACGTATGCTTTCGCATACCGCATCAAACGCATCCTCACGATAGGGAAAAATATCTACAGAAATGAATCCCTCATATCTATACTTTTTAATCAAGTAAAAAGTTTCTAAATGTTCCATAAGGCGCACGGAGCCTATAATCAAATCATCATCCCAAAGACCATAATTATCATTGGAATGCAAGTTGTATAGACAACCATGACGCATAACAGCCTCAATGCTTCCGCCCAATCCCTGTCCACCACAGATAACATGACCTGTATCTATTGTCACGCCCAAATTGTCACAGCCGCTTTCCAAACGTAGTAGCAATGCTGTCTGAACATTATCAATCAGGGAACGGTTGCGCGGCTCACGAGGTTTAGGCTCCACGCTAATGGGCATACCCTCTGAGTAATCGCAGAGTTCCTTAATACTCTCTACCAACGCCTTCCATTGAGCACGGTAATCCACCTGAAAAGCGTAGTCAAATCCATCCTGCCCCAGCCACAAGTTCACACCATGCGCCTTGAACCTACGTGCCACATCTACCGTCTGTTTACATCGCTCAAGCGCCTCTCGGCGCACTTGCGTATCCGCTGCGGAAAGCGATCCAAACCGCCACTTACGCTCACCATATGTCCAGGTGTTTAAAAATGTGAGCTGTAGCTTAGCTTCAACCATAGTCTGTTCTAACATCGCTAGATCAGCATCCGTTTCGTTACCACGGTGATGTAACTCTACACCACGGGCTTCCCCACGCCTACCCATTTCACTTATTACGTAAGGCAGTGAAAGAGTTTCCTCTTTATAGCCTGAACGCAAAAAACGGTCGCCACTCTGGCACATGGAACCCGCAATAAAAGAATAATTCTCAAACGCCATTAACTCGCCTCCATTCCTCTTCTAAGCATAGCGATAGATTGTGCAAGTTCTTCATCTGCATTTTCGCTTAGTCTTCTCCATATATTGAGTCTAGATGCTACAGTACCATAAGGACCCGACAATGATTCTATAACTATCCTGCCTGAATAATTAATTTCATTGAGCGCTGTAAATATCTCATTCCACGGTATTTGCCCTTGACCGGGCAAGGCACGATTGTTCTCGCATGCATGAAAATGGACAAGCTTATTTCCTGCTAAACGGATAGCTTTAGCGGAATTCGCCTCCTCTATATTCATATGAAAAGTATCTAGATGCACACCAATTGAAGGATGATCAATCGCATCAACTACGCGCAGTGCCTCCTGTGCAGTATTCACTAGCGGGGTTTCAAAACGATTTGCTACCTCTAGTCCCAATACAACTCCACATGCACCCGCATGCTCCGCCACCGCCTTAAGACCGCGTACACTATTTTCCAACACTTGTTCTCTCTCATATTCAATACCATCAGGAAAACACTTCGATACGCCAGTAATTATACCTCCAATAACTCCAACGTTCATTTCGGCAGCCAAGTCGATATCACGCTTGAGTAAATCTACCCCTGCACGGTGTATTACTGTATCAGCAGATGAAACATCTGCATCCTGCCTAAGTGCACACGCCATTGTAAGTTCTAAGTTTAATTCGCTTGCATAATCAACAATATGCTTACGTTCAGCGGATGGAATCATATGCAGCTTAGGTGCAGACACCTCCAAAATATCTGCCTTTGCTAGAGCAGCTCGCTCCAGACAATCACACCAGTCCACCGTATCGCTCGTAGCTAGGAATGCATAATAAATACCTATTGGATTCACAAAGCAACACTTCTTTCTTCAATAAAGTCCGTTTCCACACTTTTAAATTGGGCAGCCTCTAGAAATCTTGTTAAATCTATTTCATTGCCCGTGATTATATTGAAACAACACCAGAAAAGCAAGCTTTAAAGCAAAGAAATTAAATTAATAAAGAAATTCAATAGATTGATATATTGCATCCTCAGTGCTGATTTATATATAATATCAACGTAAAGAAATCGTCTTCTAACTATATGATATTAAAAATGAAAAGGAGAATTATTATGAAAAAGCTACGCGCAGGCGTGATTGGTTTAGGGTTCATCGGACCACAGCACGTGGATGCAATACGCCGTGTTCCTCAAGCGGAAGTTGTTGCCCTGTGTGACCATAAGGCAGCTACAGTTGAGCTGGTCTGCAAACAATTGGCTGTTCCCAAAAGCTATACCAATTGGCAAGATCTGATTGATGATACAGAAATCGATGTCATTCACAATTGCACACAACATGCTCTACACGATGAGATCAACCGTGCAGCAATACTACGTGGCAAACATGTTTACAGCGAAAAGCCGCTTAGCATCTCCGCAGCTGCTGCCCGCGATATTACGCTACTGGCTAGCAAATGCGGCATAGCTGCAGGTGTCAACCATCAGTACCGTATGAATGCTGCTGTACAGGAAATGCGCGCACGTCTGCAAAAGGGCATGGCGGGACGCCCGCTCATGGTTACTGGCTGCTATCTTCAAGAATCTGCATCGCAGGCAACCGACTGGAGTAAAAAAATGCTCAATACCGGCATTGCGCGCACTATTAACGATATCGGTATTCATTGGGTGGATACCGCCTGCTTTGTTTTAGGTCAGCCCGTCAAGGAAATAATGGCTGACCTGCATACACATTTCCCCATCCGCACGGATGCTCAGGGTGACACACATGAAATGAATACTGAGGATACGGCGTTTATTATGCTTCGCTTTGCCGATGGTACACCAGGACAGTTTGTTGTAAGTAAAGCTGCCAACGGTCACAAAAACGACCTTCGCCTCAACCTTTGGTGCGATGGCTATGGTATGGAATGGGCACAAGAGGAACCGGATAGGCTTGTCATTGGTCGCAAGGGAATTGGATATGAAACCTTATATATGAATTCTCGCACCTGCCAAAAAGAGGTTATACCCTATGTAACAACCCCTATGGGGCATGTAATGGGATGGTCGGATGCCTTGCGCAATTCCGTACAGGCATATTATTCCTCAATCATAGACGGTTCCTTTGGCAGCAAGGAAGTTCCATACTGCACTTTCGAGGATGGTTTCCACGGCATGGCATTTGTAGAAGCATGCATCCGCTCCTCGCGTGAGCGCTGCTGGGTGGAGGTGGAACAACTATGAATGTTTTAGTTTGGTATGAAAACAAACCTCTACCCGAGGCTGTGGAAGCAGAAAGACGGATCTATCCTAATGGCATCCATGGCGCTCTAGGTGAACTGTTTGTTACGCAGCCAGATTTTTTGGTGCGCACCCGAGTTATGCAGGACACGGGCCAAGGCCTCACTGATGAGGATCTCGATTGGACAAATGTTCTGGTATACTTTAGCCATAAACACTGGCGTGATATTGCAGATGACCGTGTTGCCGCTATGCAAAAACGCGTGCTTGAAGGCATGGGGCTTTTGCTTTTACATTCCTCCCATGCAAGTAAAATATTCTCCCGTCTAATGGGCACACGCACCCAATGCCTACGATGGCGAGAAGCAGATGAATGGCAACGCGTATGGACAGTTAATCCGGCACATCCCATTGCGCAGGGTCTAGAGAAAGAATACTTTATCATACCAAAAGATGAAACCTATGGCGAATACTTTGAAATCCCTCAGCCTGATGAACAAGTGTTCCTTACCACTTCACAGGGCGGAGAAGTGCTGCGCAGCGGATGCTGCTGGTACCGCGGCTTGGGTCGAATATTTTATTTTTCTTCCGGTCACGAAACTTATCCCGTATACTATCAATCAGAAGTCCGTCAGATTCTAATAAATGCGGTTCGTTGGGTCCACACCGGCAATAAACGTATCGGTTGGCCGAACTGGGCAAGAGAATCTGGGTTCATAGAATAAAAGCCAGTTAGCTACAGATTTAGTTCTTTTTCAT
Organism: Christensenellaceae bacterium; assembly: GCA_012837835.1. Taxonomy (GTDB): domain Bacteria; phylum Bacillota; class Clostridia; order Christensenellales; family Aristaeellaceae; genus DTU024. The sequence goes on along the minus strand of DUQK01000020.1, from coordinate 3,443 downwards.
CAAAGATTAGGGGAACTATAATTGACACTAGGGTACCTTCGTTCAATCGACTTTTAACATCAAAAATCATATGTTCACCATATATAAGCTTGAGACGATCATAAACATTACGCATACCCACACTAGATTTGGCGTGAGTATTTTCGGCGGACACTTCGTTTTCTCCGTTGGAAATCCGCTCAATAACCTCAGGTGCAATCCCCTGACCATTGTCCCTGACCTGTAAACAGAGCTGCCCACTCTCCGCCATAAATGCCTTGAGCGATACCACAGCCTTTTCTGCACTAATGCCATGTGTCAGCGCGTTTTCCAGTATGGGTTGAAGAATCATTGTGGGAATCAACGCCTGTTGTACATTACTCTCAATTGTAAATGGTGTAGAAAGAATATCGCCATATATGTGACAATAAATGCTCGCATACTGTTTTAGACTTTCAAATTCCTCTTGTACGGTTATAAAATGTTTTTGCATATTACGCATATTGTATCTAAAAAAGGTTGAAATATTGCTCACAACCTCACAAATCTGTTGTTGACCGCTTAGCTTACCCAAAGCGTTTACAACCTCAAGCGCATTGTATATGAAATGTGGATTAATTTGAGACTGGAGCGAGTGATATTTATATTTTAACATTTCGTACTCTGCGCGATTTTTTTGGTTTGCCTCTTCTACCACGCGAACCATCAGTTCACTTATCTTACCTACCACAGTGTTAAAATGAACAGACAGTTGACCGATTTCATCCTGGCTTTCCACCGGAACAATCATATCCAGATTGCCCGCTGAAACCTTATCCATAAAATGTACAAGCTGCTGTATGCGCCGAGTCATTGATCGGGTAACAAGCGCCACTAACAGAGTGCCAAAAACAGCACATATTAGAGCTATTATCAAACTGGTATATATAGCGCTTCTGAGCATACTCTTTGGAATAGATTGCGGCATTAGTCCTACTGCAGTCCAGTTTTCACCCTTAACATAGATTACGGAATAATTCTGGTTGAATTTCCAGCTGGAAGCGCTCTGTGCATAAACCATCTCAGCACCCTCTAACATTCCCTCAACTGCTGCACCTGTCATTGCAACGGCTTTACCATCTTCATCAAGCAGAACCACAGCAGACTCAAAGTCATCGCTGTAGTCTGTCAAACTTGACAGATCCGCAGATCGTATTCTGACAACCACCTTGCCTACATACTGGAATGGAAACTGATTATATGCATCACGAAGCAGGTATATTTCTCCATCTTCTGTACGAATCCAGCTTGCAGCACCATAGGCCTTTTCGCCATAGTGCTGACTTAGCAGCTCATCCGCTACAACAGCAAAATGACTATCAAAATGTGCATTGCTATAAGACTGTCCGTTCGTAAGCCTTAAATACACATTGTCATAACCACTATGTATATTTATCATCTGGTTAAGTGCGTCTGTGAGTGCACGAACCTGACGGTAATATCTTTCTGTACCTTGTTCGAAGTGAAGCAGCTTGTACATATGGGTGGGAATTTGGCGGTTGATAAGCTGGGATATCAACCGCTGAGCAATAGCCTCCATCTCTATCTCATAGTTCAACAGAGTCTGCTCTGTCAGTAGCTGCATATACCCCATCATATTGTGATAGGAATAGCTAAAAAACTGCACCGTATGTACCGTGGTGGCAATTATCAACGTAATAATTATCGTCGCTGAAAAAACCAGCACCATTTTAATACGAAAAGAAAGATTACGCCACGTTCTCATGACAAAGCCAACTTGTTACGGTATTCGGTCGGCGTCATATGCTGGGTACGCTTAAACGCATTATAGAAAGAAATATAGTTTTTATATCCGACAGCGTAGGCTATTTCCTCCACCAACACACGCGGATCACTAAGCATGGCACGGGCAACAGTCATTTTACCCTCAGTTAAATGTTCATTGAAAGTAATCCCTGTCTCCTTACGAATAATAGAAGAGAGATGGCTAGTTGAAACGTGCAATTCTTCTGCCACATCACTTAATTGCAAACCTTTAGTTGCATGCAGGCTAATGTATTGCAACGCACTACGGGTTAGTAAAGAGTAACTTGACTGCTGTACACGCAGCGCCTGATTTAGGTTTACCAATCTACATCTAGTATCCTCCAAATCTGAAACATCCCACAAATCACTCATTACGGTGTCTATTTTTGTAGTGAATGGAATATTATGACGGTTGCACAGCGCCATAGCGTACAGTGCCACCATTGCTCTCAGACGACTAAACTGCTGACCACTTAGAGCATAAATAGTCTCAGCAGCCTTATGAGCAAAATCATCACTTAAGTTTGATTGCGCAACCAACATATCTATCTGACGATTAACGTCACTTCCAGCCTCAAAACACATATGACTACCATCCTTACAGTAATATACTGCATGGTTCATTTGCTGACCTAAGGCAGCGCTCCACAAAGCTTCACGAGACTGGTGATAGGCTTGATTGAGCGTATGTAAAGAATAACTCAGTTCGCTCACACCCATACGCAAGGTATCGATAGAGGATTCACAAATTTTGTCAATCATGATTTCACAATCCTCTTTCCATCGTTCCAATCTATCATCCAACATCATCAATGCAATTATCGTATCATAGAGCAAAAAAACCGTCACCCTATAAGTAGAGGAAAGTATATTATTCAGCTGATTCAGGTTTTCCTGAGTAAAAATGCGGCCATTCGGTTTTTGAATGGTTATAACATAATAAGCTTCAAAATGAATATCTATTCCATCAAGAATGGTCGATACATCCTGCTTACGCTGAGCAGGATTGACAAGCAATGATAAAAGCTTAGCCCTGCGACGTGCTGTCTGCGCTTGTACAAGCGCAAAATCCAGTTCCCTATCCTGACGTATTACACTCACGGCACGTTCCACTGTCTGTATAACCTCCTCATTATCCACGGGCTTAAGTAAATAATCAAACACAGATAACTTGACAGCCATGACCGCGTATTGAAACTCTTCATAACCAGTAATAACAATGACCTTGCACTCCGATACCTCGTCACGCACCGCCTCCAACATCTCTAAACCATTACTTTGAGGCATACGTATATCAGTAAGAAGAATATCCGGTTTTTCTGACAATATGAGTTTACGTCCCGACTCTCCGTCATAGGCTGTTCCTGCAATATAGCAACCCAACGCAGACCAGTCAATCGTTTCCACCAACGAACGCACGGTCAAAGGATTATCTTCTACTATAATGACTTTTAGATTCATAAAACTCCTTTTCTTTTTGTAGAAGTTAGATTTTCAACGTGAAACACATATAAATCATACCACGAATGCTTAGGTAGTGTCAATAGTTTTGTGTAACCAATCTTGTAAATATTGTTAAGCCATCAGCTGCTTCCCCCTAGGGGGAAGCGGTTTTTTCAAACATTTCGCTTAGTTCAGCTTGAACTTTTGCAAATCCT
>DUQK01000019.1 GCA_012837835.1 Christensenellaceae bacterium | reverse complement strand
TGGGACAGTAAAAAAGGCAGGTCTAACGTGCCTAACGGCTATGTAAAAGCGGTTATAAAGGCAGGGGGCGTGCCTATTATTTTGCCGCTTGTTGATGATGAAAATGCTTGGACTAAAATGATAAACTTGGTAGACGGCGTAATATTCACCGGCGGGGTGGATATTGAGGCGTCAAGGTTCGGGCAGGAAACACATCCCAAGGCTGATGAGCCTGTGCTCCTTAGAGATAAGCAGGAGTATGCCATGCTTGAACATGTTAAAAAAACTAAAAAACCCGCGCTATGCATATGCAGGGGTATTCAGCTTCTTAACTGCTTTGAAGGCGGGGATTTATATCAGGATATTGATGATTTATATAAAACCGACATAAACCACGCACTTTTTGATAATGCGGACGGTGATGTGCATAAAGTTTCAGTTGAAGCGGACAGCAAGTTTTATAATATAGTTAAAGAGAAGGAGTTTTATGTAAACTCTCGCCATCATCAGGCTATAAATAGGCTTGCGGAAAGCCTAAAGGTAAGCGCTTATTCACCGGACGGTATAATAGAAGCGGTGGAATATAAAGAAGATTTACCCATAATAGGCGTGCAGTGGCACCCGGAATCCATGTTTGAAAAGTACGAAGTGCATTTGCGTCCCTTTGAATGGCTAATTAAACAATGCGGATAGCGCTTATTGCGGATTTGCACGGCAATAAAACCGCGCTTTCCGCATTTGAAAAGGATATAATAAGCCGAAGTGTAGACGGCATTTGGTGCCTTGGGGATTTAGTGGGTAAAGGACCTTACTCCGACTATACTTTTGACTGGGCTGTAGCAAACTGCGGTGTTATACTTCGAGGCAACTGGGATGAAGACCTTGGCAACAGAGTGTACGCCGCGGATGAATATTATTTTAATCAGCTTGGCGATAAAAGGCTTAAACAACTGCTAACTTTCCCTGTTGAAAAACACATGTATATTGCAGGTAAAAAGCTGCGCCTTTTGCACGGTAGACCCAGTATGGAAGCGCCGATTTTTATACAGGCGCAGGAGGATAAGCTATCCGCCCTTTTTGAGCCGGATTTTAACATAGTAGGCTATGCGGATATACACAGGCAAGCCTTGCGCATACTAAACTGCGGTCTGCTGTTTAACGTTGGAAGTATTGGCAATTCGCTCGGCATAGTTCGTGTGCAGTACGCTATACTTACAGCAAGCGAGGGCGTGGAAGACGGCGCTATAGATATAGAACTTATAAACCTGCCCTATGATGTACAGCATGAGATAAACAGCATACCTGCGGACTTCCCCTACGCAGAAAACTATATACAAGAGCTTACTTATGGAGTATATTCCAGGAAACCAAAGCGTTGAATAGCTTATGTACTATAGCGGTTCTTATTAACTATAAGGGCGGATACAAACCGCTTTTGTACTTTTTATAAATTAATGATACAATGCCAAAGTCTGTGAAACCGCATGGGCTGCGGCATTTTAGTATGATAGCGGAGAGGTAAAGTAATTGAGGTATAGGTGTGTAGCTATGGTAATTTCACTGCTGCTGCTTTTGAACTTTGTATATGCAGAGGAAATCACCCAAGAAGAACTGCTAAAAAGCAGGGATTCGTATACGGATATAGTGCATTTAAACGGCAGGAACTTCGTGTATATGGCTCAAAACTCTCCTGAGTGGGATAAGCTTATATGCTCTGAAAAAGAAGAGGACAAGTGCAGATACTTTGGCGATTCCGGCTGCGTTATAACCGCGGCATCGCTTGCAATAATAAATACCGTACCCATAGAAAGACTTAGCGATATATCATCGCTTCATAAACGCCCGCTTTTAATAGACACACGCTCCATAACAAATGATTTCGGCCATAAAAACGATGTGCGCTTTTTAGTAGAGAAGGACGAGGATTATTTTAGATATTTCCCGCTAGTTATAGGTAACTGGTGCACCGGCAATAATAATAACGGCATGAAGGGCAGACGCTCACACGGTTTTTTGCGTACATTGCTCAATTTGTATCAGCTTGAATACTTTACCACTTACGATATAGGCGAATGCGTAGCTGCGCTTAATGACGGAGCTATAATTTTTACTTCATCAGGCGGGGAACGTAGCCCCATAGCACCTAAATTTGGGCATTATTTTCTGCTTATAAGCGCAGATGACAAATATATTTATATTATGGACCCTTATTATAGAGATGTTGAGGCGGGCAGCCCCTATCCTGCGGATAAAAAGAATCTTATAGAACATGTGAGCGGCGGAATTGCCCGCTTTAAAATAAAGGACGTCGATTATCTCCGCCTTAACCTTAAATTTGTAATACTCCCAAATGAAAACACTCCTGCATACACAGCCGAAGGGCTTAAAAAAATAATAGAAAAGTCAAATGGGTATGTAACATATGGCGATATTGATAAAGCTGCTGTAAAGCAGCCCAGTGTTAATGATTGAAAGATATAATACCTGCAAAAGATTCACACACAAAACTTGTATTATTAGGAAAAAAGCTTGACAAATTTTCATTGCCGTGCTATCATAAAATCGCAACAGGAGATGACTTAGAGAAAGAACATAATAAGGCTAAAGCAGAGCCTTATACGCCGCTTAGCGGTACTTTGTATGTTGCTTTCTGCGTCAGTATATGAGGAAGGGGGCGATGTACTTAGCTAAAATAGAGGAACCCATCTGCACTTGCGCTTGTTTCGCCCATGCGGAAACCCAGTAGGGCTACCGAACCTTAAAGGCAAAGCCACATTCATAAGTATGAAAAATTTCCAGCGGGGCGTCGCAAGCGCCGGACAAAAATTAAATAGGCGCAGGGTGTAAAAGAGCTTTGCAAAAGCAAGGCGGCGAGGTGGTAAGCTCCTCGAATATATATAACCCTGCGCCGCAAGTTTACTTAAAAAGCCTGTGCGTGGCTTAAACATATAGCATATTATTTATATTAAGCCTTGCATAGCAGCTTTCTAACATACAGTTTCTATAGGGCATTATATGACAATTAACAGGCAATGTCTTGTTAAGCCTCCTTGACACAACTCCATTACTTACATTATTGTCTTGAGCTTTAAGTAGCACCTCCGGACTATGTAAAGCCGCCTGATGGTTCTCGGCGGCTTTACTAATTGTTTTTTATATAGATGTGTGTTGTGTTTATTCGCATATACTATATTATACTTATCTCAGCCTAAATCAGCTTTATCTTGCGCGCCTTTTCCGATTTGTTTTTTCTTTGTTAAGCGCTGCTATGTTTCCTTTGCTAAGCTTTGCCAAATCAAAAAATTCGATGCAATTTATGCGCTGCTTTAAACTGAGATAAGCCTTACGCACAAAACCCTAAACTTCATCTTTTAAAAAGGTTTTCCCTGCCTCTTTTAAGTATCCTGTGTACATGGCGCCTTGAGTAGCCTATTATTTCGCCTATTTCATCAAGAGTCATGCATTGCAGGTATTTAAGCTCAAGCGTCATTTTTTCATCTTCGCATGATAAGCTGCTTATTGCTTGCCTTAACCTAGTTTCCCATATATGGCTTTTTCTTAAAGCTTCGCCGTGTTTTTTTGTGTAATTGGCGTATGCTGCGGAGTTTCCCTTTCTGTGCATATGCCTTGCGAGCTTTAAGTACACCTGCGCTTGGTGCCTGTATTTTTCAGGCTTTGATAGATATTCTTCGGTAGTCATGCTACGCCTCCTTTGTGAAATTCTTAATTTTATTGATTTCTTTTTTAGATAGAGTTCCCTGCCGCATTTTCAGGTTGAAATTGCTAGTGCTCATGTGCAGCCTGTATGCACATTCTGCCCGGCTCATGCCGCTAAGGCTTAAAATAAGCTGTGGATTATCCATATAACACCCCCTAACAGAACGTATGTTCTAGTATGTGTATAGCATAAAAAAATCGCCCGAAGCTGTCAAGCTTATCGGGCAAATTAATCCTTAATGCGTTTTTTTACGTTTGGGTGTCAAAAAAAGTAAGGTAAGGCTTATTCTTTTGTCAGCGTTCCTTCCCTGTTTTTGAAGCTTATTTTTATCTTGTCCACATCGGGCGCTTTTAGCCCCCTGCTTTCCAGTACATCACACAGCAGTCTTGCTCTATCCTTAAGCCCTTTTATAAAAAAGCGTTCTTTAATTGCGGTTCTCTGCCTTAGGCAAAACAGCTTGTACTGTATTGCTATTCCGGATGACATTCCAAGCAGTCTGGTGTCCTCCAAATCCGGCGTCATGGAGAACTTGTGTATATCGTCGGATATTGCCTTCCTAAGCACGTCTATATCCTTTTCGTTTGCGTTTTTTATTAGCCACTCCGCCTTGGAATCGCTGTCGGGAAGCGTTAGTGTGCGTTGCTGCCTTAGTTTTGCCGCGGCGGATATATTATCATCGCTCTCGTCTATACCCATAATACCTGTAAGCACGAGCATTGCGTCCGCAAATTGCCCTCTGTCGTTAAGTCTGTCTGAAGCTAAGGTATCGTATGCGTCAACAAGCGGCAGTACATGTTCAAAATCCCCCTGCAAAAAGGGACCGTTATCGTAGGCAACCATAGGCAGGCGCTTAAAGCCGTGCGGCGCTTTAGTTTTAGGGGTTTTATTGTTCACTCCCTCGTATATGTAAACATGGGTATCAGTGTACACGCGCATTTCCCTTGATGATAGTATCACCCCGAAAAGCGGCTTTCTTGCTGCGGTGTCGTCGTAGGCTATAAATGCATTCCTTGGGTCTAGCGAGGATATATGCAGTTTGTTATCAAGCCAGCATAGCGATAGCCCCTGTCCGTACACGCTTTGATATAATGCAATGCGCATGTTTAGCGCAGCGTCCGCGCTTGCTTCTTCAAGCGCAAGCATGTTTTGAAGCCCTTCATCATCTCCCTTTATGCTGTAAATAGGTCCTGTGGAATACATATAGCCCGCGCTTAATTCCGCTATATATTTTGGAAAACCGTGCGGCAGCCTGTTGTTAGGCATACCTTGCGGCTTTGTACGCATTAGTATATCGTGCCTGCCTTCGTAATATCTGCCGAGCTTTGAAAGCCTTCGTCTGTGCGGCGAAAACTGCTTAAGCGCGGTATCTAGCGCCTTTTCAAAATCTCCCTTGCTGTAATTCAGCCTTATCATAAATACCTCCTAATAGTTTTGCTTTAAGGCTAACCTAAATACCTAGGACATAGGGGGACAGCTTGAATTTGTTAAAACAACATATTATGATAGAATGTACTGGGCAATGTTGTTTTAGCAACTTTTGTAAAAATATTGCCAAGGGGCGGTATTTTGTAAGCTTTTATATTAATCCTGCGTGTTGCGGGCAAAAAAGGAGAGTTAAATGTTCAACGCATGTTTCAAGTTTAGTACGGAAGGTACTCCGGTTTCCTGCGAGAGGTACGGCAACGGTCATATTAACGAAACCTACCTTGTGGTAACCGATAAGGGTGTATGGTATATTTTGCAAAAGATAAATAACCGCGTGTTTAAAGACGTACCCGGGCTTATGCATAATATATCCTCAGTTAGCGCATATCTATATGAAATGCTGCCGGACCCAAGGCGCGTGCTTACCATAGTTCCCCCGCTTGAAGGCGGCAGCTATCTTAAAGATGAGGACGGATACTGGCGCATGTATATATTTGTTACTGACAGCCTTTGCCTTGAACGCGCAGAAAGCAAGAGAGATTTTTACTCCAGCGCCCTTGCATTTGGCAATTTCCAGAACCTGCTCTCCGGCTTTGATGCCAACAGCCTTAATGAAACCATAGTGGATTTTCACAATACCCCCGTGCGCTTTAATAACCTTAAAAAAGCAATAAAGGAAGACAAACTGGACCGCGCTAAAACCTGCCAAAGGGAGATGGATTTTGCCCTATCACAGGAGAAAAACTGCTCTTTCCTTATGGATTTACTTAATAAGGGCGATTTAAAACTGCGCGTTACTCATAACGACACCAAGCTTAATAATGTAATGCTTGACGCAAAAACGCGCGACCCTCTCTGCGTTATAGATCTTGATACCGTAATGCCCGGCATCGCCGCTAATGACTTTGGCGATTCCATTCGCTTTGGCGCCTCTACCGCCGCTGAAGATGAGGAGGATTTAAGCAAAGTCAGTATGTCCCTTGAACTATTTGAGGCTTACGCCAAGGGCTTTCTAAAAGAATGCCGTACAGCCCTAAACGATATCGAGGTTGCCACCCTTCCCATGGGCGCGCACCTTATGACGCTTGAATGCGGTATGCGCTTCCTTACCGACTACCTTGAAGGCGACAGCTATTTTAGAATACATCGCCCCGACCATAACCTTATACGCACCCGTACCCAGTTTAAGCTTGTGGAAGATATGGAGAATAAGATGGGGGAAATGAAAAGCATTATTGAGGGGATTGCTTAAATAGCGCTGTACACAAGCGTGTATAGGGCTTGTTGCGTATATAGTACCTATGTGTAAGCTTTCATGGTATTGTGTGTAAGCGCGAATAGTACATATGTACATAGTAGATATTTTTTGAAAACACTTATTATTAGGTTGTAAAAAAGTGAGTCTTTTTATGCGGAGCATAATTATAGGGCTTTACCTTAGCGTAAAGCAAATTTAGGTCAGTGTTTGACTTATTGATAATTACCAAACAAATTAAAGTTAGTGTTTAGTTTCTTTGCAAAATACCGAAAAAAATTAAAGTCAAACCCTTGACTTATACCGCTTTCGCGTGGTAACATAGCCCCTGCAAGTTGCTTGAGGCAACTTTGCGCCTTTAGCTCAGTTGGTAGAGCACCTGACTCTTAATCAGGGCGTCCCGGGTTCGAATCCCTGAAGGCGCACCACAAATTGTAGAAAATCCTTGATAGCCAAGGGTTTTCCTTTTTTATATCATTTTGTAATGACTTATACTTATCTCAGATAAAATCAGCTTTATCTTGCACACCTTTTCCGATTTATCTTTGCTTTGTTAAGGCGCTATAGCGCCACTATGTTTCCTTCGCCAAGCTTTGCCAAATCAAAAAATTTACTACAATCTATGCGCTGATTTAAACTGAGATAAGTATTGCTGATTATTTTAAGGAAATTGGCGTAATTAGCATATTCGTTTTATGCAATTAAAGCGCTTCAGTACCCCCGTAACAGGGTCAACCTCTACCTTACTGGTCGCCGGCACCTGCTTTACGCATACAAAAATGTTCATTGCTTACTCCCATCTTATTCCAGATTATATCCGTTTGCTTCACATAATCCACGTAAATAGCCAATAGCATATAAACGTCCAATTGTTTCATATCCTGGTTTGTCATTTTTTTCCCCTTCCATTGAAGGGACATGATCAACGCGTATAGGCCCTTTATAACCAATCTTTTTATATTGCTTTATCGTGGAATCCATGTCAGTCATCCCGTTATCATGGAAAGTCTCATGAAAACATTCTTTTGTGCCTCTAATATCTCTAAAATGCACGAATTTAATTTTTCCCTGGAATCCGAAGTGTTCAATACAATCACAAACATCTTCACCCATTGCAGCAAATGTTGCCTGACACATGGTTATCCCAAGGTTTTTACTTGGATAAATGTCAAGTGCCTTCTGTAAATTATTTTTACTTATAAGGATTCTACTAATATTTCCTAGTTTTTTGATAGGGGGATCATCCGGATGTAAAGCTATTGAAACATCATGTTTTTCAGCAATTGGAACAACTGCTCTAAGAAAATATGACAAGTTATCCCAGAGCTCCTTCTCGCTAATTTCTAGAGACGGGTCTATTTGAGCATCTGCGATATTAAAACCTGTAACTTTTGCACCACCACGCTCTTCAATCATCGTACTAGTTCTAAACCACCCTATTTTAGCCATAAAGTTTACACATATCACCCTATAACCACATTTCGCAAGTATAGGAATCATTTTAATTACTTTTTCAATACTTTCATCTCTTTTATTATCACCACATTTAATATGGTCGTGAAGACTATTTGGAAGCGGCTCAATAATGATAGGTTTAATCTGATATGATAGATATAGATTTGATAAGGCCATCATTTGACTAAGGTTTGTCACATCAAAAGACCCATCATCAGGTAATCGAACTGTAGCGTGGTTTACACCAACTTGTTTTGCTAATCTCCATTGAGAACTGATATTTGGAATCAAATAATCTGTTAAAATCATTGATGGATTAGAACCGTTATTGTTGCTTTTTGCGTTTTTCATAAACGTTTTTCTCTACTTTTCAAAATAATTATTAATAACATTGTTTATCTTATATCTTGTAACGCTGAATAAATCCTTTCATGGTTTTCTTTGTCAATGTGGCAATGAACGATTAAATCATTGACAAAATCGTCGAATTTAGAATCGTTATAATTAATATCAATTTCTGACAGTCTTGTTGGTAACCCCAATTCGTTGAACAGATTCTCCATCTTTTTAATACTTTGTTCAGCTTGATTGTTCACTCTTTTTTGAGCAAGTATTCCAACACCCACAATTTCACCATGCAAAAACTTGGTGGGGTCTGGTATATGGTTTCCTCTTACCATTTCATTGAGCCCGTGTGCTAGTGCAAATCTTGATACTGGCTGTTTTGAGAAAGATCCGAATCCACTAACAACTCCCGTAATTCCAATTATGCACGTAACTACATTCTCAAATTCCTCAGTAACCTCATTTGCTTGATTTGCTTCATAGGCTTTATTAGCATTTTTAAATAAGATTTCATCACTAACGCTGGCTAGGCTTGCTCCAATATATCGTCCCAAATTCATGTCATTAAATGAAGCATAAGGTAGCATGCTTGTATACTCGCAGTATTTCGCGAAAGAATCTGCTATGCCCGCAGCAAGGTAACGACTAGGAGCATTGGCAATAACCTTTACATCAACAAAGACACCTGCCAAACTATCGTCATGAAACAGAATTTTTTGTTGACATCCTCTTTCATCGTATATTACCGATAGCGGCGCAAAGGCAGCGCACGTTGCAGCAATCGTAGGTAACATAAAAACGGGTATTCTTACCTGTGCCCCAATTGCTTTACAATAGTCTAAAGCTTTCCCACCACCCACTCCTAATAGACAGTCAAAAATGTTTTTATTTACCCAATCAATGCCGTTTACAATGTCAACGACTGTACAGTATCCTGAATAAAAATTCACGGAATAATGCAGATTGGAATTTTCCAATCCTTTTAATAATCCATCTTGAACTGCAAGAAAAGCCCTGTTTCCAGTAATAATTCCTATTCTTTCATAACCAAGTCTTTTTAACTCTTCACCTACTATATTAATGGCATCCACTCCTTGAATATATCGACCAGCCCCGGTTTTCATTATCTGAAAAATGTTATTCATTTTTTATCCTTTCTAGTAATTATGATTAGTTAACAAAAACCAGATATTTTTCAGTAAGCTAAGACCAAACATTATTTTTGCGTTTCTACACTACATATATTTGTTTAGATCATCAGAACTCATTTTTCTATCCTTTTATTGCTCCATCAACAATTCCCTTGATAAAATGATCTTGAAGAAGGAAAAACACCAACAAAACCGGAAAGCCCATTAGAATTGCTGAAGCCATTACTGCCCCCCAAAGATTGGCATCTTCTCCTAAAAAGAGCGCAATTCCGACAGAAACCGGCTTTGCCCGTGATGAAGTAAAAGTGTACGAAAAAATAAACTCTTCCCAAGAAAGCATAAACGCATAAACTCCAACTGAGAATAGTCCTGGACCTGTTATTGGCAGAACAACTCTTAATATTGCTTGGGGTTTATTGCACCCATCGATGAGCGCTGCTTCCTCTATAGCTACAGGAACAGTTTTAAAGAAACCTCTTGACATCCATATTGCAAAGGGAACCATGGAAAAAAGATGAACATAAGAAAGCCCAAAATGCGTGTCCATCATGCGCAATTTACCGATTACAATAAACAAAGGTATTAACGCTGCGGATTGTGGTAGAAGCTTAAAAAGAATTATGCTTGACGATAGTAAGTTACGTCCTTTAAATGAAAATCTTGCCAATGCATATCCTGCAGGCAAAGAAACTACCATACACATGAATGTTGCAAGAGATGCAGTGATTATAGAGTTTAACATATAGTTTGGTATACGTGTCTTTTGTAATACATATGTAAAATTATCAAATGAAACACTGGAAGAAAAAAGTTTGGGCGGTATTGCAAACAAATCAGCTTGATCCCGCACTGCACTTGTAATCATCCAGTAATAAGGAAAAAGAGCCGCTAACAAAAACACAGCAAGGAGAGCATAAGCAAAAACATTTCTTAACCATTTAACTCTTTTCATTAATAGATATCCTCCTCTGCCTTATCGGTAACAAAAATATAAACAACCGCCAAACACAAAACAATTGCAATAAAAACAGTTGATGCAGTAGCACCATAATTATACTGAAACCCGGCAATACCTGTATTGTAGATATACATTTGTATTAATTCTGTACTTCTACTTGGTCCACCTCTGGTTATTGAATATGGTATAGTAAACTGATTTATTGCTGTGATAATAGAAATTAGGAGTACCGACCTAATTATAGGGAATATTAGAGGAAGTGTAATCTTAAAAAGTTGCGTATACCATGGAGCTCCATCGACTTTGCAAGCATCATATATATCATCGGAAATCCCTTGAAGTCCACTCAGATACATTAACATATTGAAAGATGAGCGTTTCCAAATATAAACAACAGATAACCAAACTATTGCGGTTTGAGGTTTACTAAGAAAAAGAATATTCGTACCAAACAGTTGATTTATCCCATAGTTTAATATACCAAAGTCACCATTATACATCCAAGCCCATATCGTACAAACAGCAATCATAGGGGTCATCCAAGGTATCATCAAGATGGTTCTAAATAGTTTGGTTCCTTTAAGTCTAAGATTTATCAGGTTTGATAGAATCAATCCGACCAATAGTTCTCCGGTTACAGATAAAAGCATCCATTTTCCTGTTACCGCTATGGAATTCCAAAACCATTTATCCTTAAATAAACGGGAATAGTTTGCAATACTTGGTTTACCAGTTTTTGTATGTAAACTCAGCCATAAATTGTTTAATAATGGATAAACAGCCAGTGAACTTAATACAATTGCTGCTGGAATAAAATAGTAGATTACACGTTCCTTTTTTAATGCCTGTAGTAATCGTGTAAACAATTAATATCACCTTCTAATCCTTTTATGAGCCACCCCTACAGATTTGTAGGGGTGGCATAGGTTTTTGATGTTAATATGTCATCAAATCATTCAACGTTCTGTTGATCCAAAAGTTCTTGTATTTCCACATTTGCCGAAGCGATAGCACTGCTAATATCTGCACTATCAGTCAAAATGGATTGAACCATATTCATTATTACTGTTTGTGCAGCTGCAGCATTTTCAAAGGCAGGGAAGTCTCTACTATATTCTGCTAGCATTTTACTGTAGGGACCATAGAAATCATCCGTCCAGTCACCCGCTTCAAGTACCTCAGTTAATGCAGGCATTAATAATTGCTGTTCCATTCCTTCCTTTGAGGTTATAAGATCAATAAATACAGCGGCACCTTCTTTGTTTTTTGCAGAAGAAGGAATACATGCATTCCATCCACCCAGTCCAGCAACATTGGTTCCATTCATACCAGGATATAGTGCTACTCCAACATCAAATAAATTTTCACGAACAACATTATTGCGAATCCATGTAACATTTTCAATAGTCATTGCAACCGCACCAGAAGCAAACATTTGACTGGTTGCAGTTTGATCATTTTCTACCATACTCCTAGGGGCAGTACCATTTTCATAAAAACTCTTATAATACTCTAATGCTTTTTTTGTGGCTTCACTATCTAGTGTCGCTTGAGTCATTTCGGAGTTACAAATGTCTCCTCCCGCACCCCAGATTTCAGGAATAATTCTATACCATATATGACTACCACTCGTTCCTGGTAATCCTAAGCCATATACAACAGTATTACCTTCATTATCCTTTTTGGTTAATTGTTTTGCATATTCTTGTACTTCATTCCAATTTTTCGGCGGTTCTGTCAATCCTGCTTCTTCAAACATAGCTTTATTATATACTAATGCCAATGCTGTTCTGCTTTGTGGAACTCCATATAGAGTATCTCCCTCGCGCATAAGCTCGAAGAAATCAGGATTAAATTCTTCCAATAAATTACGGTCTAAACGTTGCATCAACTCATTAACTGGCTCAAGTAACCCAAGCTTCATAAAGCCATTTGTAGCAGCAATTGGTTGACTCATAACGTCTGGACCCATGTTGCTTTGACAGGCTGTCATTTGTCTGGATGCCAGTTCCGCCATGGGTATGACTTCCAGTGTAACAGTTGTACCAGGATACTCGGCTTCTATTTTTTCTTTTGCCCATTGATACAATTCAACACGAGATTCCGAAGCTCCAGCATACCAGACAACAATCTCGCCTTTAATGTCTAATTGCTTTTCAGCGAGTACTGTCTGACAGGATAAAGAAATGGTCATAGCCAAGCACAGTAACAGAAGCATTACTTTTTGTATCAGTCTCATGATATCCTCCTTTTCTACATACCATTAGTAGATATTGTGTTTTTTCAAGATCCATTATATACTATTTTGCTAATTATACAATGTACAAACCAACTTTTATTTGCACAAATTAACTTTATCTAAACAAATAACAACCGCATTTCATGGTATAATTGGCGCATTGTATGCTTTTATATGCACTTCGAGGGCGGCATGCCTGTTGTGCTTTTAAACAATCTGCTAAAATAGTAAACATCATTTATGCCTATCATATTGGCAACTTCCGTAACTGTAAATGATCCAGTGCTTAACAGGTCTTGCGCTCTTTTCATTCTAATGTAATTTTGATACTGCAAGGGGGAGTATCCAGTAAAATTCTTAAAAAGCAATCGAAAATAGGATGGACTTAGTTCCGACTCATATGCCAGCTCATTTACAGGAATATTTGCAGATTTATTCTCACTGATTATGTTTAATACACGTATTAGTTTGTCTTTATGAGGAAGATCCGTGTCATAAAAAATACCAGACTTTAACATAATTGAGTAAATTATATCATAAAGAATGCTCTTGCATTTTAGGATATAACCTGGATATCGACCTCTCCATTGTTTTTCCATTTGAATAAAACTCTGTTGAGAATGAACAAACCCATTTCGAATAATATTTGGAATTTCATTAAGGGCGTGCTCAGTTGCTCTATTATTGCATACCAACTTGAATTTCACCACTATGAACTGCCAAGGATTATCTGGAGAACTTTTTGCCGACCTTGAAAAACCTTTCTGAAAAAAAATCAAATCGCCTTTGTCTAATAAAAACTCCTGTTCTTTCCATGAATATAAACATTGTCCATCAACAACAAACGATAATATCCAATGATTCGGGGTTTTAAGATTCTTAAGAGACCACATGGCATCTGTTCTTATATTCACAATGTTTATTATATCAGTTATTGTAAAATCGTAATCTTCAAAAAGCATGGCTTTCTCCCTTATTGACGATGCTCTATTTTTCACGTTCAAACGAAATAGTATTATGTTGGCAACTTCTATCTTTACTTTAAGCAGTACCTTATCAAGAATAACCTTGATATAATTTTTTGCGAATTATTTTTCCATAACAATAATCACCTCATAATCAGGTGTATAAGCCTATGTCAAATACACACTTTCAAACATTTCACTCGGAATATTTATAATCATAATAGCATGTTGGTGAAACAGAGTTCTGGCTAATTTATATAACTATATATAATTGACAATGTTCTGTTTCTCTTATTCAATATGTAATGCTGTACATGAGAAGTTCTGAAAATATATTACTCTCGTATTCATGAACGCTGACCAATATTATATCGCTCAACAGCCCTATAAACCACAAATTTCTTCGACAAGTTATCCAATTATCTATTACATGTAATCATCTCACAACCCTACCAGACCCTGCTCCTCTCATTAGATTCTCCACCTCACTAACGCTAACGCGATTAAAGTCCCCGGGTATTGAGTGCTTAAGGCAAGATGCAGCTACAGCAAACTCTAACGCTTCTTGTGGGTTTGCATAGGCGTTCACACCATAGATAATTCCTGCTGAAAAACTATCGCCTCCGCCCACCCTATCTACAATATCTAACATATTGTACTTCTTTGACACAAAAAATTCATTTCCATCATACATACATGCAGACCAGTTGTTTTGATCCGCTGAGAGAGATTCTCTAAGAGTTATACAAATACGAGTAATATCAGGAAACTTATCCTTAACCAACTTAGCCAGTTCACGATACTGTAGCACATCAAGTTCTCCGCTTTCAACATCGCCCGTTTTATCTGCGTGTATACCTAAGGACATTTGTACATCTTCTTCATTGGCAATAATAGTGTCTACATAATTACATAGTTCTGTCATTATCTCAACTGTGCTTCGTCCCCATTTCCAGAGCTTCTTTCGATAGTTTAAATCGCAGGAAACATGAATTCCTTTTTTCTTGGCAGTTTTTACTGCTTCTAAAGTTAAATCAGCCAGTCCTTTCGAAACAGCAGGTGTTATTCCTGTAACATGAAACCAGTCCATACCTTCAAAGACGCTGTCCCAATTTATATCTCCCGGCTCAGCAAGACAGATAGCCGAATGATCACGATCATAAATAACTTTTGATGCCCGCTGACATGCTCCTGTTTCAAGATAATAAATACCCATTCGTCCGTTTGAGCGTACAACATGAGAAACATCTAATCCAAAACCACGCAATTCTCTTATACAGGCTGTACCAATATCATTATCTGGTAGCACCGTAACATATCGAACATATTGACCATAGTTAGCTAGACTTACAGCGACATTTGCTTCTCCGCCGCCAAAAGTCGCTTCAAGTGAAGGCGATTGCATTAGCCTCTCAAAACCGGGAGATTTTAATCTCAACATTATTTCACCAAAAGTAATAAATTTTGTCATAATAATTCCTTTCCTATTTTCTCAATAGATAGATAGCAAAGCCCGCGACTTCTTGTTTAAGATATATGGATATAGTTTTACTGCCTTTAACAACACGAGTTGTTTCATCAAAAGTAAAGCCTTTTTGGGCAAGATGCCAAACAGCGCAATTAACATCATTGCAAAAGATAGCTAAATTACCTTTTTCGCCACGACCTTTTGTTTTCATAAGTTCAAAGCTTTTACCTATAGTGAACGACTTTTCATGCTCTATTATTGATATGTCCATTAAGTTCGCTAAAGTTTGAGCATCTTGATATGCCTGTTCCTGCGTTCCAGAATTTATACCGATATGACACAATTCCAACCCTAACATTAGATTTACAGCTGCACTTGTTAATTCCTCAATCCTATTCCAGTCTTTATTTGCAATCAGATTACTAGGCACCATCCAACTCCCACCACAAGCTACAACACGATCAAAATTTAGGTATTCCAACAAGTTCTTATCATTGATACCACCTGTTGGTATAAATCGAATCTGTGGAAAAGGAGCGCTTATAGCTTTTATGGTTTTAATACCACCTAAAGCTTCTGCCGGAAAAAACTTTACAGTTTCAAGACCTAGTTCAATGGCAAGCTCCAAGTCTGACGGGTTAGCGCAGCCTGCAACAATTGGAACATTTAGCTTCTGGCAATGTTTTACTGTTTTAGGGTTAAGTCCGGGGCTAACAATATATTTAGCCCCTGCAGCTACCGCTCTATCGACTTGCTCAACGCTCAATACAGTTCCTGCACCCAATAATATGTTAGGCAGTTCTTTATTAATATTACGAATCGCTTGTTCCGCCGCACCGGTACGAAAGGTTATCTCCGCTACCGGTAGGCCACCATTTTGAAGTGCTTTACATAAAGGAACAGCATCATTTGCATCTTCTATTTTTATAACAGGGATAATGCCTGCAAGAGATAATTTTTCGAGAACTTTTGACATACTCTTACCTCCATATTGTTGTAAACTTAAAGGGATACCCCCATGAGAAAATATTTACGTCATACCTAGTTAGTTATTTCATTTATGGTTTTTATTTTACTCTTGAAATAACATCGTTGAAAGCATAATGTTCCTCAAACAATTATTTGTTTTTGCCAAAACACCTCAAGTTTATCATAATGGGCTTTATACAATTAACAAGCATTTTTAAAGCGCCGACTGCATATTATCTGGAGTAATGTTTTCAGCCAAAGAGTATTCTTCTGTCCAATCAATGTTACGATAAGGTTCTCCTCTTGAATCGTTTTTGATAAACTCTACTAACTGATCTAACATTTCTACTGTCCAAATGTGTTGATCTATCTGTGCTGTCGTAAATTTATTGGCTGCTATCATTTCAAAGCCAAATAGATCTTTTATCTGCGTTTTTTCTCCACTGTCTACTACTTCAATCACCAAATGAGGAGGAATAAACAATACTCCACCGCTACAGCCATATACCACATCTCCGGGCAAGCAAATAGCAGCCTCTCTACCTGTTCCTATACGTGCGGGGACATTCAAGCCTGTCAGTACAAAATCCCTTATTGGGGTCGGGTCTATTCCACGATAATATACTTGAACTTCAGGCACCAGGCGCATTTGTTCGATATCACGAATACCTCCCCAAACCACAGCGCCACCGTTCACAGTGTGCGTTTTAAGGGCAGTGGTTAGGTTCCCACCAAGAAATGTTCCCTTAAAAACCTTGTCATACATATCAATGACAATCACATCTCGATTGACTAGTCTGTCAATAACCCATTGGTTTGGAGTCCCATTAAATCCCTGAGCTTTTGCAATTTCCATCATTGCTTGATGATAATCTGGTCTTGAGGGCGCATATATTGCCGTTACCGCGCGGCCGACCATCTTTTTGTTGACAGTTCCATCTTCCTTAAACTCAGGATGTAAGGCTTGAATTGCAATAAATTGATTTTCATAACCTTTAACATAGATGGGTTTCCAAAGCTCCTCCAATGTCATTTCACTCAATTTGTCTAAGTATTTATCCGGAACTTTGGGCCGACCATCTTCAAAACGTTCTCCCTTCCACAAAGGGGTAATGGACATTACATCGTCTTTGTTTCCAAACTGCATTTTATCCTCCTAACTCCATATTCGGTCATTGGAAAATTCTCTATTCCATTTGTCAGTGTTTTCCCATATTCCAGGAATATCAGGGTTAATGTGTTGGCAAAGCACTTCATCATTCAATGCCTCAATACCAAGACCCGGCGCATCGGGCACTTTAATAAAACCGTCTTGAATGAGTGGCTTGGGTAACCCTATGACCATATCATCCCACCAAGGTACATCCACACTATGATATTCTACTGCTAGAACATGCTGTGCAGCTGCAGCGGTATGTACAGCAGCCATGCAAGCAACAGGGCTTTCTGCCATATGAATAGCCATTGCTACGCCATACTCAGTCGCTAAATCGCTTATCTTTTTCAGCTCTAGTGCTCCACCGCAGGTGAGAATATCCGGATGGATAATGGATACACATTCTTGCTCCATTAAACGTTGAAAACCTTCCTTCAAATAGATATCTTCTCCTGTACATATAGGAATGGTAGTTGAAGCACGAACACGAACAAGTTGGTCTGGATAAATCCAAGGAACCAAATCTTCAACCCATGCGATATTATACTTTTCCATTCTTTGGCAGAAACGTATGGCGGATTCGACTCCTATGTGTCCAATATGATCTATTGCCAATGGAACTTCATATCCAATAACGTCGCGAACCTCAGCCATGTACTGCTCTAATTTATCTAATCCCTTTTCTGTAATCTGAACCCCTGTCATGCTGTGAGGAGTTGTTACAATCTGATAACTTTTTTGATGTTTTACCATGTCAGCGGTGACTGATCCGCCCTGTACATTAAGAATATGTGATGCATACCTCTTCATTTCCTCTAAATAACCAAGAGGTGCACTCAGCGTTCCTTCATCTTCAACAATCTGTCCAATACCCAAATCCATTTTAAGAAATGTGAAACCCATTTCCATTCGTTTTTTGAGAGCTTCTCCCATTTCTTTTCCGCCATGTCGCCCCTCAACATCAGTATCACAGTACATTCTCACTTCATCGCGATATTTACCGCCTAACATCTGATAAAGAGGGACACCCCAAGCTTTTCCCGCCAGGTCCCATAGCGCGATTTCAATCCCACTAACCCCTCCACCCTGACGAGAATGTCCGCCGAATTGCTTAATTTTATTAAAGATCCGATCAACATTACATGGGTTTTCTCCAATTATTCGGCTCTTAAGCATCAAAGCATAATTTTTACTACTGCCATCTCGTACCTCGCCATAGCCTTCAATGCCTTGGTTTGTAAGAATTTTAATTAGTGTTACACGTTTCGGTGCACCAACTATATCCACAAATCGCATGTCAGTTATTCGTAGGTCTGATGGATATGAATTTCTAGTATATTCCATAAGAGTTCCTCCTAAATTTAACACAACATAAGTTGCGTATACTTATAGTATTAATTAATGTCTAAAGTGACTTTCCTCCGTCTACGAAGAGACTTTGTCCGGTTATATAACGACCTGCATCTGAGCATAGCAAAAGAGCTGCACCAACGCAATCCTCAGGCATACCCCAATAACCAATTGGGATGGATTTGGTTACTTTTTCTCTATACTGTTCGTCAGCAAAGGCATCTTTGTTTCTATCTGTCATAATTACTCCAGGCGCTAGATTATTAATTGTTATTCCATATGGTGCCAGCTGGGTTGCTAGAGAAAGGATCATTAAAGTTTGTGCGGCTTTTGAAGCAGAGTAAACAAGCATGTCCGGATGTGGTTTTCTTTCTTGTACACTACCCACAGTTAATATGCGTCCCCAACCTGTTTTTTGCATATGAACAACTGCTTTTTGTATTAGCAACATAGAAGAGCGGACGTTTATGTTCATTTGCGAATTGAAATCTTCTACAGATATTTGCTCCCATTTTTGGGATATTTGCTGGGACGCATTAAGAACAAGGATGTCAATGCCGCTAATTTTTTCAAGTAATTTTTGCCATATCTTTTCTGCACAATCTGTTGTGCTTAAATCTTGGCTAATATAAAATGATTTTCGCCCTTTGTTTTTTATTTCTTTAACTGTATCATTAGCTTTTTTTGAACTATCATAGCTGTGAATGATGACATCACATCCTGCATTAGCAAAGCCTATGGCTAACGAGCGACCTATTCCTCTACTTGAACCTGTAATGAGTGCCGTACGACCGTTTAGATCGAAAATATTGTTCATAGTAACTCCTTGTTTCTTGTTGATTATTCTATATGTTTACTTAATAAATACTCATTTTAAACCGGACATGGCGAGGCTTTCAATAAACTTGCGTTGTGAAAAAAAGAACACAATAAGCACAGGAACTGTTGCTACAGATGCCGCTGCCATAATAAGATGCCACTGTACACCGCTTTCAGTAGTAAATAAGGACAAGGCGAGCGGGATTGTGAATAATCTACTATTACTCAGAAAGATTAAAGGTACAAAAAATTCATTCCAGTTTTGTAGAAAGGTAAAAATCACAAGGGTTGCTATGGTTGATGTTGACATTGGAAGTACAATATTGTAAAAAATCCTTGGCTGGCTGCATCCATCAATTTTTCCTGCTTCAATCAACTCATCAGGGACAGTAATATAAAACTGTCTCATCAGGAAAACCCCGAAAGCTCCCCCGTAACCAAATATTTGCGGAACAATGAGAGGGAAATGAGTATCTACCAACTGCAGCTTCGATAATGCAATGAAAAGCGGAATGGTTGTAATCTCTACCGGCATCATCATGCCGCTCAAAATTATAAGAAAAAGAATGTTATTTCCTGCAAATCTCAGTTTTGCAAATGCATATCCTGCTATCGAAGCGAAAAACACAACGCTTAGTGTAACAATTGAAGCGGTATATATGCTGTTCCAAAGATATAAACCAAATGGTTGCATGCGAAACAAATCAATATAATTCTGAAAAATGACAGGGTTGGGAAAGAATTGGGGTGGAAACTCCAGAACTTTTGAGTATTCCTTCAGGGATGTTGTTATCATCCAGTAAAAAGGTGCCAACATGATAACCGAAACCAAAATACAAATCGTGTATTTTACAATCTTCCATGCTATCTTTTTAGAACGTTCTGTTTTTTGCATATTATACTTCATGATAAACCCACCTCTTACGAACATTCCATTGTACAAGTGTAAGTACAAGGATTATTATAAATAGTATGGCAGACACAGATGAGGCATAACCAAATTCATAATACTGGAATGCTTGCTGATAAATATAATAAACTAATACATAAGAACTATTCCCCGGTCCTCCTCCTGTCAGATTATAAATTTGTCCAAAAACCTTTAGGGATCCTATGACCGTCATAATAATTACTAGAAAAATAGTGGGTGCAATTAGGGGTAATGTAACTGAACGGAATTGACGCCACTTATTTGCACCATCAAGATTTGCTGCTTCATAGTACATTTCCGGTACGTCATTCATAGCGCTAATAAGTATTACCATATTCATACCAAGTCCTTTAATAAGGGTAACAAACGCAACGACAGGAATTGCTAGTGATGTGTTGAATAACCATTGAGGTCCTTTTACTCCCATCATCCTAAGTAAAACATTAATAATTCCATTATCAGTCTGAAGAATATATTTCCAAATAATTCCCCATACAACGACAGAGGTTACCACAGGTGTAAAGATTGCAGTGCGGAAGAAACCAACACCAGGAAATTTATCCTTAAGTAGAGATGCTAAGGCAAGGCACAAAATAAGATTTGACGGTAGTAATAACACTGTAAAATATAATGTATTAATAACTGAGGCTATAAAATCTTCATCGGTTACTAAAGACTTAAAATTCTCAAACCCTATAAACTCTGGTGCCCTTATTAACGACCAATCCGTTAAACCGATAAAAAAGGTCGCAACAACTGGAGCTAACACAAACAGCGAATATCCAATTAACATGGGCATAATAAACGCATAACCCCAGAAGCGGTCATTTCTTTGCAGAGGGCTTTGTTTATGTTTTGATTTTTTCTTTGTGTAAAATTTGTTTATCATATCTCTATCCTATGCAAATAACTCTTATTACAGAGTTATTGTGTAATAAAAACCATTTGTAATCCCGTTACTATTATGGACAAGGTCGCCAATATGGATGGCGACCTCGCCCTAAGAGAAACTACTTGAGTAAGGGATCGACTTTCTCTTTCATCATTTTTACGATTTGCTCCGGAGTGTATTCTTTTGTAAACATCATTTCAAATAGCTTGTTGATTTCAACCTCTATTTTTTGGTAATTTTCATGTGCAGGGTATGATACAACACCAGGATCTTCAATAGCATCTACAAAAGCCAGTTTTACGCTTTCAACGCAGGGAAGACCTTCTGGTTGGTTAAGGAATTCATCAGAATTAAGGACAGAACGTCTGGGAGACGGGAAAGTCGAAACTAGCTTAGTGGAAATTTCTTTGCTTGTCAAATATTTAACCAGTTCAACTGCCAATTCTTCGTTAGGTCCTTTTACTACATGATAACCTGCAAATCCAGTTGTGATCTTAGCATCAGCCTTAGGTCCCTTTGGTGCGCCGATTATATCCCACTCAAAGTCAACCTTGCCGCCACGCAAGTTTGCTGCATAACTAAAAGTATCACGAGCAAGTGCTATTTTTCCTGTTTCAAACTGCGTCTGATCGCCAGGTTTCACATGGCTTTCGTCCACAAATAGTGCATCGTAAAATTCCTGCATACTTTTGATACCCCCTGGGCTATCAAGAGTGAATTCCGTCATTTCGCTGTTGAAGTAATCAGCATCATTAGCTAAGACAATGTCATAAAGAGAGTTAGTGTAAGCCGTAGGCTCTGTTGCTCCTTGTAATTTCATGCCATAAATGCCTTTTGAAGGATCTGTTAACTCTTTTGCGCTCTTATAAAACTCTTCTAACGTCCAATTTCCTTCTTTGAACAGTTCAGTGGGTGTTTTTAATCCCTTTTCTAAAAACAAGGTTTTGTTATAGAAAATGACACGTGGTCCGAAAGAAAAAGGAATGCCGTATACCGTATCGTTTTGCGTGAATAGAGTCAATGTGGTTGGAAAGAAATCAGCAAAATCGTATTCTGCATCAGATTTAACATAGGGTGCAAGATCTATCAGTTCTCCACTAGCGATAAACTGAGGTATCATTTTTTCAGCCAGCCAAATTACATCTGGAGCTGTTCGTGATGCTAGCTGAATTGATATCTTTTGCATATACTCTGCAAATGGTACTAATACAACTTCTACTTTAGCATTGTTAGCCTCTTCGAATGGTTTCACAAGTTCTTCAAATGTAGTTTTCCTAGCATCATTTCCCCAAATAGATAACTTAATTGTCGTTGGTGCTGACGCGCTTACTGTAGTAAGCGGAACTGTCAGACCAAGCAGGATAGTTAGACATAGCATAAGACTAAGTAGCTTTTTCATGTTTATCCTCCTAATTTCATAAATTTGGTTTGTCGGTGAGCTCATATCGACTCCATCATTTATAAAATTGTAACACAATTAACAAAAGGAATAAAACCATAAAAAATCGTTAAATCGTGCGTTAAATAGAGATGTTATTTCTTATTTTTGTTAAAAACATAGCGTAAAATAACAGCCATACTGAATTATTGTGTTAGCCTACAATATATTTATGACACGCGAAACGAAAAACGAGAAACCCTTTGGTATAATATAAATCAACAAAAATAATTATCAAGAAAGGATCTCTCAATAGATAGTATAACAGAAGGAATGCGACAAAGAAAGCGTATAATAGAATGCACAATAAAAGCGAACAATAATGTTTATGCTGCAAGACGGTATCATACAACAAGATGGCGTAAACGATACGACGGAACAATAGAATCGTTGAGGAAAAAGTCCACACACCCGCACTCACATCCTAACCAACATACTGCAAAAGAACTGGAACTAATACGGCATATGTACAAATATCATGGCTATAAATGCTTAGCGCATGTTTTTCGAAAGTGTACTGATGCAAGTTACGAACGATGTTATGATTCAATGTACAGGCAAATTCGTAAGATGAAACTAAATAATAAGCGGATAAAAAGAACTATCATAGGAGAAAGAAGAAGGAAGCATTAAGAGCGATGTATCCAGGCGAAAGAGTGCAAATAGATATTAAATATATCCCTAATAGTTGTATAGGCTTTACAAGTAACTATT
>DUQK01000018.1 GCA_012837835.1 Christensenellaceae bacterium | reverse complement strand
GGTAAAATGGTTCATAGAGAGGTCTCCTTTTCATTGTTTTTGTAGGCTAACAAATTTTACAAGAAAAGGACCTCTTTTGCTATCCACTTTCCTACTAGAGGTTACACATAATATTGTACGCTATGAGCCCCGTTTTTTTATGGTTTAAGTTTATCACAGTATAAGCGTTAAAACTAAACTTCCCGCAAGCGCAAACATAAGGCACATAGGTACTGCACGGAACATTAGCTTTGGGAAAAGTTCCGCCCTTTCTTCTTCGCTTTCACAGGAACCTAATATAAGGCTGCCGCCTGATGAAAAGGGAGATATTACCGCTGCTTGAGCGCCTACTACAATCACCGTAAATAACAACATGGGTTTTAAACCAGTAGCTGCCGCAATAGCAGCAACGGTGGGAAACAATGCGGGCGTTACAACGCCTAACGTACTGCTGAAAAACGCCATAATACCTGCAATTAGCGTAAGCATTAAAGGCACTATTTCTTTTGGAATACTGCTGCCCACCCAGCCTGCAAGCATATCTATCGTGCCTGCTTCTATAGCTACCTGTATCAGCATACCTACTCCGCATATCATAATAAGCGTATTCCAAGGCACTTTTGCTATTACCTTTTTCTGGTCGCCAAGTTTCATAAACATCGCGATAACAGCAAATACTATTGCCATTAACCCTATATCTATTTTACTGTTTAAGTAGTTTATGGCAGTACTGCCCGGAAATATAATATTAAGCACAGGGAAAATAAGCACCGTAAATACAAGCGCCAATATTAATGTAAGAGTGCGCTTCTGTATAGCGTTAAACTTTTCAGGTTTATCTATATGATATGCTTTTATCGCCCCGGCAGTTCTTGAAGATATAAATGTCCATACTCCTATAACAACTGTAGGCAAAATAAGTGTAGCTATAAATATTGTTGTTGCGTACGCAAAAGATTCATCTGCGTACTTTGTGCGCTCTATAAGCTCTCTAAACACTGCGCCGCTTGAGCTTGTCATAAAATGCGACCCCGCAGAAGCACCGTAAGTTACAGCAATTGAGCCAAGCATTTTATTCATGCCGGTTTTACGGCATATAAGCAGTGTTATAGGCGCAAACGTCGCAAGCACTGTGAAAAAATCCGCACCCAGAGCAGAAATTATAGTCGCGGCAAAGTATATAAATAGGGGCAGTAAATTTGGAAATTTGCGGCATGTATAAAGCAACCGCATAGCAAGCTTTTCAAGCGTGCCGTTTACTATCGCAAAGTTATAGAACAGCGATATGGACATTATCACAAAGAATATCCTAACCGGCCACATTGAAATAAGCGCTGATGGCTTTATGCCCATAAAGAAACAGCCTATTATATAGGCGAATATTATCCCAAACAGACCCGTGTTTATCTTGGTTTTGTAGCCAAGTAATATTGCTAACGATATAGCGATTAAAATAACGACTGTCATATAAGTATTCCCCTTAATATAATCTCAAGCCATAAGACTTTTACGCGTAGAGCCTATTGCTCGGAATAAATTTCGCCTGCAAAGAGCGAAATACAATGAGTATTATCGCAGCTTAGCAGGCTTTTTTCAACTATTTGCTAAAAAACTAGCTGTGCTTTTCCTTATAATGTGCGTGAAGCTTACTAAAGGTTTCTTCGCTTATGTAATGCTCAACACGGCAGGCATCTTCCGTGGCAGTTACTTCATCTACACCTACGCTCATAAACAGCTTTGTAAGCAACTGATGCCTTTCGTATACCCTTTCAGCAACCTTCTTGCCCCTGTCAGTTAAATGTACATGGTTGTTTTCATCAACCTCAACCAAGTTTTCGCCGCGCAGGCGTTTCATTTGCTCGCTTATCGTAGGCTTTGAAAAGCCCATATATCTGGCAATATCAACGGAGCGTACATCGCCTTTTTTGCTGAGTATCAGTATTGTTTCAAGATACATCTCAACTGATTCTGTATAGTTCAAACTTATCCCCCCTTATTAAGTATATAACTTTACTATAAGCATCTACTAATTTATATTACAACAAAACAAGCAAAGTTTCAACAAAAGGCTAAGAACGCTCCAACGCCTTGTGAGAGGGTATAATATTTGTTATAATCGTATCGTACTTACTATGTAGATGGGGATGGATTATGAGGGCAGGCGTCATTTCGCTGGGATGCGCTAAAAACCAGATAGATACCGAAGAAATGTTATATTACTTAAAACTCGGCGGCATAGAACCTACAGATGTTCCGGATGAAGCCGATGTACTTATTGTAAACACCTGCGGGTTTATAGAATCTGCAAAACAGGAATCCATAGACGCAATATTAAGCCTTGCTAAATTTAAGCAGATAGGCGCTTGCAAGCTTCTGTGCGTAACAGGCTGCCTCTCGCAGCGTTACTCAAAGGAACTTATGGATGAAATCCCCGAGATAGATATAATAACCGGCATAGCCCAGTATGATATATTGCCTAAGCTTATATTTGATGCCATAAGCAAAAACACAAGACACCTAGATGTTGCGAGGCATAAGCCCAAAGAAGCTAAGGGTAGAATACTTTTAACTAAGCCCTATACCGCATATGTTCGCATAAGCGACGGCTGCGATAACCGCTGCAGCTACTGCGCCATACCTTTAATAAGGGGAGCTTTTTCTTCACGGAACGAAGAAAATATATTAACTGAAATGAAAAACCTTGCGGATAATGGCGCAAGGGAACAGATTATTATAGCGCAAGATACCACACGCTATGGAACAGATACAAAGGAAAGCTCAATTATAAAGCTTATAAATAAAGCCGCTAAAATACAAGGTATAGATTGGCTAAGGCTGCTCTACTGCTACCCTGATGAAACCACATACGAACTAATAGACACTATGGCTTCACACGATAATGTATGTAAATATTTAGACCTGCCTCTTCAGCACGCGTCGGACAAAATACTTAAACTTATGAATAGAAGGGGCGATATAGCTAAGGTTAAGGATATACTATACTATGCAAGAAGCAAGGGCTTCACGCTTCGAACTACATTTATAGTGGGTTTCCCGGGCGAAAGCGATGAGGATTTTGAAACCCTGCTTAACTTCACTGCTGAAATGCAGTTTGATAGAATGGGCGCTTTTACATACTCTAGGGAGGAGGATACCCCCGCTTATTTAATGCCCTATCATGTTCCGGAGCACATTAAACTAGAGCGTCTTGACAGGCTTATGCTGCTTCAGCAGGAGATAAGCCTTAAAAGAAACCGCTTTCGCATAGGAGATGAGGAAAAGCTGCTAATAGTGGGCAAAGAGAACGGCTATTATATTGCACGCTCCCAAAAAGAGGCGCCTGATGTTGACGGAATAATATACTTAAGTTCAGATGAAACCATAGCCGATGGCAGCTTTGTAAAAGCTGTTATAGATGATGCCGACAACTATGACCTTTACGCAACACATATAGGAGATAAATAGATTGAATTTACCTAATAAACTTACAATAGCAAGAATAATACTCATTCCCCTTTGTCTTCTGCTCTTGTATTTCCGCTTGGATATATTCGCCGGAATAGTGTTCATTATCGCCTGCTTAACCGATTTTATTGACGGCTATATAGCGAGAAAACGCAATATGGTAACAAACTTCGGCAAATTTGCAGACCCTGTGGCGGATAAGATACTGGTAGTATCCGTTATGGTGTTGCTGCTTCATCAGGGCAGGTTCCCTTGGTGGGCACTGCTGGTAATAGTAGTAAGGGAACTTGCAGTTGACGGCATACGCCTTGTGGCTATAGAGCAGGGCGTAGTTATAGCTGCGGGCAACCTAGGCAAGATAAAAACCACTTTGCAGATGTTGGGCGTTATAGCCATAATGTTTAACTTGGACAGTGCAATTACTATGACGCTTAATGTACTTATGACCTTCTTTACTATTGTAAGCGGTCTGCAGTACATATACGAAGGGAGGCATTTGCTGCTTGAAAAAAGCGGTAAATAGGATAATAGAACTGCTAAACGCCAAGCAGCAGTGCATATCCTTTGCTGAAAGCATAACAGGCGGTATGCTATCAAGCTGTTTTGTAGATGTACCGGGAGCAAGCAAGGTATATTTAGGCAGCGCGGTATGTTATAGCGATTATGCTAAGGAAAGCGTGCTAAATATTCCGCATAGTATAATAGAAAAGCACAGCGCTGTAAGCTATAAATGCGCCTATTATATGGCAAAATCTACGCTTAAACTGTATAATAGCGACTATGCTGTTGCAACTACTGGCTACGCAGGTCCTACCGGAAACCCGGTTGGCGAATGTTTTGTTGCAATTGCCACAAAAAAAAGGGTATGTGTACACAGACTTAAACTAAAAGCGGGGCGCAACAATATAAGGCGGGCATGTACTGCAATCGCGCTCATATATCTATATAAATTTTTGAAAGGGAGTAAACAATATGTCTAACTCAAAAAAAATACCTTTAATTAAACAAAACGATGAAAAATCCATGGCGCTTGAAAGGGCGCTTGTAGCGCTTGATAAGCAGTTCGGCAAGGGAACAGTAATGAAGCTTGGTGAGCAGAGCAAGCTTAAAATAGATGTTATATCCACCGGCTGCCTTGAGCTTGATATAGCCCTTGGTGTGGGCGGTATACCAAAGGGACGTATAATAGAGATATTCGGACCAGAGTCTTCAGGTAAAACCACAGTTGCGCTGCATATGATAGCACAGGCACAAAAAGAGGGTGGCATTGCAGCTTTTATAGACGCGGAACACGCCCTTGACCCTGAATACGCTAAAAACCTAGGAGTGCAGATAGAAGAGCTTTACATAAGCCAGCCCAATACAGGCGAAGATGCCCTTGAAATAACCGAAGCGCTCATACGCTCCGGGGCTATAGATATAGTAGTAATAGACAGCGTAGCCGCACTTGTGCCAAGGGCTGAAATAGACGGCGATATGGGCGATATGTTCGTCGGTCTTCAGGCGCGCATGATGAGCCAAGCCATGAGAAAGCTCGCGGGCGTAGTGTCAAAGACAAATGCAATAGCTGTTTTCATAAACCAGCTTAGGGAAAAAGTGGGCGTTATGTACGGCAACCCCGAAACCACCCCCGGCGGCAGGGCGCTTAAGTTCTATTCCTCTATAAGGCTGGATATTAGGCGCGGTGAGCAGCTTAAACTGGGCGGCGAAGTTATAGGCAACCGCACCAAGATAAAGGTGGTTAAAAATAAAGTTGCCCCTCCATTTAGAGTGGCGGAGGTGGACCTACTATACGGGCAAGGAATAAGCCGCGAAGCGGGTCTGCTGGACCTTGCAGTTGAAATGAACATCATAGACAAGAGCGGTTCTTGGTACTCATATAATGATTTGCGCATAGGTCAAGGCAGGGATAATGCAAGGCAGTTCTTAAAGGACAACCCCGAAATAACCAAGGAAGTCGAAGAAAAGATAAGGGCAAACGTAGCACCCGTCCATACCGAAGGCGAAGATACAGAGGATACTGAAGAATAATCTCTGACAATATATGCATACAATAACTAATTGCGATAATAAAAGCACAGAATTAAATGACGATACAGCTCTTCTGCAGCTTGTAGCCATAATCACTATGTTTATAGACCATATAGGCATAGTGTTTTTCCCGAGTCAAATATGGTTAAGAGTAGTAGGAAGAATGGCATTTCCCTTATTCTGCTACAATATTGTGCGAGGTTTAGATTACACAAAAAACCCATTGCGCTATGCTCTAAGGCTGCTTGTGTTTGCGCTT
Source organism: Christensenellaceae bacterium (assembly GCA_012837835.1). GTDB lineage: Bacteria > Bacillota > Clostridia > Christensenellales > Aristaeellaceae > DTU024. Next base: position 79,688 of record DUQK01000018.1, on the reverse strand, counting down.
ATATCTCAATACCCGTATATGTTAGCGCTATCACACGAAGTATTTGAGCTTAATGTAATATTCACGCTGCTTCTTGGCATGCTGTCCATATGGGGCATAATGATAAGAAAACGCTATAGCCACATACTTGTGCCTATAATATGCCTTATTATTTCGGCGCTTCTTACTATGGACTATGGCTTTAGAGGAGTACTTCTTATAATATTCATGTATTTGTGCAGAAAAAACGCAGGCGCATTTGCGGCTATGTTTATATCCTTCTGTCTTTACTGGGGAGCCAATTCATACAGCGTAGTAAATTTCCAAAACCTAACTTTACCCCCTGCACTATCTAGGCTATTATATGTGATTCAACCATGTTTTAAGATTCAGTCTATGGCTATGTTATCCCTCCCGCTAATTCTAATAAATACTGACAGCAAAATTAAGAGAAATAAGGTCTTAGGGTATATAGCATACCCCGCACATCTTGTGCTGTTGTATGTTCTTAAGGGCATGTAAAATCAAAGCAGTGAGAGCTTGCTTTACTTGTCGGTTTAATGCAATTATGGTAGAATTTAACTGAGTTCATAGAAGGAGGGAGCCTTATGCAAAGGCGTGTAATAATATTTATGTCATTTGTTTTGGCGTTGTCTTGTTTGGGTTTTTCCGCAAGCGCAGAAAACTATGAGTTTGACGACATCTACGCAAGCCTAAGCCTTCCAAGTGACGTATACAACAATGTAATAACTAAGGACAATGCAGCAAATAACGAGGACACTTTAAAAAGCTTAGGATATGAAGTTGAAAGTTTCAATACTGGCGGAATGCTATTAATCGCTTCCGACAAAAAGAACGATAGGCTGTTAACCCTTTCCGCGGTTAAAGATGGCGAAGCCGAACAATATTTCAACATAAACGAACACACTCCGCAGACACGCGCATCCTACCGCAGGCTTCACTCTGCAAGCGATAGGTTTAAGGTGTTGGGCTATCACTATAATTCTGTAGAATGGAAAAACTTCAAAAAATCCGGGCGCTGGCTAATGCTAAGGTATAATTTCCGCCAAGGAGGCAGCGTTGAACATAGAGGATACCAAAGGCGTACTATTTATAACGGCTATACCATAACCATGGACATGAAAGTATTAGGAGGAAGGCAGCTTAAATCTGCGGATAATAAAGCACTTAACAAGGTATTTGATACACTTACTTTCACTCAAACATTACCTCTGCCTCAGCTTCCAGTAAGCTTTGATGAGCAGGTAACCGCTCCTTCCGAAACTGCAGAGGATACCTTCACCATGAAAGGTAAAACCGCAGCAGGTGCGAAACTTACCGCGGTTATAGGCTCGTTCAGCACCGCAGAAACCAAGGTGTTTGAGGGAACAGCCTCTAAAAACGGCAGCTACAGCTTAACTATTACCTTACCTAGGGAAGACCTGTATTTTATGACGCTTACAGTGGAAGTTGAAGGCGCGCTCCCACTTGAAAAACAGTACGCCGTAACATACCGCAAGGGGCTAATAAATGTTGCCATCAATAATTCCCCGCCTGAAAAGCTGGAAGCGGATAGCTATACCATATCAGGCACAGCTGAAAAAGGTGTAAGCGTAAGCCTTTCTGTAAACGGCGAAGTAAGTGCAAAGCGCATAGGCGCGGGCGGCAAATTCTCTTTCAAAATAGATACCAAAAACGAAGGCAAGTATGACATTATTCTCAAGTTCTCAAAAGAAAACTACGAGGATAGGTCTTTCATTTATAATTGCGAGCGCACCTTAAGCGATGAGGAACGCATTTCGCGCATTAAGAGCAGCGCAAAAAGCCCCGCCTACAGCACGCTTATGCGCAACATAGACAACAATGACGGCAAAATGCTCCGCTACGAAGGATATATAATATCTTCAGAAGAAAAAGCGGGAGAGTGGATACTTAAATTCGCCACGGCAAAAACAGGGGAAACTTATAAAAACCTGATAATTCTTTCCAGCGATAAACAGGTAGGCTACCCGTTAAATACCAAGCTCACCGCATATGGGGTGTTGGTGGGTACAAGCAGTATGCTCAACGAAAACAATCAGGAAGTTGAATGTCCTAAATTACAGCTTATGCACATCGAATAACAATATTAAAAGGGGGATAAATATATTGAACAATGTAATTAAGGATTTGCATGGCAAGGTGATAAATGCACCAATAGCGCCGCTTGGCATCATTGCCATGGCGGGCTGTGAAGACATAGGCAGAAGCGTAAACAAATGGCTTTTACAGTGGCAAGGCGTTAATAACACCGAATTTTTCGATACCGAATATTACACGGTACCGGGCAGCGATAGGGATACCTTTTTAATAAATGCGAATTGCCCTAGATTCGGTACCGGCGAAAGTAAGGGTGTGCTTAGAGAAAGTGTGCGCGGCTATGATATATACATAATTTGCGATGTAACTGCGTACAATATCCGGTACAAGATGTACGATATGGAAGTACCTATGTCGCCGGACGACCATTTTTCAGACCTTAAGCGCATAATCGCTGCCATCGCCGGTAAGGCAAAACGCGTAAATGTGATTATGCCCTTCCTATACGAGAGCCGCCAGCACCGCCGTAATTCCAGAGAGAGCTTAGACTGCGCTATAGCTCTCCAAGAGCTTGAGAACATGGGCGTTACAAATATATTAACTTTTGATGCCCATGACCCTAGAGTTCAAAACGCAATACCCCTTTGCGGCTTTGAAAACATAATGCCAACATACCAGATGCTAAAGGCGCTGTGCAGGGAAGTTAAAGATCTTTATATAAATAAAAACACCATGGCAGTCGTATCCCCCGATGAGGGCGCAGTGCCAAGAAATATATTCTATTCCACCGTGCTTTCACTCGAAATGGGCATGTTCTACAAACGCAGGGATTATACCCGCATAGTTGAAGGGCGCAACCCCATAATAGCGCATGAATACTTAGGTCCTGATGTAGAGGGCAAGGATATTATAGTGGCAGATGATATATTATCAACCGGGGATTCTATAATAGAACTTGCAAAGGAGCTTAAAAAACGTAAGGCGACAAGGGTATTTGCCATAGTTACCTTTGCGTTTTTCACAAATGGTCTTGAAGCATATCAGGAAGCTTACGAGCAGGGGCTTATTTCTAAGGTTATCACTACAAACTTAACACACCATAGAGAAGAGCTGCTGCAAAAGCCGTGGTTCGCACGTGCTGATATGAGCAAATATATATCATACCTTATTGCAACGCTAAACCATGATAGAAGCCTTGGCAAATTGCTAAACCCCTATAACCGCATTAAAAATCTGCTTGAGCGCTATGCTAAGGAACAACTGGATAAGGGCATTAGGCTTGTATGAGCGATGAAGCTAAACCAAAAAACATTATAGAATCCGCAATTTCAGGCATAAAGGGCAGGGATATATATAAGCAGGTCGATAGGTACACAGAAGAAGTTACCACCGTGCTTGAGGGCATGAATGCAGACCTGCACAGCTTATATGACAAACAGGAATATAATTCCGCAGAAATAACAATAATTACTGAAAGGCTACAGGAATATAGCAAACGCTTAAATAGCATTGAGCAGGATATAAAGCGCCTGCAGGACTGCATAGCAAAGGAGCAGAAGCGCAAAAAGGGCATATTGCAAGGCTCCCTTAAACAGATAACCTGGATAGCGCTTATAATAAGTGGCGCATGGGTTATAACTGCACTGCTCCGCACATTTGGAGGTTAAAATGGCAAACCTAAAAGAACTTTTTGAGCATTATAAATCTAGGGATAAAAGCAGAATAGTAGACAGCATAGCCCTTGGCGCAAGCTTTGTTGACGAAATGAGCATAGGTCTTGGGCTTATTGAAAATACTGATATACTTATGGATACCGTAAGCCCTATAAGCACAGCTCTCCCCTTTGCAACCGTTGTGCTGCACGAGGGCAGCAATGTTCTTTTTAAGCATAAGAGCCTAAAAGCAGGCAACCAAGACACTCGCTACCGTCTTGTAAGAAATGGCGCTTCACTTGCACTAGGAACTATGCTAAACTGTATAGGCGCAGGCATTATAGCGCTTCCCTGCGCTATAGGTTTAAGGCTAACTCTTAACCGTTTCCGCTCAAAAATACTCACAAGCTACAGAGTAGAAAAACGTATAGAGAGGATTAAAGCCTTACAGCAAAAGGAATTGCTGCCAAGCGCAGAATATGAAAATAATTTACTTACAGAAAGCGCATAGGCAGTAATTTTTGTGTTTTATATCCGGTTATTTGTTTAATTTTTATACTTTGGCGTACATATAAGTGCGCCATGTTTTTTTATAGCCACAAATAATATATGCAAACAAAAAAGGAGAGGACATGAAACAGCTAATAGTTATCGCGAATATGGAAGGCGCGAGCGGAATATTTGAACATAACAGGGACGCTCTTTTGCATGAGGAGCTTTTCCCCGACAAATTGCTTTGGAGAGAATACGGAAGAAACTGCATTACAAGCGATGTTCTGGCAGTATGTTTTGCTACTAACGACTTTGGAATAGACGAAATACTTTTGTACGATATGCATTTTGCGGGCTGCACCGAAAGCAATATAATAGTAGAAAAACTACCCGCAAATGTAAATTTTTTTGACACGCCCAGCAGGTGCTTTTTATGGAGCAGAATAAGGGGGCAGGCTATAATAAATCCCTTCGGCATAATAACAGTAGGGCAGCACGCCCGAAACGGAGAGGACAACGCATATTTCTCCCATACCATACACACTCCCCCCACTTGGAAGATTCATTATAAACAATTTGAGTATTGCTGAAATAGGAATGGCTGTAATGTGCTTTAACGGCACACCTTATGTGGCAAACATAGGCTGCGCCGCATCGCACAGGGAAGCGATAGAGCTATCGCCAAATGTATCATGTATATCAGTTAAAGATAAGCTTAATAAATGGGAGCCATCCCCTAAAGAAACTTATCCACTAATATATAACGGAGTTTTAGAGGCGCTTAAAGCTATAGATAATAAAACCGCTTACGAGCATACTGGTATATGCAGCTGTTCACTTGGCCTTAGTGAAGGATATAAATTTAGCGCCCCTGATAGTTTCCCTTGGAAGGGCGGCTTTACAGAAAGGGAAGCTTTCTTGCAGGCACCCGATATTGAAATAGCCCTTATGCCTGCTTGACATAATTTGTCACATTAAGTATAATGCCTAGGCGCTGATAAATGCGTTGGGGAATTGTGTAACGGCAGCACCTACGACTCTGACTCGTATTGTCTAGGTTCGAATCCTAGTTCCCCAGCCAATGCCTCCGTCGTCTAGCGGTCTAGGACGTCGCCCTCTCAAGGCGGAAACACGGGTTCGATTCCCGTCGGAGGTGCCATAGCTTAGCGCGTGGGGAACAGGTTAGTTCCTCTTTTTTGTGCTTTTATGTTATAAAAACATTGGTTCATTTAGTTTGTGTTATTTGTACATGAAATATAAAAAGCGCCGCGTTTTTTGCAGCGCTAATCGTTTTTAGTAAAATGTTATTTTATGGCATCCTCAGATATAAATCCTCGGGCAAGTTTGCCTGTAACCGGCTCTATTGCCTCTACATAAAGGTATGGGCTATATGTGGCAAGGATTGTGATTTCCGTTCCTGCAGTAAGCTTGGCAATTTCAGCGCTTTCAAGATGCGTATTGCCGCAAAGCGAAATATCGGTTGTTAGTTTCGTCTTATAATCTGAAAATTTAAGCTCAGAAAGCGATAGGTCTTCAGGCGCAGCCTGCTTATTTACATAACCTATACTAAGTCTAGCATCGTCGCCGTGTATGTATGCCACAATTGCCCAGTCCTTATTTGTACCGAACCAATTATAGTTATTGTTTGTACTTGCAACAATATTTGGGTTACCATCAAAAGCGAAATATTCTGTACCCGGACCCATATATACAGCAGCATCTTCCTTTGCAGCTCCTGAAACACAAGAAGTAGGGAATTTTTCAAGCCCTTCTAGCGGGTCTACAGTAGGAGCGTGTGTTTCCGTAGGCGTCTCTGTAGGTTCTTCAGTGGGTTTTTCAGTTGCAGGCGCTTCTGTTACTGGAGCTTCTGCAGGCGCTGTGGTGGGTGCTTCCGTTACAGGGGCTTCTGTTGCAGGTGAATGGTATTTGAATGTAATAGACGAAGGCGTGGCTTTACCCTCTCCATCAACTGTTACCTTTACTGCGCCGTCTGAAGCAAGAACATAACCCTCAGGAACAAGTTCGCTATTTGCCTTATATGTAGTTATGCCTTGCTGGAAGTAAAGCTCTTCCCTTGCAAATTCATTGTCTTTTTCATCTACATAGCTTGCTACAAGCTTTATTATAACCGCAGGCTTTACGGTTGGTGCAGTTGTAGGCATAACAACCGGGCGGGGAGTACCTACATCTACAGGAGCAAGCACTACATAGGGGTCATTATACAGCTTGCCCAGCGTATCCTTACCGGCTATACCGTCAACCTTCAGGTTGTTGTAGTTCTGGAAACGTTCAACCGCGCGCTTTGTCTTATTGCCGAATATGCCGTCGTCCTCTCCCTCCTTAAGGTAACCAAGCTCTATAAGCCTTTTTTGGAGAGTACGCACATTGTTGCCCCTATCTCCTCTCGCAACCGTTGTAAGCGATGGCACTTCCACAGGCGCAACTGTTTGCACAGGCGGAGGCACTATTACAGATGTGGACTGTGCTGAGGGAACTAGTGTTGCAGTAGCCATTTCAACGGGCGCGGGGCTAATAAACTCCATAGGGGGCGGGGTTATCTCCGGCACTCCCGCAAGAGAGGCAGAGGATAACAGCGCCATATAAAGTAGTATAGTATTAAGTAAATTCATGTGTTTCAACTCCTTGTAAACTGGTACTAATAATATAACGAACGAGAAAGGCAAATTCTTGCATTAACAATCCAGAAACTCGCGAAACTCGGTTAGTATTCCCATGCCGTCAGGGTAGTGCACCGCAAACTGCGGCACCGCATGGCTTGGGAATGAGTTTCCCTCTATAAAGCACGCGCCGTCCTTAGTTATGGCGACATCCCATGCCACAAAGCGTACCTCGGGTACTATATTCATGGCTTCAAGGCATATTTGTTTCGCTTCTTCAAAATAGGGTATCTTAAAGCCTATAAATTCGCTCCCTGTTAAGGGGTGTTTATAGAACACTTCCCCCGCCTTGTTTGCAGCAGGCGTTGTTATTATACCCGTATCAGTATCTATACGGCAAGCCATACCGCCGCAGTCTACATTATCCACCGCTTTTCCGTTGCCTATGCGAAGGAATGTGTATACTATGCCGCTTTTCTTATCCCCTATCAGCGTTGCTATACGCACGGTGTTCACGGAATACGGACAGAGTCTTGCCATTTCGCTGTGCTGAACTACTGTTTCTTCCAGTATGCTATCGCCAAGCGCTTTAATACTATCATAAAGGCTTTCGACATCGCTCAAATCGTCTATCCTCTGTACTCCAACGCCGCTTGAGCCTTCTATAGGCTTCACAAATATTGATGAGCAGCCTTTAACAAAATCTTTAAAACTTTCCCTAGTGGTAGTTTCATCAAAATGCAGCCATTTTCTATTAACCCATTTGGAGAAATGGGTATTAAACTCCGCCTTATCGTCGAAGAAGTGAGTATAGCTTTTATCGTTCATGCGGCGGACTATATCGTTGCTTATACCCCTTGTTATTGTGGTGCTCTTTTGTCTATGGTTTAGCCTGTACATTTCGGCTATGCTGTAATCCATATAACCTGCGCCATAGCGGAGCGAAGATATAAGCATATCTATAATTAGCCAAGGCGTACTTTTACCCGAGCGCTTTTTTATTGCGGCAAAGGTTTCCTTAAACCGTTTTCTGTCTATACGCACTAAACGTTTTATAAAAAAAGACAATCTACTCATACGTTGAAACGGAATAATATTACATCGCCGTCCTGTACTATATATTCCTTACCCTCACTGCGCACAAGCCCTTTTTCACGGCATAGGGTTATAGAGCCAAGTTCCTTTAGCGTTTCATACGGAACTACCTGCGCGTTAATAAAGCCGCGCTCAAAGTCCGTATGTATTTTGCCCGCCGCTTGAGGCGCCTTTGTGCCTTTGTTAATAGTCCAAGCGCGGCACTCGTCCTCACCTATCGTAAAGAAAGACTGCAAATTAAGCAGACTATAGCTTGCCTGTATAAGCCTTTCAAGCCCGCTGCGTTCTATGCCAAGGGCTGACAAATATTCTCCCCTTTCTTCAGGCGGCATAGAGGCTATCTCCTCCTCAATTTGAGCGCTTATAACAAGCGTTTGAGCATTCTCTTTTGATGCTATATCAACCACCCTTTTTATAAGGGGATTGCTTTCTCCAAGGGATATATCCTCCTCTGAAATATTTGCCGCATACAGCACCGGTTTTATTGTAAGTAGAAACCATGTGCGGGCGATTTCTATCTCTTCATCTGTAAATGGATAGCTGCGGGCGGGCTTGCCTTCTTCTAGGTGGCTTATTACCTTAGCCGCAAGCTCCGTCTCTATTTTGTATTTCTTTTCGCCGGTTTTTATAAGCTTTTCCGCTTTTTCCATGCGCTTTGTAAGCGTATCCATATCGGCGAATATAAGCTCTAGGTTTATAGTTTCTATGTCACGCATAGGGTCTATATTACCGTCTACATGTATAATATTTTCGTCCTCAAAGCAGCGAACCACATGCACTACGGCATCCACCTGCCTTATATGAGAGAGGAATTTATTTCCCAACCCCTCCCCTCTGCTTGCACCCTTCACAAGACCTGCTATGTCTACAAATTCCACCGTTGCCGGCACTACTTTTCTTGGATGATATAGTTCGCCCAAGTAATCCAATCTATCGTCCGGCACATGTACCACGCCGGTATTTGGCTCTATCGTGCAAAAGGGGTAGTTGGCAGCCTGCGCTCCTGCATTTGTAATAGCGTTAAAAAGCGTACTCTTGCCTACATTGGGTAACCCCACAACACCTAATTTCATCAAAAAAACTCCTTCTTTAAGGCTGATTACATTATACCACAAGGCGCTGTTTTGGCAATCCGCCATTGATATTTGAACAAGCTGTGGTATAATGCACAAAAGGGAGGTATTGTCATGCTCATAGATGCAAGGGGTCTAAACTGCCCCATACCTGTTGTTAAAACAAAAAAGGCAATTAGGGAATCAAGCAGCGAAGACACAATTGAAACTCTTGTGGACAATAAAACCGCTGTTCAAAATCTGCTTCAAATGGCAAAGGACGAGGGTCTTGACGCTGTAGCCGAGCAGGTTGATGAAAGTACATACAAGGTTAGCATTGCCGTTTCAGGCGCAGTTCAAAAAACGAATGCTGAAAACGTAAAAGCAGATAACGAAGTGGCAAAGACAAGCAATTTAGTAGTTGCAGTATCATCAAGCTGCATGGGTGTGGGCGACGAAAAGCTTGGCAAGCAGCTTATGAAAAGCTTTTTATATACCCTTACTACGCTTGAAACTAAGCCCTCTGTAATACTGTTTTACAACAGCGGAGCATACCTAACATGCGAAGGCTCTGATTGCATAGACGATATAAAAACGCTTGAAGATGCCGGAGTAAAGGTGTTAACCTGCGGCACATGCGTTAATTTTTACGACATAGCGGACACCTTAAAGATAGGTACCGTTACAAATATGTACTCCATAGCTGAGCATATGATGAATGCAAGCAGCGTTGTTAAACCGTGAAAGAAGAGTTATCGCTTGTAATAGCTTTTGACGCTACATCAGATGCATTTGCTGCTGAAGATGTATTCAGGCAAAATGGTCTTTCCGGCAGGCTTATACCACTACCTGAAAGTATATCCGCAGGCTGCGGACTTGCATGGAGAGCGGAGTCTAATTTAGAAAAAGAGCTGACAGACGCACTTAAAAGCATAGACATTACAAGCGCACATATTTATTATTTGATATTATGATTTACTTAGATAATTCAGCAACTACAATGTTAAAACCCGTAGGCGTAGCCGAAGCCGTTGCAAACGCAATAAATGAAAGCGGCAGCTACGCAAGGGGCGCTTATACCAGCGCCATATGGGCGGGTAGAACCCTGCACGAAGCCAGGAAAGAAATTGCCAAGCTATTTAACCTTGGCGATAACCAAACAGTAGCTTTCTGCGCAAACGCCACAACCGCGCTTAATACCGCAATATTAGGCGCAATAGAACCGGGCAGCCATGTTATTACAAGTGTACTTGAGCATAATGCTGTGCTTCGCCCGTTATATCGTATGCAACAAACCGCCGGAATAAGCATAGACTTTTTACCCGCAGATGATATCGGCAATATACATGTTGAAGATGCCAAAAGGTTATTAAGGCGAGATACTAAAGCGCTTGTATTAACCCACGCATCAAATGTAACGGGTAATTCTGTTGATATAGCTGCATTTGGTAAATTTGCCAAGAAAAATGAGCTGCTTTTTATAGTAGATGCGGCGCAGAGCGCAGGCAGCATACCTATAGACTTTAACAACATGAATGCCGACATACTCTGCTTTACAGGGCATAAATACCTAATGGGTCCGCAGGGTACAGGCGGGCTTTGTATGAAAAAAAGCACCCGTATAGACCCGCTTATATACGGAGGTACCGGGATAGATTCATTTAGCCACGACCAGCCCATAAACTACCCTGACCGCCTTGAAGCAGGCACGCAGAACATACACAGCATAGCGGGGTTGTTATTCGCACTTAAATTCATAAATGAAACAGGGCTTGAAAACATTATCGCAAGGAAAATGGCTCTGTTTACGCAGCTTTATATGGGACTGCAAACTATAGATAATATTACAATATACGGTGATATATACCAAAAAGAGAGGACAAGCACCCTCTCTATAAACGTAGGCGATATGGATTCCTCCACGGTTTCAGATATACTCTCAACTGAATATGATATATGCACGCGCAGCGGCGCACATTGCGCTCCCAAAATGCATGAGGCACTGGGCACAGAAAAGCAGGGCGCTGTGCGGCTTAGCATATCCTACTTCAACACCGAAAGAAATATAGAAGAAACCATAAACGCACTATCCGCAATAGCTTTTTAATGGCTTTTCTACTTAAAGCCCAAGGAAGAAACTTGCAACCTCAAAATATATAATAAGCACAAATGTATCTACTATAGTTGTGATAAGTGGACCCGCCATAATGGTAGGGTCTATCTTTAGCCTGTCAGCTATAAGCGGAAGCGCTCCGCCTATAATTTTAGATAGTATTATTGTCAGCAGCAGCGTTATAGACACAGTTAAATTAACCTGTATACTTACAGAATCAAGCAGGAATATCCTTATCATATTTACTATTACAAGCGCAACACCTGCATATATACCAACCTTAAGCTCTTTAAACATCACTTTGAATATCTCTTTATAGCTTAGCTCCCCCGCATATAGCGCGCGTATAACAGTGGTTGATGCTTGTGAACCCGCATTTCCGCCGGAATCCATAAGCATGGGTATATAGGCTGTTAATATAACGCTTGCCGCAAGCACAGCTTCATATTTTTGAATTATTACGCCCGTAACGGTTGCAGTTATAAGGCATATTACAAGCCAAGTCGTCCTATCCTTTGCCATTGTAAATGCGGATTGCTTAAGATATGGCTCCTTATGCGTTTCCTTTATACCGTGGATATTGGCAATGTCCTCTTCGTATTCCTCGTGCAGTATGTCTATAGCCCACTCTGCAGGCACTACGCCTATTAGCCTGCCCTCAGAATCCGTAACAGGTATCTCAGCTAAGTCATATTTATACGCAAGTTTTGCTACAACTTCTTGGTCATCCGTTGCGTAAACGCTGCTTGTTATAGGATGGAGTAATTCCTCCATACTGCTGCTCGGGTTTTTAAGTAAGTCCGCTAGGTTTACATAGCCCGCAAGTATTAGGGATTCATCTGTAATCCAAATCTGTTCAAGTTTATCGGCATCAAGGTCTGAAATAAGCACTCGGCTTATAGCTTCCTTGGGGTTATCCGTAATTTTTACCGATAGGAAGTTTACCGACATTATAGAGCCTACGCTTTCTTCCGGGTATCCAAGCAGCTGGTTTATTGCATGCCGCCTTTTATCATCTACAAAATGCTGCATGAGCTTTCTTACCATATTAGCGGGCAGCTCCTGAAGAGTATCGACTATCTCGTCCTCATCGAGTTCTTTTATAAGGCTCCTTATATTTTTATCAGAAAGAGCTTCTATAATCTGTATTTTCTTATCTTTATTTAGCAGCGCAAATGTATCTGCCAGATGGTCTTTACTTAGAAGTTTAATCCTTAGAATTATCTCATACTCAGATAATTCATTAAACTCCTCTGCCAAGTCAACCGGATTCATTGCGTTAATTTTTTCTTGTAGAGTAGTAAGCTCCTCAAGGTTGTATCTTTCCTTTACCATATTACACCTCCATATATTTTTGTTTTCTATATAATGTGATTTTAGTCGTTTTAACGCCATAAGCGTTATAACAGCGGCATTTGCAAAGAATTCGCTAATAATATCTCAAATTCTAAGCCTATTGCCACGGGGAAACGGTATTAAGTTCTTAAAAAGGGCACAAAAATACCGCCATAAGACATCATAGTCTAAGCGGTAAAATAGGCATATTAAACTAGGCTATAGCTAGAAATTTCCACATGGCAGCTGTGGGCACAGCAACATGCATATGCTACCGCATAAACTATCAGACTTTGCATTATTAGTACTACTATCACAACTGTCCATGCAGCCACCTCCCTTAATCCCTAAATACATATCAATGGTACCATATTTTACAAAACATGGCAAGGCTTTTAGTGCGGTTTACAAGCATATAAAATAATTCCTATATGCTATTATTTGTCTATTCGCTTATTAATGGTTAAAATACACATTGGATGTTATTAAAAAGAGCAATTGGAGAGTTAGCATGAAAAAACACCCCGACAAACAAAAAGCTATATCAATATTAAAAGAAGCGGAAAAATGCAATCCCGGGGCTTGGGTAAGGCATAGCCGAGTTACTGCCCATTGCGCGCAAAAAATAGCTGAAGTTTGTGATGGCTTAGACCCTGACAAGGCTTATGTTTTAGGCTTGCTTCATGATATAGGCAGAAAATTCGGTTTTCGGCAACTTGGACATATATCAGATGGTTATACCTACATGATGTCTTTAGGTTATTCCGATGTAGCTAAAATATGTTTAACCCATTCCTTTCATAATAAAAGCTTGGATGATTATGTTGGTAAATTTGACACAAGCGATGAAGAGCTTAATTTAATCAAGACCAATTTGCAGAAAGTAGTTTTTGACGACTATGACAGATTAATCCAACTCTGCGATTCCATAGCAGGCACTGATGGTGTAATGTATATTGAGGATAGAATGAACGATATTAAGATGCGATACGGCAATTATCCACAAGAAAAATGGGATGCAAATATAAAACTAAAAGCATATTTTGAAGAAAAAGTAGGGAAAAACATATACGAAGTTGTAGGTGTTATGGTTTGGGATAATTAATAACTTAAGCCATAAGCTAGTATCAATATTTTAAAAAACCAAATGGAGGACATATGAAAACCATAATTAAGAACGCAAAAATTTACACACCGCAGGGTATAAAACACAGCATCACAATTAGGGATGGTAAAATCATAGACTTCGATGAAGCTCAACAGGCAGAACAGCAGATAGATGCACAAGGCAAAACTGTGGTTGCGGGATTTCACGATTCACATATGCACTTGCTAAGCATAGGGCGTATGCTGTCTATTTTACGCTTGCAAGAAGCAAAAAGCATTGAGGATATTGTGCGTTTGGGCAGGCAGTATATTTTAGATAACCCGGACAAGGATTACATTATAGGTAGAGGGTGGAATCAGGATTATTTTACTGACGCACCTGTCATGCCGACTAAGGACGATTTGGATAGGATTTGCACAGACAAGCCCATAGTGTTTACGCGCGTGTGCGGACATATAGGGGTGGCAAATTCTAAAGCGCTCCAAATGGCGGGTGTAACAAAGGACACTAAAGACCCTGACGGCGGCGCATTTGTTCGCGACGCTAATGGCGTTCCAAACGGCATTTTGCATGAAACAGCGCTAGGCTATGTGCAGAGGATTTTCCCTGAAATGAGCGAAGCAGATATTGAAAGTTACTACCGCAAAGCCATGGACTATGTGAGCTCCCTTGGGATTACCGCTGTTCAGACAAATGACCTGTATGAATTTAATCAGGATAAAATACTGAGGATTTTAAACCGCTTTGACAAAAACGGCGAACTTAAGGTACGGGTGTTTCATCAGTTTACTTATGAAGATGAACAGGCTTTGGAAATGTTTCTAAAGGAATGGACAAACAGTGAGCTGTTTTCAGATAGACACCGTCTGTCTGCGCTCAAATTATTTAAAGACGGCTCGCTGGGTGCGCGTACAGCGCTTATGCGGAAACCTTATCATGATGACCCTACTACATGCGGTGTAGACACACTTCCTAATGAAAAGATAAAAGCTCTTGGGCTAATTGCCAAAAAATACAATCTACCGCTTATAGTACACGCAATAGGCGACGGAGCGGTAGCGCATACGATTGATGCCTTGGCAACAGTAAACGATGAAGGTAATCCCTTGCGCTCGGGAATAGTTCATCACCAGATTACGGACTTAGACCTTCTTAAAAAAACAGCGAAACATAATTTGCAGGTGTTTTATCAGCCGATTTTCCTACACTATGACTTGCACATTGTGGCAAACCGTGTAGGCAAGGAGTTGGCAAAAACTTCATATGCGTTTAAAACACAGATGGACTTAGGGGCGCACACCTCATACGGCACCGATGCGCCGATTGAAGACCCGAATCCACTGGAATGCTTGTATTGTGCTGTAACTCGAAAGGATTTAAAAGGTAATCCGCCGGAAGGTTTTATGCCTTTAGAAAAAGTAACCGTTGCAGAAGCTCTTTCAAATTACAGTGAAGAATCCGCTTATGCCATACGCATGGAAGATAGATTAGGTAAACTTGATATAGGTCATTATGCCGATTTGGTAATTTTATCTAACGACCCGCATGAAGTTGAGCCTGATAATATTAAGGATATTCAGGTGCTTATTACAATGATGAACGGAAAAGTAACCTTTGATAGATATGGCTTTATTAAACCTTAATTTGGGAAATTGAAGTGTTGAATGAGGCATACTATCTTTATGTCTAGGGAATGACCTGTACGATAAACACAATATGGCAGATAGCTCATAAATGTACCCCCGACACATAATGCAATGTCGGGGATATGTTTGTGTATATAAATAATTATATAAGGCGAACCTATTACTATTCTTTCAAGAATGGTTTTCCTGTCATTATTTTTGCAGCTATGAAACTTGTTAGAGGAGCTGCGCTTATAAGACCAAAGCAGCCTACAAGCGTTACCATTATCTCTGCCACTACAAAGCGGTAGTTTAGTATATCTATAACGGGCGTACCTTGACCGCTAAAATAAAGCAGCATACTTAAAAAACCGCCAGCATAGCTCATAACAAGCGTGTTAGACATGGTACCTATATCCATTCTGCCTATGTTTATTCCAGACATAAATAGCTTTCTTGCTGATATATCAGGCGCGTGGGTTATAACTTCCGTGCAGCCTGCGGCTATATCCATGGCAAGGTCTATTACAGCGCCGGCATTACCTATAAATATAGTGCATAGGAACAGCTCGTTCATGTTGAACTGCATTCCGCTTTGGGATAGCAACGGCACTATATATGGGAGCACTCCGCCATCAAGCATGAATAGCTTAGTAAACAGCACACCAAGCAGAATTGTAACTACCGTACCGCCAAAGCCGCCAAGTATCGCTGTAAGCGCACGCTTGTTAGCTCCTGCAACCAGCACGCACATAACTATACCAAGCACAATTATAAGCCCTATGGCAGTAATTACAGGCGGGAAGCCCTTTAGCATAAGGGGTATATATAATTTCCATATAACTATTGCAGTAAACGCAAGCGATATAGAAGCGCCAACTCCAGATGTGCCGCCAAATATGGTTAGCATTACAAACAACAGAGCTACAAGCAGTATCATAACAGCGCGCCTATCATGGTCTACAAGAGTGCCGCTTATGCCCGTTTCCCTATCATGTATCATGCATATCGCCTTGTCGCCGGGTTTAAACAGCTTATCCTTATCAAGCGCGGCGTTCATATAGTTTTGAGCGGGGATTTCCTTACCCTTATGCTCACCCTCGTTTATGCGTACTATACAATCCTGTGCACCGTTATAAACTATGCCTACTGGATCAAGCACATCATTATTTACGGATAGAATTTCAACCTGCGCTCTAGGTATTGCCATTGATTCATTTTGAATAGGGTCAGGAATCATTAGTAGAAGTGCGCTTAATATAATAATAACAAGAAAATGTACCCATTTATTTTTAACAAAATGCATTGTTTACCTCCATTAGTACATATTGCCTGTTTAACATAGCTGTATAAAGGGGCGGGTTAAGCTATGGTAAATACATTCGGGGTCTTATTTTAGCAAAAGTTAGAGTTTTTAAAAGACATCCCGTCAAGGGGGGAGACGGGATGTCTAAGAGGTCAAGACAGGATATTTTTATTTCGCAGCCGCCTCAACATTGTCAGGGGTCAAGCCCATGGCACTCATAAAGCTGAAGAATACATCAGTGTTGTCGAAGAAGCCGAGGAAGTTTTCCGCGCCTACGCCTTCGGCGTATACGGGTATCTGTAGCCCTGTGTGCGCATAGGATGTGTACGCAAGGCCTGCCTTGTTGTTAAGAATGTGTGCGCTGGTTACGGTGAAGGGTTCATAACCGCCGTATAGGAAGCTTTCCTGTTCGCCTATTACGCGCTGTGCCTTGGGAAGCATGCTCATGGTATAGGCATCCTTCATACGGGCAATTTCACTTGCGATAAGGCTAAGCTCTTTGCCTTCTTCCATGGACATGCCGTAGCACTCTTCAACTACTGCCATTGCATCTTCAAATGAGACGCCGTCTTCACGCATCTTAGCAACGCGTTTGTCAAAATCCTCATAGGATACATTCTGGTTGTCGAGGTAGTTAAAGAATGTGTCATACCAGGTGGTGGCAAAGCCTATGGTAAGACCGCCAGTTTCGTGGTCGCCAGTTACGACGATAAGGGTCTCATCGGGATGTTCCTTTGCAAAGTCTACTGCAACCTGTACTGCGTCTGACAGGGCGATGGTTTCGTACATGGTGGTTACTGCATCGTTGGCGTGGCAAGCCCAGTCAAGCTTTCCGCCTTCTATCATCATGAAGAAGCCTTCTTCGTTATCTTTCAGGTAGTTGATTGCTGATTTGGTGAAATCTGCCAGTGAAAGTGAATCTCCGCCTTCTGCATTTATACGGCGACGGTCTACTTCGTACTGCATTGCATCGGAGCCGGCAAGGTCAGGAGCTATCATAAGTATACGTTCGCCGTCTTCGGGCTTAAGGTTGCGGATAGCATCATTGTCATTTATGAATGTGAAGCCATTCTCTTTGGCTATTTCGAATACATCTTTCTTATCTTTTTCTTTGCCTGTAGGCTGCTTGTATCCACCGCCGCCGATAAGGTCGATTGTGTCGCCAGTTAAGCCTTGTACAGCAATGTCATAATAAGCGCTGCGATGGGGAACCTTGGCATAGAATGCAGCGGGGGTGGCGTGGTCAATAGATACGCTAGAAATTATACCAATCTTTTTGCCAGCTGCCTTTGCATACTCGGTAATGGGTTTGAACTGACGCTCTAAATTCACATCATAGTTGATAACGCCTGAAAGCGTCTTTTCACCTGACGCCATGGAGCTTGCTGTGGAAGCGGAGTCCGGGCAGAAGCTGGTGGAGTCATAAGTGGTCATAAGACCGCCGCTCTTGAAAGTGGTGAAGCTAAGCTCAGCGGGTACGGGGAACGGGGCATCGGGGTTATTTACCGTTCCAAGGAAATAACGTGTTGCAGTTATCTGCGGGCTACCCATTCCGTCGCCTACGAAAAAGAACACGTACTTTGCTTCCTTAGCATCCTCTGCGGCTACCATGCCGGTGAGGGATAGAGCCATCATAAGGGCTAGTAACAGTGCGGTTAGTTTCTTCATGTGTTTACCTTCCTTTCTTGGTTTACAGCGTAATGTTACACTACTAATGTAAAATCCATTAGCGTTATTTGTAAAATTTGTGGGAAGTGTTTTTATACAATGAAATCCTATATATAAAGGTAAGTTCTTGAAAAATACTTTTTGAGCAAAAAAAGTTTAAATATTGCTTCCAAAGCCTTGACAACAGCTTAAGCTTTGTGGTAAGTTTAGGGTCGGCCGCTCGGAACGGGCTTTAATGCGCTTGTCGCAGCCTAGGTGTTCCGGCGAGTAATATGATGGAGGTGCTGCATGTACGCAATAATAGCGACCGGCGGCAAACAGTATCGCGTTAGCGAGGGCGATGTCATTCACATCGAAAAGCTTGAAAACGAAGTTGATGACGAAGTTACATTCCCCGTACTTTTGTTAGGCGGAAAAGAGCTAAAAGTCGGCAAACCCTATGTTGAAGGCGCAAACGTTATAGGCAAGGTGCTAAAACAGGTTAAGGGCGAGAAGATTGTCGTTTTCAAGTACAAGAGCAAAAAGAACTACCGCCGCAAGGCAGGTCATAGGCAGCTTTACACAAGGGTTCAGATTACCACAATCAACGAGGCATGACCAATATCCGCATATTGAGCAATTCAGGCAGGCTCTGCGGTTATGAGGTTACAGGTCATACGGGCTATGCCCCACAGGGCAAAGACATATTATGCGCCGCGCTGTCTATGTTATCTATAACATGTGCAAATGCGATTGAAAAAATCGCAGGCGTAAAACCCCAAATTTACATGGATGATAACAGCGGCACATTGCTACTTCGCCTAAGACCAACTCAGCTTAGCGCAACCACGGATACCATACTTAATGTATTTAAACTAGGCGCTGAGCAGCTACAAGAAAACTATCCTGAACACATTCAGATTTACGAAACGGAGGAATTCCAATGCTGAAGCTAAATCTTCAATTATTCGCCTCTAAGAAGGGCGTAGGCTCTTCCCGTAACGGAAGGGACAGCATAAGCAAACGCCTTGGCGTTAAGCGCGGGGACGGTCAGTTCGTACTCGCGGGCAATATACTCGTGCGCCAACGCGGCACAAAAATCCACCCCGGCACAAATGTGGGCCGCGGCAGGGATGACACTCTATTTGCCAAGGAAGACGGCATAGTGCGCTTTGAGCATTACGGCAAACACCGCACAAAGGTTAGTATATATCCAGTGCAGGCATAGTATTGCATTAGCTTAAACTAGAGTAAATTTACAGCAGCCGGATTTGTATTTCCGGCTGTTTTTTATAAAACTCTGTATTAATAACCACTAAATAATTTGCATTTTCATGTGGTTTAACATAACATTATTGTGAATATTTATAGAAGGAGAACTTGTAATGAAAATCAAACGCCCTCTTGTGTTATTGATAGCCTTAATCATTGGTATCGTTTCATTAGCATTTACATTTACATACATGGATAACACAATGGATACCGTAAAAACCATAGATACTAAAACACCTGAAGACAGCGGAAAAGCATTGGGACTTTCGTTGGGAGTAACAATGGCAATACCGCACTTGATCGCTTCTGCTGTGGCAACACTGTTTTGTGCACTTTCATGGTTTTTTAAACTGCGTTGGGCAGCTATTACAGCAGGGGTATTTTATGCAATTGCAATAGCACTTATGTTACCTTGGTTCTATCTTGTAATTGTGCAAATGATTCTATGTTTTATAGGCGCAGGTATACTTGGAAAGCAAAAGCGAGATAGAGCAATAGAAAGAAAACTTAAACAAAGACCCTAACAGCGGCAAATATCGTCATCCGCAATCCATTTGGCGGCTTTATATCACTTAAGCTTATACAGCACATCTGTAAGCTCATCTATGATATGCTCATTCCCGCTGCGTATGCCTTCCGCTACGCATGTATTTATATGGTCATTAAGTAGCTCCCGCATGAAAGCCTCCAGCGCTTTTTTGGCTGCCTGTGTCTGCATTAATATATCTATGCAATATATATCATTATCCAGCATATTCTGTATGCCACGCACCTGCCCTTCCACCCTTTTTAGGCGATTTTGCAGGGAGCGTTTTTTATCGGCGCTTCGCTGTTTATGCCTGCATTCATCGCAGCGTACACAGTTTTTCATAGTTCCTCCCTTCCAAGCCGCAGGGCGTTGCTAACAACGCTTAGCGAGCTTAGCGACATCGCTATTGCCCCTACCATGGGGCTTAACGCCTGTCCGCTTATAGCATACCAAAGCCCGGCGGCAAGCGGTATACTTAGTATATTATACATAAAAGCCAGCGCTAAATTCTGCTTTATGTTTTTTATTGTTAAATGGCTTAATTTAAGCGCCTTTATTATGCCTAGGAGATTATCATTCATAAGTATTATATCCGCAGTTTCTATAGCTATATCGCTGGCAGAGCCAAGCGACACGCCTACATCCGCAAGCGCAAGCGCAGGTGCGTCGTTTATGCCGTCGCCCACCATCATTACTGTTTTGCCTTGGTTTTGGTAGTCAGCAAGTATATCTGCCTTGTCAGTAGGCTTAACTTCAGCCATAAATTGCCTTATGCCGGAACTTTCCGCTATTTCCTTTGCTGTGTTCTTATTATCCCCTGTTACAAGCACGGTTTCTATGTTTAGTTTATCCAGCTTATTTACAAGCTCATGCGCGTTTTCTTTAAGCATATCAAAGAAAGACATAAAGCCTACAAGCTTATTATCAACCGCTGTAAATAGCACGGTTTCCCCCGCTTGCTTAGACTTATTTATCTCTTTACTAAAGTAAGAAATATCTATATTAAGCTCATTCATAGCCTTTTCGTTTGCTATATATACTTTCCTGCCGTCGTTTAAAGTAGCATAAATGCCACCTTGGAATGAGTTTATCTCGCTCGCTGCGGGGGATACTATGCCCCTTGCCCTGCATTCCTCTACTATTGCCTTTGCTATCGGGTGCGGGCTTAGCTGCTCTGCTTGCATGGCAACATCAAGAAGTTCTCTATCTTCAATATCAAGGGGGATAATACGCTTTAGTTTAAGCTTGCCTTTTGTTATAGTGCCTGTTTTATCAAGCAATACGGTATCAACCTTATGGGCTTTTTCAAGCACCTCGCCCGAGCGCACCAGTATACCGTTTTTAGCGCCCAAGGACACCCCTGAAACTATAGCCATGGGCGTTGCAAGCCCCATAGCACATGGGCAAGCGATTACCATTACGGAAACAAATATATTTATTACAAATTGAGCTTCTTTGCCCATATACGCCCAATATAAAGCAGCAATCAGAGCTATGCTTATTACAAAGGGTACAAAATAGCCGCTCAGCTTATCCGCAAGCCTTGCAATTGGGGCTTTTTTAGTTTGCGCTTCCTTAACAAAGCGCACTATGGAGCTAAGTACGGTATCTTCGCCTATTTCTTCCGCCATTACAACTGCGGAGTTACCGCTTACAAGCACAGTACCGGAACGCACCTTATCCCCCGCGTTTTTCTCCACTGGAAGGCTTTCGCCAGTAAGCATGGATTCATCCACCGAAACAGAGCCGCTTATAATGCTGCCGTCAAGCGGAAAACGCATACCGGAGCGCACAAGTATAGTATCTCCCTTTACTACATCGCTTGTTGCAACTTCGGTAATGCTACCGTCTTCATTTATTTTAAGCGCGGTATCAGGCGCAAGCTCCATAAGCTTTCGCACCGCGCTAAGCGCCTTATGTTTTGCGTTTTCCTCCATATGTTTGCCGAATGTTACTAGTGCTACTATCATACCTGCGGATTCGTAGTTTAAGTTGTGCAAAAACGCCGCATTATTGCCCATAATTAAGGTGATATAAACGCTGTACAGGAAAGCCGTACTGCTACCTATGGTAACCAGAGTATCCATATTAGGGGATAGATTTATTAGGGATTTAACACCCCTTATATAAAGCTTTCTGTTGAGTATTATTATAGGCAAGCATATGAAAAACTGTAGCAGCGCATAATGAAAGGGGCTTAAGCCAAGGCTTTCCCGTATAGATAGCCCCTCTATAAGCATAGGCAGCATGTTAAGGCAAAAAAGAATAAAAGCAAGTATAAGGCTTATATATAGCCTTGCATTGCTAGGTTTTGCTTCTTCAATAATTTCGTCTTTCTTATCATCAGCAACTAGCTTTGCAGAAAAGCCCGCCTTAGCTATGCTGTTTATTATGTCATCTTGGGATATAAGCTTTTCATCGTAACTTATATTAAGCGTTTTTGTAACTATGTTTACCTCGCTCTTATTTACGCTTTTTAAACCCTCTATACTGCGCTCAACAGCTGCGGCGCAGCTTGCACAGTGCATACCTTCAATATTAAAAGTTTGTTCTACCATCATCAGCACCTCCAAAGCCAATATATACCCCCTAGGGGTATTTTGTCAAGAGAAATTTGATGCCTTTGTAAAAACTTAACATAAATTTAACATAAAGTTGTTCCTTTATCTCACAAAATGTAGTATACTGAGAGCAGCAGCTTGAAAGGGTGAACGCACGGCATGGATAATTTCTCAACAGGTATAAGCAATTTCTTTTGGAACCTGTTTAACAGACCTAGCTTCATGGATTTTTTAGATATTATCCTCGTCGCTTTTATTATATATAGATTGTTAATGCTAACCCACGGCACCCGCGCGCTGCAAGTGCTTAAAGGCTTCATGTTTTTGGTAATAGCAAGCTGGCTTTCAAATGTTTTTTCGCTGAATACATTAAACTGGCTGCTTATGCTTGTGCTTAACAACGGAGCAATTGTGCTTATGATATTATTCCAGCCGGAATTTAGACAAGCCTTGGAACACATTGGCAGGGGCGCAATACTGGATAGAGGTCAAAGAACTGAAACACAGGAGGAAAGGCTTGTAAACGACATAGCGCAGAGCATAATTAGCCTTTCAAAAAGGCGCATAGGCGCGCTTATAGTATTTGAACATAGAACCGGTCTTAAGGATTTCACAAACACAGGCATAGAGCTTGATGCCATGCTTTCAGGCGAACTGCTTGTAAATATATTTGAGCCTAATACCCCTCTGCACGACGGCGCTGTTATAATAAGAAATGAGCGTATTGTCGCCGCTGCGTGCGTGCTTACACTAAGCGAAGAAACAAATATATCGCGCGACCTTGGCACAAGACACAGAGCGGGATTAGGTGTATCTGAAAGTACAGACGCAACTGTTATAATAGTATCCGAGGAAACGGGTATTGTAAGCATGGCAAAGGCAGGCAAGCTAACCCGCCACCTAGATTTAGACGGCGTAAAACAGGTATTAACCGGCATATTCGGTCAGAGCGACGCTAACAACAAAATGTCCTTATTTATAAGAGATGCCCTTGGGCGCATAAAGCAACTCAGGAAGAAAGACGATGAACAACAGCAGTAAAGAAAACCCAAATATTAAGAGCCAAAGACCTAAAGTTTCTACGCTAATAAAAGAGCTTATTTCCCGCTTTTTTAATATATTAAGACGTAACTGGCGGTGGAAATTTGCAAGTCTACTGCTTGCAACGCTTATATGGGGTTTGCTCATCACGGAAAACCCCTACCTCACCCGTGAAAAAGTATTCCGCGATGTAAATATAAGTGTGCTTGGCGTTGATACGCTAAAGCGTTCCGGGCTTATAGTAACCACCGATTTAAATGAGCTTCCGCCTATATCTATGCAGGCTGAAATACCCCAAAAATCTTACGACAGCGCTAGTGCTTCAAACTTTAATATACGTATAGACCTAAGCCGTATAGAAAAAGCCGGGGAGCAGAATATACCCGTGCTGCATACGAGCACATCCACATATGGCAGAGTTACAAGGCTATCCCAAAGCGAAATAACCGTAAATGTGGAGCCTTACATTACAAGGCGCAGAATACCCGTACAGATTAACGAAACAGGCACCATACCCGCCGGTTTTTACGCTTCAAAAGCTGTGGTTGACCCGCCTGTGGTTACCGTATCGGGTCCAAAATCAATAGTAGAAAATGTTATGCGCTGCGTTGCTCATTACAATGGTTCGCTGTTAACCCCCGCAGCGCGTAAGCAGTTTACCGCAGTGCCGTTTACGCTTTACGATTATCAGGATAATGCCCTTGACGCGAGAACTATAGAAGTAAGCAGTGATTCCATGCCGCTTGACAGCCTGCTTGTAGAGCAGGAGATGTACCGCCTGCAGGCAACCCCCATAAACCAGAGCGGAATTGTAACAGGTACCCCTGCTGAGGGCTATGAAGTTACAGATATTAAAATAGACCCTGCCATGCTGAATGTTGCCGGCTCAAACGAGCTTATGGAAACATTAAAGCTGCTTGATGTTGAAAACCCTGTAGATATTACAGGTGCTAAGGACACGCTTATAAGGTCGGTAGTTATTAAAAAACCTGAGGAAGCTTACCATATGAGCGGAAATGCGGTATATGTAACTATAACCATAAAACCCATAGGTGGCGATGAGGGTGGGAAAACTCAATGAACGCTTTTGCCCATTGGATGTTTTCAGCCCTTCTTGGGTGGACGGGCAGCATAGCTAACAGGATTTGGAACTCCGTTTCAGAAGGAAAATCTTGGTTTGCTTCTCTGCTGTCTGCCATATGGCTGCCACTGCTGCTTATAATAATAGCAGTATGCACGCTTATTGATATCGCTTATTCTTTAAGGCAAAGGAGCATTTTAAGGAAAAACAGCATGCTAAGCCACATGTTAGCTAAAAAGCGTACGGATATGTTCTCTAAAGAACCGGTTGATATAAGCGACAATTATGTCGCTCCCCCGCCGCCTGTATACGATATTTTTGAAGATGATACGCAGTTTCAGCAGCCTGAATATTATAGCGATACATATGATATGGACGTGCAGTACGGCAGCTTCCCTGTACAAGACAATATGCAGCAGTACGAAGCTTTTGCAAATAACGATATGCAGCAATACAACCCCGATTTATATTTGCCGCCCGCAGAACATAATCGCCCTGTATATAACGAATATACTGAATATCCAGCTGATGATTATAATGGCTATTACGCCCTGCCTGCTCAAGAACAACCTGTATACAGACAGCCTGTGTATGAGGAACCTATATACGAACATCCCATGTACGAGCATACAACTTACGCTCGCCCGCCAAGAAGGCGCAGGGCGGAGCGCAATAAAGAAAAATTTAACCTGTTTGACAGCATAAAGGAAAAGATAAACCATAATGACGATGAGTATGAAGATTTCGATTACACCGAATTCAACCATACCGTAATACCCGAAAACTACCATTACGAGGATACGCAGGACACCTATTATCACCCCGAAGATAGCGATGAGTATTAAGCTTCCAAGCGCATTTATAAAAAATATGAAGACACAGCTTGGAAAATCGTACGACGATTTTATTGCAAGCTATGAAAAGCCGCCTCTTAAGGCTATGCTTGTTAGACCCGGATTTAGTGTTAAGGATAGACATGCGGTACCTTGGGCAAACGGCGCTTATTACGTTTCTGATGAAGAAAAACTCGGCTCTGACCCCTTGCACGAAGCGGGGGCTTATTATTTGCAGGAGCCTTCCGCAATGGCGGCACCGCATGTGTTAGCGCCAAATCCGAATGAAACAGTGCTGGATTTGTGCGCTGCCCCAGGCGGAAAATCCGTAGGCTTAGCTTTTTTAATGCAAAACAATGGCATACTTGTAGCAAACGAAATACACCCAGCTAGGGCAAATGTGCTTAGCCAAAACATAGAACGTACGGGCATTACAAACTGCATAGTATGCAGCGCAAGCCCTGAAAAGCTTTGCGGCGTTTTTGAAAGCGCATTTGATAAAATACTTGTAGATGCCCCCTGCTCGGGCGAGGGTATGTTTAGAAAACTTGAAGAAGCTCGCATACAGTGGAATGAAGATTACCCCATGCAGTGCGCTATAAGGCAAGGTAAAATATTAGAAAGCGCCGCCAAAATGCTTAAAAACGGCGGCAAAATATGTTACAGCACATGTACATTTAACACTGTTGAAAATGAAGGAGTGATAGAAGATTTTCTGCGCCATCACTCTGATTTTAGCCTTGAAGCGTTTAGCCTAAAAGGATTGCCTCATGCAAAATACGGCATGATAAGACTGCTTCCCCATGAAGTAGATGGTGAAGGGCATTTTATTGCGCTTCTTAAAAAAAGAGGCGGCTTAGAGAAAAGCCTCAATTCTACATATGTGCATAATGATTATGATGCTAATAAACATGAAAAAACCCACAACCGCATGGACAAATGCATAGAAAAACCCTATCATATCAACGATAATTATATAAAAAGTAACAGTATAACAGATGATATATTCACTGCTCCCACATACAGCAATCCCAAAGCCGACAAATTTATAGAAAATATATGTAACGCCCCTAAAATAAACGGTATATTCGGCAATACATATGTATCCGCCCCCTGCTCTATCAACGCATTTGAGGGTATAAAATTGCTGCGCTTCGGGCTGCACATAGCAAACGATAGGATTAAATATTTATTGCCAGACCATGCACTCGCTATGGCGCATGTGGCTAAAAACAGGCTAGAAATAGATAGAGAAACAACTATTAAGTACCTATCAGGCGAAGTACTTAACATAGACAATAACCTAAAAGATTGGCTATCCCCTACATACAAAGGCTATCAACTAGGCTGGGGAAAAGCAGTAAACGGTCAGCTTAAAAACCATTACCCTAAAGGGCTAAGGAAGTATTTGATATAATACACATGTGTTGACTTGACAAGCCAATTAGCATATTTTATAATCCTTTTTACGCCGGTGTGGCGGAATGGCAGACGCACTTGACTCAAAATCAAGCGGGCAACCCCCATGCTGGTTCAAGTCCAGTCACCGGCACCACGTGAAAACCGCAGTTATACAAGCTGCGGATTTTGCTTTAAAAGCATATTATTACGCATAAATATATTATAATTACTCACATCTTTTCATAAAAATAAATTAAATGTTAAATCAGGTATTTAACTTGACAATGTAAGAATTGGTGTATATAATAACGGGGTATTTATTTTAGGAGGTAAGTATGTCGGATTCAAAAAAGTTTAGTTCTGTAATGTTTGATTTAGAAAATAAAGAAGGCGTAGTAACGCCACTATGCGTTGAAGGGGTGCACGACCCCGATCCGCTGGCAAGGGCTAGCGGCATTTGGATATCTTCTGCCGGCAGCACAATGCTCCCTGTTGGAGAATTCCCACTCAAGCAGAGGGAGGATTGGGTATGGCTTGCCGTACAATCCGGCGTAGTAGACTTTGTGGATTCCATCGCCAATTTTTCCATGAAAGTAAGGGAAGGCGCAATAATCCCGCCCTATACACATGGAAGTAAACTCGTATGCGAGCAGGAATCCCGCATGCTCTGGATAGCAGTTAAAGGACCGCTGGTTGAGCAATTCATGCAGAGCATGGGCGCCATAAGCAGAAAACCGCTCAAACAGGGCGTTCTCCCCTCTCAATTAAAGCTTGCAAGAAACGCGGTACAGGCGGCAGTACGCGCACAGGCTGCTGCGCAGGCGGGCGCATCAGCTCAGCTGCAGCAATTGCTTTGGGCAATGCTCGCCTCACACAGTGGTCAGCCGGTGGCAATGAATGCCGTATTATCACACGAGATTGCAAAGGTTCTGGACGAAATGCACAAGCACCAGTATAAAAACAGCTATTCACTAAGCGACATGGCGGAAATAAGCCGTATGCCGGTTGAAACATTTAGGAAACGCTTTGTTTCTGAAGTGGGCATGCCGCCGCAGAGCTACCAGCTGCACTGCAAAATGGAAAGGGCTAAGGTGCTGCTTAAAGAAGGTCTTTCTGTTAAACAGACAGGTGTCGAAGTAGGCATGAAGGACCCTTACCACTTCTCCAAGACATTCAAAAATATAGTGGGCATGAGTCCGTCCAAATACTGGAAGACAACGTTGGAATAATATGCAGGCGGGTATAAACTATGAGCAGCTTAACCCGCTCCAGCTCGCCTACATAGGCGATGCAGTTTATGAGCTGCTAGTTAGGGAACATGTGCTTCAAAAGCATAGGAGATTAAACTCCCTTAATGAGGCTGAAACAGCTTTTGTTTGCGCCTCATCTCAGGCGAAAATATTTAAAAATCTGCTTGAACATCTAAGCCCTGAAGAAAAGGACATAGCAAGGCGCGGGAGAAATGCCAGCCCTAAACACAGGGTGCCAAAGGCTGCAAGCTGCGAGGAATACTCCCTCTCAACTGCCATGGAAACGGTCTTTGGCTTTCTATACCTTAAAAAAGATATAAGGCGCATAGATGAGCTGTTTTCGCTTGTAATAGAATTTGGAGGAATATAATGCCAAAGGTAGATTTAGCTGTAACTCTCCTCTCTGTAACCCCAAAGGGTGAGGAACTTTCTGCACTTGCCGCAAGGCTTTGCTATTCCCCCGACACGGTTGAGGAACTTAAACAAAAGGTATCAGAAAGAAAGCAGGGCGCATTTCTTAAAGGGGTGGTTTCTAGCGGGCATCTTTCTGTTATAGAGCATATAAGTTTTTCTTTCGGCATAGAGGGCGTAAGCCGCGTACTGCTGGCTCAGCTTACAAGGCACAGAATAGCATCATACAGCGTGCAGAGTCAAAGGTATGTTTCTCTTGCTGATGGCTTTAACTATATTATTCCCCCAAAGATAGCAGCACTCGGTGATTACGCCGTAGAAGAATACGAAAGCCAAATGGCACAAATACAAAGCTGGTATAAATCGTGGCAGGATAGGCTTGAAAAAGGTGAGGGCGGTAATGAGGACGCGCGCTTTGTATTGCCAAATGCCTGTGAAACACGCCTTGTACTCACCATGAACGCAAGAGAGCTTCTGCACTTTTTTAAACTAAGGTGCTGCAACCGCGCCCAGTGGGAAATACACCGCATGGCAGACGCTATGCTTAAAATATGCAGACAGGAAATACCCGCAATATTTAACAATGCCGGACCTTCCTGCATTTCAGGACCTTGCCCTGAGGGAAGTAGAACCTGCGGACAGATAATGCAAGTTCGCGAAAAATACAAAACAATAAAGGATTAAATAGATGGCATATAAACAAAAAAGCAGGCAGCAGTACAAAAGACAGGGTACATCGGCTGCAAAGGGCGGATATAAGAAGAATTATACCGACCAGCAAAAACCAACCAATTCATCGCTACGCTATGCGGATGAAAACCGTTTTGACGCTACAAACCCATACAGCATGATACCAAACAACATGCCCCCTCGAAAAAGAAGTAAAAACAGAAGCGGGGACAGTATGGAAGGCGTATTCGGGCTTAATGATGAATTTGTTAGGAACAAAAAATCAGACGGTAGAAAACAGAATAACCGCAAGACTAAGGGCTATGTAAAGGACGAAGCAAAAGGCTATAATAAACAGCGCGATAATAAGAGCGACGAAAAATATACTCAGAATAAAAACATCAGAAATCCCCGCTACAATGAGCGTAAGGATAACAACAGAACTTACGATAATAAGCGCACCGAAGATATTAAAAATGAAGAGCTAAACGACGGAACTCTGCTTACAGGCAGAAACCCCATAAGAGAAGCGCTTAGAGCAGGTAGGGATTTAGAAAAAATACTTGTTCAAGCCGGAGAAATGCAGGGCAGCGCAAGACAGATACTCGCCATGGCAAAGGACGCGGGAGTGCGCATACAGCCTGTAAATAAAAAACAGCTTGATATGCTTGCCGGCAACCACCAAGGCATGGTTGCCTTTGCATCCGCTTATGAATATTCCACTGTTGATGAAATATTAGAACTTGCAAAACAGAGAGACGAAAAGCCTTTTATTATGCTGCTTGACAGTATAACAGACCCGCATAACCTAGGCGCTATAATACGTTCCGCAGCTTGCACAGGAGCGCACGGTGTAATAATACCAAGACACAGAGCGGTGGGACTTACAAATGTAGTAGCAAAGGCATCTGCCGGCGCTATTGAGCACATAAAGATAGCACGCGTTACAAACCTTGCAGATACTATTATAAGCCTTAAAAAACAGGGTGTTTGGATATATGCGCTTGATATGGGCGGCGAAACTTACAGCGAAGCTGATTTTACCTCCGCTACAGCGCTGGTTATAGGCAGCGAAGGCTTTGGCGTAAGCCGCCGCGTTAAGGATGAATGCGATAAAATTATATCTATACCCATGACGGGTAAAATAGGCTCATTCAACGCCTCGGTTGCAGCGGGGATAATAATGCACCAAGTATATTGCGCTAGGATAGTATAATTTGACTGAAGAATACGGACATATAGATAATTTAAACGATGAGGAGCTGGTTTCGCTCGCACAGCAGGGCGATACTGATGCCATGTTATGCCTGCTTAGTCGATACAAAAAAAATGTGCTCATGAAAGCAAGAGGTTATTTCCTCGTAGGCGCCGAGCAGGATGACCTTGTGCAGGAAGGCATGATAGGTTTAGTTAAAGCTATAAGGGACTACCTGCCCGATAGAAATGCAAGCTTTGCCGTATTCTCCGATTTGTGCATAAAAAGGCAGATGATTACTGCTATAAAAACCGCATCAAGACTCAAGCACACTCCGCTTAACAACTACATATCCCTCAACCGCCCCTATCATTTTGAGGGTGAGGAGGGAGAGAGAACGCTTATAGATGTTCTGAAAAGCGAAAGCATAGGTCCTGAAGACGAAGCATTGGATAGAGAAAGCATTAGAAATATTGAATCCTACTACCAAAAGACGCTGTCAAAGCTTGAAAAAGATGTGCTTCGCCTATTCCTGCAAGGCAAGTCTTACCAAGATATAGCAATTGAACTTAACAGGCATACAAAGGCGGTAGACAATGCTCTGCAGCGCATAAGGAAAAAAACAAGAGAATACCTGCTATCTCAAATTGATGAATAACACCTTGTAATAGCTTACATAACCTTAAAATAGTCTTTTACACCCACCTTATTCAAAAAGAAGCCCCCCTTTTTAGGAGCTTCTTTTATACTATAGATACTTTCTATTATTAATCGTTAAGGTTAATACTCTTAGAATAGGGGGTTTCAAGCTCTCCGGCGTTGATTTTTTCTATAATCTCTGCACGCTTGGGATTATCAAGCTGCAGATCCACACCGACTATCTTCCAGTTGTTATCTACTTCAGGGGCAACGGGAGAATGCTCTGCAAAGTAAGCAACTATCATATCGCGAATTGAGCTGGAGGACTCCCATTCCTTCTTACCGGATACCAAACCTTGAGATTTGAGCGCGGAAGAGTAGCGGTAATTGTTTACCGCAAGCGTAAGCTCCTCATCGTCCTTTAGAGGTTCACCCTTGAACATAACGTTTTTAATACGCTCACCCTTGGGCTGGCTTAGGTCTATTTCATAATCCACACCCGCGAACATATCATAGAGATAGTCCGGATATTCAGGGTCAAAGGAGATGTTGATATCGCCGGGAACCCACTGATTGTAGCACTCGGCGGACCATTCCATGTATGCTTTAAGCTCTGCGCCTGTTATGGGTACACGGTAGAGAGTGTTGTCAAACTTATAGATGTTGAATATATCACCGTAGTTTATATCACCCTCGGGCAGGTCGGAAGTGTTCTTGAACAGCGCCGCGGAAGATACATCAGCCTGTGAATTTTCAAGCTGGATCTTGTTTATAAGGTCCATAACGGGGGTGTCCATTATACGACCGGAGGGGATACCGGCAATCTCATTTTCGGGCTGGAACTTAGCTGTGGTGCTGCCAAGAGCAGCTCCGCCTTCTTCGCCGTCACCCGTGCCGCCGGCTATGAAATTGATTGTTTCATTATGAGCCTCAACAACTTTTTCAATCTCGCGGATTTCCTGAGCAGGCTCAGTATCTTTCATGTCTATTACATCTACTTTTGCGTCTACAATAGCCTTATCGCTGCCTACGGTAATATCAAAACGCACTATGTCGCGACCGCCGTTGCGGGGACCGCCTATTACGGTGTCGCCCTGCTTTTCGTTTACTATCATGTGCATATGACCTACCAGCATAGCATCGATTTCGGGATTGTCATCCAAAATCTTTTGGGCAGAGTCAGAGCCGTGTTCTTCGTCAAATTCCGCATACATGCCCATGTGGGCGGAAACTACGATGAGGTCTGCCTTATCCCCAATTTCTGCTATGGCACTTTTAACTGCGGTATTCGCAGCTTCATAGGTGCACTCATCAATGCCTTCCTTGCCGCCATCCCAAATAGGTACATCAGGGGTAACAACGCCAATGATGGCAACTTTCACGCCGTCTTTTTCTACTATGGTCCATCCCTCGCCTGTTACCAGACCGCCGTCAGCGGTGCGTACATTGGCACAGAGCATAGGGAAGTCCGCCCTGCCGAGTATGGTTTTCATAGAGGGGATACCCCAGTTGAACTCATGGTTACCAAGCGTCATAGCATCATAGCCCATGTAATTCATGGCGATTATAACAGGATGCTCTCTTTCAGGGTTTTTGTTAAACAGGTCGTCGGTCATTATTGTGCCCTGAATGGTATCGCCATTGTCAATCAGTATAGTATTGGGGTTTTCAGCACGCACCTGCTTTATATAGGTATACACGCGAGCCATGCCGTTGTTTTTGGTTTCAGCATTGTCCTCATAGCTAAAGCCCCATATGTTGCCGTGCAAGTCAGATGTGCCCAGTATGGTAATTGTGGTTTCACCCTCAGCATAAACGCTGCCCATGGGTACCAGCGACACTACCAGCATTAGAGCTAGAAACAGTGCAGTTATTTTTTTCATATGTTTACCTTCCTTTCTCAATTTATACTACCAAAGTACATGACTAATGTAAAATCTACTGCGTTTATTTGTGAAATTTATTCGTTTTTTTTACATATACAGGGCAATTATAGAATCACCAAAAAAGCAACAGAGTATAACAACTGTACGTTACTAGAAAGAAATTTGTTTTCTAAAGCCTAAAAAGGGAACACCCGCCCCACATTGAGGAGCTTTATACGAAAGCATAATACTAGCCAAGTTAGACTCCGCTATTTATGCCGCTCACACTACCTTAAACCCTTATCGTAAGGCACCCCGCTGGCTCTTGGAGCCTGGCTCTTCTTACTTGAGAAGGCAAGCACTGTAAGGGTTGCTATATAGGGTATCATTTTATATATATCGCTGGGTATACCTAGGTTCTGCAAAAAAGGAATACCCGAATAGCTGGAAGCTATAGCCTTCATACCGCCAAAGAATAGTGCTGCAAAGAATATCCCCTTAGGTGTCCATTGACCGAATATAAGCACCGCAAGCGCCAAAAAGCCGTAGCCTGAAACAGTAGCGTTAAAGTTGGTTGATATAGGAATTACATACACCAGCCCGCCAAGTCCCGCCAATGCCCCTGACAAGAGCACACCAGCGTAGCGCATTTTGTATACATTTATGCCCACAGAATCTGCCGCCTGAGGATGCTCGCCGCAGGCGCGCAGCCTTAGACCAAAGCGCGTTTTATATAGCACCACAGCAGAAACAAGGAATATAACCAAGCCAATATAAGTCGTAATATAGGAATTCTGAAAAAACATTGGTCCCAACACAGGAATATCCCCAAGAACCGGTACCTTATTGATACGAAATGTATTGGTAAATAGTATCTGCTGAACACCATTGGGCTGTAACGTACGTGCCAAATATATGGCAGCAGCCGGAGCAATCATGTTCAGGGCAGTACCTGAAATGGTCTGGTCGGAGCGCAGGTTGATGGATGCGTAGGCGTGCAGCAAGGAGAACAGCACACCGGATACCGCTGCTATCAAAATAGCCAGCAGCAAAAGTACCTGCCCGCTCATGATATGTTGCATCTTTGAGATAAAGAAAATGGAACAGAACGCGCCAGCCACCATAATACCCTCTAGGGCAATATTAACCACACCGCTGCGTTCGGAGAACATCCCTCCCAACGCCACAATCAGAAGCGGAATGGAGAAGAACATCATCTGTTGTACAAGAAAATATATAGTATCCATCAACACTTTGCCTCCTTTCCTTCAGTATTTAAAACTTTTCTGCCATGTTTCCTGCGGATGCTAGTCATCACATCCCTCATGAGGAGTGAAAAGGCGCTAAAGTAAATGATAAGACCTACAATTACATCAATGACTTCTTTCATATACCCCAAACTCTGTAGGAAAGCTCCTCCAACGGTGATGTGGGCAATAAATAGACCGGCAAAGATAATACCGATAGGATTGGACATACCCAGCAGTGCAACAGCAATACCATTGAAACCTTCGGATGCCAGCACCTCCGTCACGTGAATGTGCATGCCGGTTGACGGCGCCAAGTACATTAGCGCCCCCGCCACACCGCTTAAGGCACCGGCAATTGACATGGAAGCCACAATAGCCTTCTTCTCGTTGATACCAGCGTAGCGACTGGCATGGCGGTTGTAACCACAAGCCCGCAGCTCGTATCCAAAGGCGGTTTTGTTAATCATGATATATATCAGGATTGCAATTAGCACAGCGATTAAAATACCGCCGTTTACACTGGAGGCGTCATGGAAACGTCCCTTTACTATATAGAAGATATTATCCAACCCTGCCTTAGGAATAACAGCGTTTTTCGCCACATTGACGGTTTGGTTGCGCAATATATCGTACATAGTATCCGAACTTTTTATAAGGTAGTTTACCCCGTACATGCCTATGTAGTTGAACATTATTGCAGATATTACTTCGTTTACATTTCTGTACGCCTTAAGCAGCCCAACAAGCATACCCCACACCATACCGGCTAGCGTACCCATAAGCATTGCAACTATCCAGTGCAGATGCCCCGGAAGGAATGTCCAGTTTATGCCTACATATATAGACATTAATGCACCTACAACAAGCTGTCCGGAAGCGCCTATATTGAACATGCCCGTCTTAAAGGCAAAACCTACCGAAAGTCCGGTTAGTATAATGGGGGTAGCGTAATATAGCACCTGACCTAAGCCTTTCATGCCATTATTCCAGCCACCCTTTAATATTACTACAAGTCCGTTAAATGCGCTTGCGGGGTTGCTTATAAGAAGAATAATAAAGCCCGCAAATATTCCGGATAATATAGCAATAAGCGACGGCGATATACTAAGTAGCCATTTCTTTATTCTGCTCATGCGCTTTCCCCCTTTGAACCCGCCATATATAGACCGAGCAGCTGCGGCGTTGCGTCCTTTGCAGCAAGCTGAGCTACTATCTTTCCCTCGTATATAACAAGTATCCTGTCGGATAGCTGAAACACTTCATCAAGCTCTAGGGATATAAGCAATACAGCCTTACCCTCCTTGCGTTGCTTTAAAAGCTGCTCGTGTATATACATCATAGCGCCTACATCAAGCCCGCGGGTTGGCTGCACAGCTATAAGAAGCTTAGGGTCTGCATTTATTTCCCTTGCGATTATTGCTTTTTGCTGGTTGCCGCCTGACATGCTGCGCGCCATGGTATCCGCACCTTGGGCGGAGCGTATATCAAACTTTTCTATCAGCATGTCCGCCTGTTTTCTAACCGCAGGGAAGTTAATAAAGCCGCGGTTTTGGAGTTCCGGTGCATAGTAGTTTTTTAGGGCTAAGTTCTGTTGAAGATCAAAATCCAGCACCAAACCGTACTTATGTCTATCCTCAGGTATATGTGCAAGCCCTAAATCATTTCGCTCTCTAACCCTTGCGCGGCTTATATCCTCGCCCATAAATTTTATGCTGCCGCTTTCAACATCCATAAGCCCGGCTATAGCATAGGCAAGCTCACTTTGCCCGTTGCCATCTATACCCACTATGCACACTATCTCACCTTCATGTACATCAAAGCTTACATTGTCTACGGCATTTTTTTCATGGGCTCCCTTTACGCACAAGTTATTTACACTGAGTATGGGTTTCCCTACGGAAACTTCATCTTTATCTATGGTAAAGCGCATTTTCCTGCCTACCATCATCTCCGCCATCTCTTCAACTGAGGTGGTTGCGACAGGAACTGTGGCGACCATCTTGCCTTTCCTTAGCACGGTACAGCGGTCAGCTACTTTTTTAATTTCCTCAAGTTTATGGGTTATAAATAATATACTCTTACCTTCATCCGCCATGCCGCGCATTACTAACATAAGCTCCTCTATTTCTTGGGGGGTAAGCACAGCAGTAGGCTCATCGAATATAAGTATTTCATTATCGCGGTAGAGCATTTTAAGTATCTCAACCCTCTGCTGCATACCGACAGTTATATCGCTTATAAGTAAATCCGGCTCAACCTTAAGACCGTACCTTTCGGACAGTTCCATCACCCTGTCGCGCGCAGCGTCCATCTTAAGCATGCCCTTTTCTGTCGTTTCTACGCCAAGTATGATGTTTTCTAGCACGGTAAAGTTATGCACCAGCTTAAAATGTTGATGCACCATACCTATGCCAAGGCGGTTTGCATCGTTAGGATCGCTAATATTTACTTCCTTGCCGTTTTTTAGTATCCTGCCGGCATCGGGTTTATATAACCCGAATAATATGCTCATCAATGTGGATTTACCTGCGCCGTTTTCGCCGAGCAGTGCATGAATTTCGCCTTTCTTAAGCTGCAATATAACATCGTCATTGGCCCTGATGCCGGGAAAATCCTTGGTGATGTTAAGCATCTCAATAATGTATTCGCCCATGACGCTCCTTTCTTTGTGCAGTACAAAAAATCGGACTGTCCCATGAATGGGACAGTCCGTAAAAAGTGATTATTGAATGAGAGTAACAGTAACAGCAGTGACTGGAATCTCGGTTGCGTCTTTTACATCTGTGTCTTTCAGCAGGTCAACTTCGCCAGCCACCAGCTTAGCATAGATAGCATCGTAGTCAGCTTGGGTGAAAGTCTTGAACTGAGAGGTCGCCATAGGTAGCGCAACTCCATCAAAAGAGGCGTCCAGCACTAAGGCCTCGCCGCCAGGGAAATTGCCTTCATAGTAGGCGGTCAGCATCTGCACAACTGCGGCAGCCAGACCCTTTGTGGCAGAAGTGATAACAGAGGGAGACTGAACAGACTGATCAACGTCCACACCGATAACTTTAGCATTCGCTGTTTCAGCAGCTGCCATGACGGCGTTACCCATCAATCCACCGCAAGCAAAGATGACTTCAATACCGTCTGAATACCAAGCGGCTGCCATAGTCTGCACTTCAGGGGTAGCTTCAAAACCGCCAGTATAATGATAGTTCATCTGCAGACCGCTGATACCCATTTCTTTAGCGGCACACTCAGCGCCCTGTACAAAACCGTAACCAAAGCGAATAACTGCCGGAACAGCCATGCCACCTATAAATCCTAACTTAGTGTAACCATCCTTTACAGCAGCGTAGCCCGCCAAAAAGCCCGCCTGCTCTTCTGCAAATACAATACCAACTGCATTCTTTTCGGTACGGTACTCAGAGTAATTGGCATCATGAGGATTACCGTCAATCAGGATGAAGGTAACATCCTCGTACATATCCTGCGCAATAAATATGGGCTCTTCAAATAGAAAGCCGGGCGTGACAATAACCTTGGCGCCATCATTAACAGCCTGCTCAATCATGTCCAGATAGATTTCGGTGGACTGAGCTGTGGGCTGATAGTAGTGGTAAGGCTTGTTGTTTTTCTCGGCATACTCTTTGATACCTTCCCAGGTGCCTTGGTTAAAGGACTTGTCGTCAATAGTGCCGATATCGGTAACCATGGCGATTTCATAGCCGCTTTCAGCAGCCTGACCCGCAAAGGGCACCACCAACATCAACACAAGAACGAGAGCTAGAAGTTTCTTCATAAAAAATCCTCCTTATATTATATGTTTTTCGACCTTAGGTCTTTATGTAATATTTTGCCAAAAGACGAGCTGAATGTCAAGAAGTCTATCCGAAAATTTAATTAAATTGTTTAGTATAAGCAATACATTTCCTCACGCGTGCTTGATATTTATACATACTAAAACATGTTGTCAAAACCCAAAGTGGTTGTTCTTAACACTATAATATGAACCTCTTAAATAAAAAGCGCTCCGTGGTTTCACAAAATGAAGGATAGAAAACCTTGGTCCTTTCCTAAAGAAAAATGAGTATTGTCCATAAATCCCGCAAGCGCTTTTTGATCCAGAATACTAAACCAGTTTCTGACACGCTTTAATATCCCCATTGTACAGAATGAAGCAAGAACCCTTTGCAGGTGACGGGTACTGACACCAAGGTACTGAGCAGTTTGCTCCAGAGGTTCCTTAAAAACACCATCCGTCTGTGTCAATAAGATAAATTCTGCTAGTTTTGTCTTTAAATCAAAAGATTTTACAGCAGAAAGATGCACATCCTTGTAGTACAGCTTATTTCCCATCAAGCGACAGAGTAGAAGTAAAAACTTGGAATCCTGTAGCACTTGCTCCCGACACGCAAGGAGATCCAATTCAAAAGCCACACATTGCTCAATCGCTTGTACCATATAGGACTCTGTTATTGAACCAACCAACTCCATATCGCCCATGATAGTTCCCGGACCAGGAAAGGCAAGGATAGCTTCGTTTCCGTTAGGATGGAGAACATAGGTCTTCGCGCGCCCCTCTACTAGGAAATAGAGCCTGTTAACGCTTTCATCAGAGCGAAACAAATATCCCTGCTTGGGAATAGTACGTACGTTGAGAAACCTACGAACAGGAAAAGAAAACATGTTATCCAACGGGTATCGGGTTAGATATTGCTCTGTTGTTTTTCTATTTCCGGTGTTTTTATTCATTGTGTTCGGTCCTCTGTCCGCTAAACAAGATACGCTAGATAGGAATAAACATGGACTCAAACGTAGTGCCTTTTGCTTATGTCGGGCAATCAGTAGTCAGTGTAATGGGCAGCGACCATATCCTCTATAATATTTTTTGGTTGAATGCTATGCGGTTCATGGCTACTGATTGCACAAGAGGCACAACAGTTCCCCCATCTAACGGCATCACGCGCAGAAAGACCCGCAGCGCACGCGGCAATAAAGCCACCGTTAAAAGCATCTCCACCGCCAACCCTATTAACAACTTTAGTGGGCATGACAGGAATTGTTTCATACTGACCATCTACATAAAGATGAACGGGATTATGACCATCTCTAGCTACAACAATTCGATCTGACTTTCCCAACGCCTTCACTGCGCTACGCAGGTCTGCCTTCCCTGTAAGCGGAGCAAACTCCTCTAGCCCGGATCCCAATAAAACGTTACTTGCCTCCACAGCGCGGAGTATCCGTGCCTTTCTGTCTGCTTGAAACCCAAAAGTCTCACATCGCAAGTTCAGATCAAATGATACCATAGCACCAGCCTGTGCACAAGCTTCCAGATAGTCTACGGTGGCATCGTTGGCAAACCCATTAGCATGCACCCAAGCGATATGCGGGATAATGTCCTGCGGCAGCTGCTCTCTGGTGGGTTCTGGCAGCTTAGCACCAGGACCATTAAACAGATAGATTACCCTTTCACCTTTACTATCAATTACAGCTAAGATAAGGCTCATCCGTTCCTTTTGGCGATAAACATACTCCACATGGACACCGCATTCCTGTAAATGATGCACGAGAAAATCGCCGTATTCATCATTTCCCACACCAGTAATCATATAGGGTTGTAACCCTAGTCGACCAAGCGTAGCTACAGTGTTAGCAACACTTCCACCAGGGCGCAATACTGGGTTACAAGTGACGACTTTTCCTTCACACAGCTGAGATAAAGCCTGAAGTGTTTCGCCATAAGGAATAATTATGTCCGGCGTGATATCTCCCACGCAGACAATCATATTCCTTTGATTGGGGGGGGTCATCTTGTGATATCTCTTGCGGCCATACGGGCATTTTCCACAAAAGCACGAACCTTATCAATGTCTTTGCGAATAACTTTGCCGTTTTCCACGATACTAGTTCGTGTTAGACTATCCACCGCATAAGGACGCACCTTATAGATGGCTTCTGCCACGTTGTCTGGTCCCAATCCACCAGCCATAACAACTGGAATGTTAACCTCTTCCACGATCCGTCGATCTATTTCCCAATCATGGGTTTGACCTGAAGCACCAATGCCATAAGAACAGTTGGTATCGGTCATAATAAAGTCGGCAATTCCTTCGTAACTCTTCGCCAGCGCAATGGATTCCGGACCTTCTACCGGCACGCCCTGCATCAGTTTGATGCCGGGTATAGCTGCTTTTAATCTGTCGGCAAAGGCCTTTGTTGCAAACACAACCTCATCACACAGATGGACGATGTCAGGCCGCAGTTCCTTAGCAATTTCGATAATCTTGTCTTCGTCGCGCACCATAATGATCGCAACCTTGACGGCTCGATGTCCTACGGCTTTAAACACTTCTTTTGCCTGTTCAACCGTTATGCAGGCAGGACAACTTTCATCGCCAACCAGCAGACCAATCTGATCAATCCCCGCTGCAATGCAGTCTAAAGCTTCATCCGGATATTGGAGAGAAAATACCTGTGTTACCATACTCTATACACCTCTTCAATTTATTTCGGCACAGCCGTTTAATGATATTTTACTACAAGTCCTGTCATCAAAACACGACATTTGTCATAACAGCCGTTTTTTTGTAAAACATTCACAACATACCGGTTTTTGTAGAGAAATACAATGCAGATACCTACATAAGAGAATAGCTTTCAGTTTATTTGTAGGACATGGAATCTGCTTTCCGAACGAAAAAAGCTAAACATACTCAGCCCTAACCAACACTTAAAAACCAATATTTATAAAAATTGGGGTAATTAAGTTACCTTCAGAAAGAAGCACTCAAAAGACTATATTCAGTATTAGGATAATAAATGTTGCACTTTGAATTGCATTTCACCTTTATAGCTATACTTTCAGGGCTTAATATAGGCTATGCACTCTACCTCTACCATGCAGTTTTTGGGTATTTCCTTTACGGCAACGCAGCTCCTTGCGGGTTTATCTGTCGGGAAGAACTTTTCATACACCTTGTTAAATACGGCAAAGTTGCCCATATCGCTAAGGAAACATAATGTCCTTACGACATCATCCATTTTGCCGCCGGCTTCTTCCACTATTGCCTTTATGTTCTTCATCGCCTGTTCGGTTTGAGCTTCTATGCCCTCGGGTATTACTCCGGTTTCAGGGTTTACGGGTATCTGCCCTGACGTAAACAGGAAATTACCCACGAGTTTCGCCTGCACATAGGGTCCTATTGCCCCGGGCGCCTTACTGGTATTGATATTTTTCATTTTTCTATCCTCCATTGTTTATTATATTATTGCCGTTTTCGCTCCAATATTCTGTCTTCCAATCGGGCTTTGCACGGCTTAACGCCTTTTTGGGGTTTACACATACGGGATTTTGAGCAAGCTCCATCATGAGTATGTCATGGCTGCTATCGCCATATGCAAAGCTGTTTTCTCTATCCATAGCGATATTGTTTTCCTTAAGCCATTTTTTTATGCGCACAAGCTTTTCAGCGCCCTTAAAATTGCATGTTACTTTCCCATTATCCATAGTAAGGCTTGCAAGCACTCCATCTACAGGCAGATATAGGGGCAGGTATTTCATATAGCAGTCAGGAGAAGCGGACACTATAAGCACTATATCCCCATTTGCTCTGTGCATGAGCAGCCGCTCAAACGCTTTTGGATATAGCCTAGGCAGAATATTTTCAGATATAAAGCGCTTTGCAAATTCCTCTTGACTTTTTTTATCTACATTCTTCAAGAAAGAAAGCGAAATGCTCTTAGCCCTTTCAGCTGAAATAATACCGCCATAAGCCAGTAACGCGGATAACAGCATAACAGGTACATTTCTTTTGGGACATAGCCCTTCTTTTATTGCAAGGGATATATACTCAACTATGCTGTCGCCTTTTAGCATGGTACCGTCAAAATCAAAGAGTGAAACGGTCTTTAGTTTCTCCATATAATCTCCTGCTCGGCAGCGATTGAGCCGTTTAAGTATAGGCTAAGTACATATTTGCCGGGCATCGGTATTTTGTTTGAGTAATGCAGCATAGTCTTTATACAATCATTAAACGGTAGCACAAAGTAGCCGTCTAATGTGGAATCTTCGCCGAACTTTAGCTCATTTGCGGAAAAATATTCATAGCCTTGGGGGGTGTGCAATACCCAAAGCCCGTCCATAACTTTAGACTCCTTAACTTGCATAGGCAAAACATAACGCACTACAAATGAGTAATATGCGGTTTTTTCTTTATCTATTACATCAAGCATGGCGGAAAGCTTATCTGCGCTTGCCTTGTGGTATTTTTTACTATCATTCCAGTCTTCTACATCATCGTGTCTATATAGAACGGCTGAAATAGCATTGTAGCCCCTTGCCTTAAATGTGTTTGCCATTGGCAGAGGCAGGCTTATATAGCGGGAAGCGTCCTCATACATACCGGGATTAGGGTCTTCGTCCACATTACCTATCCAAAAGCGATAGTTGCTCCCGGGTATAAGCCAATTGAAGCTAAATGTATTCCCCTTTACCTCAATGTAATTATAATAGGGATTACCCTCCCTTTCGTATACCAGTAACAGGCTATCTTTATTATTTTCTATTCTATCCCAGTTGAGAATCACTTTATGGGGAGCCAGAACTTCAGCTGTGAAGTTTTTTACAGGATTATCAGCATATGAAATGCTTGTTATAATACATATACCAAGACATATTATTATAGCGCACAACTTTACCCGCATAAGGTACCTCCTTTTAGCTACGATTCAATGATACTAAAGTAAACAGCAAATTGCAATTCGTATAATTGACAAAAAGCGGCGCTTTGTTGTATCCTCGCTCTGTGAGGAGGGATAAAATGCTGGTGATTGGTATTTGTGGCGCAAGCGGCAGCGGTAAAACCACGCTTTCTTTAGAGCTTAAATCTTCCCTTGCAAAGGAAAATTGCAGCGCCACAATAATAACCCAAGACACCTATTATTACGATTTCCCCGAAAAAAGTTTTGAGGAAAGAGCACAGCTTAACTATGACCAGCCCGCAATATTTAA
Organism: Christensenellaceae bacterium; assembly: GCA_012837835.1. GTDB lineage: Bacteria > Bacillota > Clostridia > Christensenellales > Aristaeellaceae > DTU024. The sequence continues at coordinate 36,592 of DUQK01000018.1, read as the reverse complement.
CCACGACGCACTTTATGAGGACATAAAAACCCTGCTGTCCGGCAAATCTATAGAAAGAAAAAACTACGATTTTTCAGAGTACAGAGCCATTCCCCCCGTTGATATAGTTACCCCCACTGAGGTGTTAATAATAGAGGGTATACATGTGTTTTATGATATAAGGCTTATGGAGCTAATGTTTTTGAAACTATATATAAGCGTTGAGCCTGATATATGCCTTCTGCGCCGCATAAACCGCGACATAAAGGAAAGAAAGCGCAGTATAGACAGCATTACAAGGCAGTACCTAAGCACAGTAAAACCTATGTATGACCGCTATATACGAAACTATGTAAATTGTGCAGATGTAATAGTAAGCCATGGCGGCAAAAACGCCCGAATAGTGGAAGTGCTTACAGGTTACCTGCGCTGCGTAATGACTAGTAAAGAGGATTAATATGTACGATAATATAAACGCTGAATTATATAAAAAGAAAAACGAACTCCCCTATTTGATAGACTTCGCGCGTATACCCTTGCAGGATATTATTAGGAACAGGCATTTTGAAGACCCGCTGCGTATGCTGCTTAAAAGCAGCGCATACAGCAGCCTTATAAAAACATATCTATCCCCGCTATCAGGAGTGCTTCCAAGCTTTGAAAGGAAGGAACTTTTTAAAGCGCTCTTTTCCGCCATATCCCCCGCTAGCTATCAGTACTTAACTTTTCAAAATATGCTTAATAAACTGTTCGATATGGACTTATCCGCATTTAATAAGGATTTTGACGGAGCATATGACTATATTTGCGGTAAGTTAAGGCATTCAAGGCTTGGCATAAACGGAATATTAAATTCGCCGAATATACATTCTATGCATATAATAACTGATATTTCAGAAGATACACGCCCATTTGTTGATATTAACAGTGATGGTGTTTTACACTTCCCCTTATCACCAACTGCGGATTTAAGCAAACTATGTAATATTAACACCTCTTCATTTTTTCCTGCGCTAAAGAGCATATCCGCCTCTATAAATAAACCTATAACATCATTTGATGAACTTATTAAAGCCATAGAGGAGCGCATAGCAGTATTTTACTCTATGGACTGTAAAAGCGTATATATAGAGCCTGATTATTTCCCCGCCTCTAAAGTAAATATAGAAAAGGCTGACGAAGTATTAAAAAGCGTAGTTGCAGGCGGAAAGATAAGCCGTAAAACAGCAGCAAGTTATAAGACTGCGTTTGTTTTTTCCGTAGCACACATATGCGCTAAACACAATTTATTGCTTTCACTAAAACCCCCATGCAGCGATGAACCTATACTGGCTTACATAAGACGCATAGTTGATAAGCTAGTATCATCTTCCTCTATGCCAAGGCTTATGATAATTGCAAACAGCTTCCAGCAATACCAAGCACTGCTTAGCTTGAGTTTAGACAGCTTTACTAATAACGGAAAGCCTTCAATTGCAGTACGCCCCATAGCGGGTACGGTTGAACCTTATGCCGCAAGCTACATACTGTCAAGGTTTAACTTACTCCCCCATTCTCTCCCGAGTGTTCCGGAAAACAGCAGCCTTATAGATATGTTCTACCTTCCATATTCAAGAGAAGAGATATTAAGCCCTTTACTTGAGCTATATAACAAAGGAGAGATAGACGAAAAATCCTTGCTGGATTTAGCAGAGAATATTTCGCACAAAAATCTTGTTGAACAATATTATCCCCTATAATGCTTATCTCTGCTTAAAGCAGCGTATAGATTGCAGCGAATTTTTTGATTTGGCAAAGCTTTGCGAAGAAAACATAGCGGCGCTATAGCGCCTTAACAAAGCAAAGACAAATCGGAAAAGGCGCACAAGATAAAGCTGATTTTATCTGAGATAAGTATAAATCAGGCTGATTTGTATATAAGGCAATTATAAAAACGAGGCGTGTTTTGCGCCTCGTTTTATATGTTTAATAAGGTGTAATTATGAACCCTTAGGGTAATTACCCTCAAAAAGCACCCTTTGTGTAGCAGGTCCTGCAACGCCGTCCATGGATAGACCCTTATCCTGCTGGAAGCGGGTTACCGCCTCTGTAGTACCTTCACCGTATTTGCCATCTACGCTGCCGCTTAAGTAACCTTGGCTTTTTAGCGCATTTTGCAGATTGCGAACAAGCACTCCGCTATTGCCTTCCCTTAGGGTTACGTATTCACCGCTCGGGTGCGGGGTTACATTTACATAGTTAGCTATAGCCGTGGGCTTTGGTATGGGCGTTACTTTTGCTGTTGAACTACCACCCGGCACAGAACCTGCATTTCGCGCTTCGCTTGAGTACAGCTTATTTAGCGTTGTTGTACCTGCAACGCCATCAACCGTAAGACCATGCGCCCTTTGGAATGCCTTTACCGCTTCCTCCGTGCTAGCGCCAAAATCGCCATCACGGCTGCCTGTATAATAGCCTAAATCCTTAAGCCTTGCCTGCATTTCCTGCACGGATTTGGAATCCGTCATGCCGCGGCGGAGAGATACACCCACTACGCCCTTTGCGCTTGAAGTGCGACGCGCATTTGATGAATACAGCGCCTTTAACGTAAGAGGACCAGCTATGCCGTCTGAATAAGCGACATTGCGTTTCTGGAAGGCATATACAGCCTGCTCGGTTGAGGAATCAAACCTGCCGCTTGCCTTGCCTTCAAGGTAGCCAAGCTCTATAAGCCTTTCCTGCATCCTTGTTACGTCTTTTCCGCTATCGCCAAGCTGCAAGTATAGGTTTTCTTTTATCTTAGGCGTAGCTGTAGCCTTAGGTGTTGCGGTTGCTTTTGGTAGCGCACGCTTTGCAGACGAAGATTGTAGCCTGGACAGCGTTGCCCTTCCCGCAATACCGTCAGCGCGTAAATCGTTGCGGCGCTGGAAGTCCTTAAGGGCATCTTCTGTTTTCTTGCCAAAGTCACCATCGGCGCTGCCTTCAAGGTAACCAAGGTCCTTAAGTCTCTTTTGCATGTCCTTTACATCCTGACCCTTGCTGCCAAGCTTTATAACATATACTGTAGGCTCGGGCGAAGGGGTGCCGGTTGTAAAGCTAAGGGCGATAGTAGCGGTACCGCCAATACCGGGGGAAACTGTAGGCGTTACAAATGCGCCGGGTATAGCTGTGCTGTCCCATGGCAACACCTGCGCTCCCTGACTGGTTGCAGACGGGGAAGGCAAGCTTATAGGAGCTATAGTGCCTGTGGGCTCGGGCGTGCCGGTCACCGGCGGTGTTGTAAGCACCGGGAAAGGATATTGATTATTGTCTATTGCGCCGCCGCCTATGTCATCGCCGCCTGTATCGGGCTTTGACTGACAGCCTGCAAGCAGAACTACGGATATTATAACCGCAAATAGGGCTGCTATTTTTATAATGCGACTGTACGATTTCATTTATAATCCCCTCTTTTCAATGCTCCTCAACTATATAACGGATTAAAAGCTGTATTCCTTGCGTCCTCAAGAAAAATCAATGTCATTTTGGTAATGTATACCCGTTATGCCAAATTGCTCCGCAGCCTTAGCGTTTTCCAGTACATCGTCTATGAAAACCGCGTCCTCTGCAGGGATAGAATTATCTGTAAGTAATGAAATATATATGTCAGGTTCCGGCTTAATTTGGTGCAGATAGCAGGATACGCACAAGCCATCAAACAATTTAAAAAACGAATACTCTTTGTACACTCTTTCAAATGCCGGTTTATGAAAGTTAGACAGCACATAAAGTTTTTTACCCATGCTTTTAAGCTTATGGAGTGCATTCGCCGCAGGTAAAATCCGCATAAGCTTTGGAAAATTGTACAGAAAATGACTTACGTTGTCATACTCTCCCGCCATTTCGGGGTGCTCGCACATGATATTTGCCGCCTCGTCGTATGTTAGTGTACCCCTATCAAGCTCCTGCCAGGAATGGCTACCCACTACATGTTTAAGGTACAGCTTTTCCTTGCCGTCTGGCGCAAGTTCATTTACCGCTCTGTCGGGGCAAAAGCTTAAGAGCACATTACCAATATCGAACACTATATGCCCTTTTTCAACAAGCCTTATATCCATACGCCCTCCTGACAAGCAAAGAATAACACAAATTGTACTAATTTTCAATACTTTTTGTTAAGATCTTGTTAACATCACTTGAGTTTCTGTAGAATTACTGTATAATTAAAGCAATCATATTTGGAGGGTGTTTAATGATTACATTGGCTCATGCCGCGCAGCAGGCGGCTCCAAGCAAAAAGGCGCTTGCGACAAGCGATTTTTGGATATCTCAATTTGCACAGTTCACACCAAAGGACATTGCCTTGGTACTGCTGTTTTCACTAATTGCAAGCGTTATTATTTCACTGGTATACAAAAAGACTTACAGAGGTGTATTATACAACCCCTCTTTCGGGGTAACGCTTATACTGCTAACTATGATAACTTCATCGGTCGTTATGGCTATAGGTTCAAACGTTGCCCTTAGCATGGGCATGGTGGGCGCGCTATCCATAGTACGCTTCCGCACAGCCGTTAAAGACCCTATCGACACTGCCTATATGTTCTGGTCTATAACTATGGGTATACTAATAGGCACTAGATACTACCTGCCTGCCATGGTGGTGGTGCTTGGCATAAGCTTTGTAATGCTTATGATATCTTTTCTTAAACTACGTACTAACTACAGCTACCTGCTTGTAATGCACTATGACCCCGCCTTTGAGCAAGAGATAATGATAATGCTATCCCGCGTGCTGCGCAACTACCGCCTGCGCTCAAAAACCGTAACGCGCGCCGGCGCTGAAATGACGGTTGAACTCCAGCTAAGGGACAGCAGCGACATAGTAGGACATATGCTAGGCACCAACGGTGTATATGACGCCACCCTAGTTTCCTGCCAGAGTGAAGCGGCGATATAATGTCAACCCCCTTAAGGCTCCGCCATGAGCTTAAGTACTTTATAAGAAATTCTCAGTACGAGGTACTAAAAAGGCTGCTTAGTGCCGTTTTAAGCCCTGACCCGCATGCGGATGAAAACAATGAATACCATATACGTTCGCTCTATTTTGACAGTATCTTCGATAGGGCATTGTATGAAAAAGTTGCCGGCGTCTACCGCCGCGATAAATACCGCATACGCATATACAACCTTTCGGATGCAGTTATCCGTATGGAATGTAAGAGCAAGTACAACAACTATATATCAAAGCGCTCAGCGCCTATATCAAGGCTTGTTAGCGAGCAGATAATAGCTAAAGACCCTACGGGGCTTGAAAACACTTCATCGGGTCTTCTTAGAGATGTGTTTAGGGAACTTAGGCTTAGCCTACTTCGCCCAGTAGTAATAGTTGACTATGTAAGGGAAGCCTATATACACCCGGCTGAAGAAATACGCATAACATTTGATAAGCAGCTTAGAACAGGGCTTAACGCTATAGATATCTACAACAAGGAACTTCCCACCATACCCGTATTTTCAGACGATATGATGATAATGGAGGTTAAGTTCAACCGTACATTACCGCCATATATATCAGATATACTATCCCTTGGGGCGGGCTGGTCTACAAGAAGCGCCATATCTAAATACACATTATGCCGCCAGTATGAGGGGAAAAATTTCTGATATGCTCAAAAAAAACGATATATTAGAGCTTGAGATACAGGCGCTAAACAGCGATATGCAGGGCATAGCAAGGCATGAAGGCAAGGTTGTCTTCCTGCCCTTTTCACTTCCCGGGGAAATTATAAGGGCTAAGATAGTAAAGGTACTTAAAAGCTACGCATACGCAAAACCGCTTGAAATATTACAGAAAAGCCCGGATAGGCAGGAGCCGCCATGCGATATTTTTTATAAATGCGGCGGCTGCACATGCCAGCATATGACATATGAAACTACATTAATTCAGAAAAGGCTAATTGTTAAAGATACGCTCAGCAAAATAGCTGGCGCCAAAATACCGGTAGCTAAGTGCATAGACGCTGATAGCAGCCTTAACTATAGAAACAAAACTTCCATGCCCCTAGCGTTTGAAAACGGCAAGCCTGTTGCGGGTTTTTTCTACCCCAGAAGCCATAGGGTGGTGCCTGTAACTAATTGCCCAGTAGCAAGGAAACCTACCATGCAAGTTATGCAAAGCGTGCTTAGCTGGATGGAAGAATACAACATACCTCCATACAACGAAAACGCCCATACAGGGCTTATAAGGCATATAGTTATAAGGGTAAATCTTGAAGGCGAATGTATGCTAATACTTGTTACAAGAGAAAAACAAATACCATATAAAAATGAGCTGATAAGTAGGCTAAAACAAGAAAACCCTTATATAGTATCAATAATAAGCAGCGTGCAGAAAAAGCGTACAAACACTATACTTGGCGAAAGCTTTGCAGTGCTGCACGGTGAAAACCATATAAAAGAAGAACTTTTGGGGCTTAATTTCAGAATCTCTCCTCTTTCATTCTTCCAAATAAATACAAAGCAGGCAGAAAAGCTATACCTCGCCGCTATGGAGCTTGCGGGCGATTTGGAAGGCAAAAAAGTGCTGGACCTTTACTGCGGCGCAGGTACTATTGCACTTTCCTTTGCAGGTAAATGCAAAGAAGTTAGAGGCATAGAGATAGTGCCAGCAGCAACAGATGATGCTATATTAAACGCTAAAAATAATAATATAACCAACGCTTCTTTCCACCTAGGAAAGGTAGAAGATATACTCCCCCAATTTGTAAAGGAAAACTATAAGCCGGATATAATAGTGCTTGACCCGCCCAGAAAGGGAGCTGAGCCTTCTGTAATTGAAGCTATGGCAAAGCTTGATGCAGAAAAGATAATATATATAAGCTGCCATGTTGCATCACAAGCAAGGGACATAGCCCGCCTTACAGCGCTTGGCTATGCCCCTATAAAAAGCATACCTGTTGATATGTTCTCTTACACTTCAGGTATTGAAAACATAGTTCTGCTTCAAAAAGCCTAATCTAAACTTATAGTATTTATATCGCTTAATTCCTCTTCTTTACTGTGGTCACCCACGAGTCCAACAAGTATATAATCATCGTTAAGTAAATCATGATGGAACTCTTTAAGCAAGTGGAAATTATCTATCTTGCCGGTTGAGCTTACATGCATACGGGGATTGGTGCAAAGGTGCAGCTTGTCGCCTATCATTATATGCTGCTCATCGTGATAACTTATAGGTATGTCAAGCGATATTAAATCCTTTACATAATGCTCAATAGCTTCTATAACTACCTGCGGTTTTTTAGGAAACCTAAGCAAGAAACCCCGCCTTATATCATCATGTATGTATTGTAAATCCGGCGGCAAATGTTGGTGCAGATAAAACTCCGTTAAATCCTCAGCAGAATGCGCCATACGCCTGTATATGCCGTTTTTTAACACTATTTCGGCTATTTCCTGCGGCTCAGGGCCAAACAGAGTGGGTCTAGTTACTATTATTTCTTCGCCTATACCTATAAGCAGCTCTGCATTTGTACGCAGCATAGGGTATATAAGCTCAAAATGTTCAACAATAACACGCCTACCCTTGTTTATAGCGTTGTCAATAGCATCCGCCAGTATATAAAGTTGTGTAAAGCCCATTTCAAAGCGTATGTCTATATGATAGGTATGCGGCTGATAGAAACCATCGTCCGACACATCAAGCAGGGGCAGAGGTCTTACATTTACGCCATTATCGTCGTTAGTAAGTTCAAGCCCCGGAAACATGCCCTTTATAAGCAGGCTCTTACCGGAGCCTGCTTCGCCCATTAGCCCTATAAGCCTATCCTGTGCATCAAGGTGCTGCTGGGCTATCTGCCTGCCAATAGCCAGCATACGCCTAGCGCCCCTTGGCGCAAAATATACGCTATAATAAGGGTTTACATAGCGGATTGCCAATAAATCACCCCTGTTTTTTAATAGCCAGTATGCGCTGCATCTCGTTGAAGCATAGCATATAGCCTTCGTCAACGCCCATTCCGGGCTTTGCGAGCACTTGGTCTGCGTTTGCAGCCATGGCGCTATGTATGCAAGCTTTTACTGAAATATCGGTTTCGTTGCAAGTTCCGCCTTGGTATGCACCCATGCCGTTTCCCTTGCAGTAAAGCACGGCTTCAACGCTGTTGTGTAAGCTGCCAAGGTCAGGCGTTTTAACCTGTATCATATGCCCGGCTTTGTTATCTACAAATAGCTTTATATCATCAAGGGTATTGCACCACTCATCAGCAACTAGTTCAACTTTTATATTCCTTGCATCAAGTTCATTTCTAAGACCCTTCAAATCCCTTATCTGGCTTTCCCTATCGCCCGAATCCATGGGTCCTTCTATGCGCAGGTGGAAGGGCGTAGCGGCTTTTTCAAGCTCCGCCATATAGTCAGCCATGGCTTTATAGTTGCTTTCGCCAAATACCTGCCCTATGGTACCGTAGCAGTCCATATGCAGTGTAGGTTTATAGCCCTCGTAGGGGGCAAAATCGACTATTCTTTTGTTTATCCACTTAATATAGTCAAGCAGCTTTTCACCCTTTTCGCCAAGCTTTTCTACAGAGTTAAACAGCCCGTGTGATATTACCGGCACGCCTTTCATTATCATTTTATCGGCGTTGTTGTACCTATCATCTCCCGACTGGCTGAATATCGGCACCAGTTTATCAGAAACTTTAAGGTTGTATTCTTCAGCTATAACATCGCACATAAGCACGCCCTTTGCCTTGGCAACAGCTGCCAGCAGCGCCTGAGAAAACCCATAGCGTATTGCAGTGTGCAGACGCCTACCGTTTATATGCAGATGCTCTATTTTTTCAGCTAGGCGGCGGAAACTGTCAAGCTTTTCTCCAACAAAATGCTCGGCAACTTCGTTTTCTATTAGTGGCATATATTCATCCGCCAAGAAAAGCGGATCCCGTCCTGCGGCGCCCGAATACTGCACGGCGCAGCAATCGCCTATGGCTATATCACCATTATCAAGCACCAGCATTACGCTTACGGATTCCCCCGCTTGGCGAACGGATGTAAAGCCTTTAGTAACCGGCTCACCTACGTACATGTTTCCGTCTGTTTTCGCGCCCTGTTTTATTGCTTTCTGGTCATCAAAATAAAAACCTGTGCGCCCTTCTGAGCAGATTATTTTTGTGATTTTCATTTTCTTCCCTCTTTCCATATTATTTATGGGGGCGCCCAACTAAGCGTCCCTTGCTTATCGCATATATATCATCCACTACCATCTGGAAGTTTACTCCCCTGCCTTCCGCTTTGCCCCTTTCATCAAGCTTTTTCTTGTGGAAAGCCTTAATACTATCGTCAAAGGGCAGGTTACCAACGTTTAAAAAGCGTACAGCGCCGTCATGGTCACGGGCGGGCATCATTTTACCTGCGTTAAACCTGCTGGGGGCAAAGGGCACATCTATTACGCCGGCTTCAAATGCCCTAACGGTGCCTATAGCTATATCCCCATCGCCAAGTTCAAGCGTACGCTCCAGTATCTGCTCTGTTTCCCTATTTATTAAATCTATTTCGCTAAGAAGTACACTATCTTGAGGCAGCGCTTGGTCAGCAAGCATGGTAATAACCTGCTTTGTTGCCCTTAAGCCTGCGGCGTTCGCTTCCTTTGTGGGTACGCCCATAGCCTCGTGGGGCGTTTTTACTATTACCTTTGTTGCTTTAGCAAGGGCTGCAACCGCGCTCCCCCAGCATATAACGCCAAAGGCTTTCGCCTCGTCCTGCGGGAAACCGCCCATCCATTGGTGCAGCACGGTTGACAATATATAGCCGTCATAGTCGAAGCGCTTAAGATATTTTTCGCTCATATAGCGCAGAGATTCTATAGCCGCAACGTCCTGCACAAGATTGCCGCACTGACCGTAACCAAGGGTAATGTCCCTTACCCCCTGCTCTGCTGCAAGCAGACCCTCTATTATAGCCACCGCATTAGATACGCAGGGCGGCACAAGCGTGCCTGTTAACGGACCGAAAGGCTCTCTGTTTAATGAGATACCCTGCTCCTCGTAGTAACCTGTCAGTCTATCCACATACTGCCATTTTTTTATGGTTTCAGTTAACGGTACGTTTTTCGCATAGGGTATGTTGTAGGATATACCCCCGCCCTCAAAGCTTGTAAAGCCCCCCGCATAGGCAGTTTCGGCAAGCAGCCTTGCATCGGGCGTGCCATGGCGTACCTGCACAGGGCTTTTAACACCCTCTGTTACCATTCGGCAGCCCTTAACGCCGTAGTTTACCGCCGGGAAACCGTTAAGCATAGATTTACCATGCGTTTTGGATTCCCTAATGCCGTGCTCCGCATCCTCATAGCGGTTAAGGCGAGTATAGCTGTCTATGGTAGTGGGAAGTAAGTCCGCCTCACCCTCATTTTCTAGATATTGCAGTAGCTGAACATGCATATCAACAAGCGCAACCCCCGCCCTTGGCTGCACAAGTGTTTTTTTCCCTTTTATGGCATTACCCAGCTTGGTACAGAAGCGCTTTTCCGTTTTTATGCTGCGCTGATACTCAACAGCTTCGCTTAAATCTACCTCTTGCCCCGTGTGCCAGGTTTTAAGCACTTCCTCCCTCTCCCTAAAAAACTCCTCATCATCGTAGCGCTTATTGGCCAGTTCTATCAACATGCCCTCCTATATATTGTTTCATTATATTAATTGCACTTTCTTCATCATATGTAGATAATAGCCCCATTGCTGATAATATATAGCCCCTATCCACTATGGCTTTAGGGTTTCTTGGCACAAGGCTGCTTTCTTCTATGTTTGAAATAGCGATATCCAGTATAGCCTGCGGGTTATCAGAGTGTACAAGCGCGCCGCCTGTAAGTATTATTTTATCTATACCCGTTAAATCCTTGCCCTGCTGCTTATATACTGCGCCGCTTGGGGTGTATATGCGCTCAAGTTCTCCCGCGTGGCGTATAAGCGCCGTACGTATAGCAAGTGCAGCAAGCGCAAAATCCATAGCCTTTGTTTTATTATCGCTTGGCAATCGGGACTTATCTTTTGATATTTCGCTTAAGTAATTTTCCGCCTCTTCTTTACTTAAACCGCTAATGTTAATAATCTCTTCCAAGCCTTGCGCATCTACTATGCCCTTTGCGCTATAGCGCATACCTATATCGCCCTCTACGCTGCGCTTTTCAAAGGGTTCTCTAAGACCGCTAAGCATTACAGAGGGATTAAGCGGATAACCCTTTGCTATAGAATACACATCTGTGGTCGCGCCTCCAAGGTCTGCGCACATTATTTCGCCTATACCCTCTGTTTTTTCAGTACCTTTAGATAGTAGGCTAAGCGCAGCTAAAACAGATGCGGGCGTTGGCATAATTATGCCCTCTATAAGCGCCTTTTCATGGCTTAAACCCTTGGCAGATACTATCCTGTCTAAAAATATTTCCCTTATTACCGCCTGCGCAGGGGCAATGTTAAGCCTGTTTAATTCCGGCATAACATTCTCGGTTATATATGTAGGGTGGATATCGCTAGCTATAACTTCATGGCATACTTTAGCCGCGCTTCTGTTGCCGGCTATTACTATGGGAAAAGGCTTTTTAGCCGTTGCAATTAGCCCCGCATTATGCTGTATTACCTTGACATTACCGCCGTCAGTACCGCCAGTTAAAAGGAATATATCAGGGGCAATATCGTCTATTACGTCTATATCTTCGTCAGTTAGTTCATATGAAAACGTCTTTATAACTTTCGCGCCTGCGCCAAAGGCAGCAAGCTTTGCGGCCTTAGCGGTGAGCGAGGGCACAAGCCCTGACGCCACCATACGAAGCCCGCCCGCCGCACTTGAACATGCTAGGCGCTTTATAAATTCCACTCCGCCAAGCTGTTCCTGTAATATTTCAAGTGCGCAGTTAAAGCCCTGCATTACATCGCTCTCAACAGTAGTGAAGCTCTGCGCAGCTGCAAGTATGCGCCTTTCTTCAAGGTCTACCGCGGTAAGTTTTGTAAATGTAGAACCAAAATCTATGAGCAGTACAGCTTGCATCTACTACTTTATACCCAGCAAATCTTCTTTAAGAGCATCTATTGTGGTTTCAGGCGCAGTACCGGGACCGAAAACACGGTCAAAGCCCATTGCCTTGAAGCGTTTTTCCACGTCTTCAAAAGGCTGTTTGCCTACGACTATATTGCCCCCTACATAAAGCAGTATGCCTTCAAGCCCTGCCTCCTCGCATTTTTCTCTAAACCCTTGACAGTCCAGCTCTCCATGGCCATATAATGAAGAAACGACGATTGCTTCGGCATTTGATTCAATCGCCGCTTCGATATATTCTTCCTGTGATACCATTACCCCAAGGTTTACTACATTAAAGCCCGCCTCAGAGAATGCATAGTATAATATTTGGATACCGACGGCATGCACGTCCGCACCAATAACGCCAATGACGATGGTTTTCTTTTCCATGGCGGTTACCCCCTCATTTTTATAGCTATATCGTATAATAAGTTTGCTCCTTTGTCAATGTATATAAGGGTCTTTTTATGCAACCTTGCCAAGGGAATTTGTAAAAGCTATAATATTAAAAAGGAGGGAAAGGTATGGATATAGGTCTTTTTACCGATACTTTCATTCCCATTGCAGATGGCGTAGGCAGGGTAGTGTTGGCGTACGCTGAAACGCTGCCAAAGCTTGGCGCAAAGGTTACGGTGAGCGCACCCTTATATCACTTTGGCAATAGAGCTATGCTCCCATTTGACCTTATTGACTACAGCGCAGTTAAAATACCCACTATATCCCAATACAGCACAGGAAGTCCTGTGCTTGATACACATTACCGTAGGCGCATGAGGGCGGCTAAAATAGACATAGCCCATGCGCACAGCCCCTTCGCAGCCGGTATTGAGGCTGTTAGAATTGCTAAAAGTAAAGGAATTCCGCTAGTTGCTACATTCCATTCCAAATATTACGACGATTTTTACAAGGCAACTAAAAGCGAAACAATATCAAAAGCGCTTATAAGCAATGTTGTTTCCTTCTACGAAAAATGCGACGAAGTATGGGCGGTAAGCAAGTCCACCGCCGATGTACTCTATAGCTACGGCTTTAAGGGTGAAATTACTGTAATGCCAAACGGCGTAAACTTTCGCACATTAGATAAGGAAAAAATAAAGCAAGTAGAAGAACTCTACGGCATAGGCGATAAAAACATGCTGCTGTTTGTAGGGCAGATAAACTATAAGAAGAATATAAAATTAGTGCTTGAAAGCGCTGCGCTGCTTAAAAAAAGCGGTGAGGATTTTGTGCTTTTACTTGCCGGCAGAGGTCCTGATGAGAAATCTATACAGAAAGACATAGAAGAGCTTGGGCTTAAAAACAACGCAAAGCTTATAGGGCATATAGATGATTCCGCTGTGCTTGACGCGCTTTATTCAAGAGCTTTAGCTTTTGTTTTCCCATCTCTATACGACAATGCGCCTATGGTAGTAAGGGAGGCAGCTGTTATGGCAACCCCTTCAATACTTATAGATGGTAGCAGCGCAGCTGAAATCGTGGAAGACGGCGTAAACGGTTTCCTGTGTGATAATACACCCGAAAGCCTGTTTGAAAAACTTAAACTGCTTCTTGAAAATAATGAACTTGCCGAAAACGTAGGACAAAACGCAAAAGAAAGCATACCCATGTCTTGGGAAAATATTTTAAGTAAAGCGCTCAAAAGGTATGAAGCGCTTATAGAAAGCGGTAATTATAAATATAAAAAGTGAACATTTTCGTGTGTTTTATTGAAAAACATTTACGAAAGGACATTATAAACGAAGAATATTTAGGGAGGAAAAGTATTTATGAATAATATGGACATTCAATTTTACGGTGAACGGGGAATCATCAATGGGATTTTGTTGGATATCTATCGAGATAAAAACAAAGACAAGAAGCTCAATAATTTTTTTGGTACTATCAAGCTGTTTGATGGCAAAGAAGTGCCTTGGAAAGATGGTATTACAAACTGCAAATGGATGGTTGAACCGTCTTTTGCACATTTTGGTAACCCTGACTTGATTGCTGTGTTTGAATCAGGCAGAAAAAAATACGCAGTTTTTATTGAAGCTAAGCTTAAAGATTATGTTAGCAGCTGCCTGTCCTTTGAGCGGGAAGATGGTGTTGATAATTTGAAAGGACAATCCAGCAAATTGAATGTTCAATTATCTTTCCGCTACCGTTTTGTACAAGCTTTTAAAAAGGCGCAAAAAGAATCTTCCCAAGCAATTATAGAACCCTGCCATAAACATCCGGATGGCAGAAGGCGAAAACTTCAAAAAGAATCCGTTGTTGAAAGTGTGGTGGATTTCCTAGAAGGGGTTGATGAATATTATTTTATTGCCCTGACAAATGATTCATCATCAGAAACTGTTATCGAAGAAATGAGTAGCAATTTTTTCCCGCCACTTAATGACTTTGATAAGCAATATTTCGGAATTCTCACCTATGGAGAATTAGTGAAAAAAATGTTGTTGAGTATAAGCCAAAAACCAAGAAAGAACTGGGCTTTTTTAACAAAGCATGTAATATGATGGATGTAGAAGTTCAGCTTCCGACCACTAAAGATGAAGAGGATTTTTCCGATGAGCAGACGGATAACTTATTAAAGATTAAAAACATCAAAAGCATACATATAAAAAATTGGGAAGATAGTTTGCGGAAATTAGCTGAAAAATTTGTAAATAGTCAAAATCTGCAATTCGGATTTATCAAACTATCGGGTTCATATAGCCTCAAACTAGGCGGGGTAGTCGTCATAAAACTCATGCAGTGTCAAGATGGTACTGATAACAAACTTATGTTAGGCTTATTAGACACAGGTTCTTTCAATCCTAAAAACTGGAAAGGAAAAACACACCAAGCTTATAATGTAGGTGTTGGAGAGCAAAGAAAAACCTTTTATTTCTATACCGTTAATGAGCATAACCTAGATAAAATGATTGAGCTAGTCAATGAATATGGCAAATCCTACTTAGGGATTTCGGAATCCATAGATCTTTGGCAAGATATTCCTAAAAACGGAATCTGTGGAAGCCTATTAGGATTGCAGTACAATACTGGTCTTTGGACAAGTCAGGCAACAGCAGACAGCGCAGAAGATCTCCAAGAAACTGACAATATCATACCACCAAAAGATGAATTACATTTACTAATCGAAACTGAAAGGAAAAAGCTGTTATTGAGGTCGTGATGGAAAATATATCTGCCCTGTCACTTAACACATTAGGCGCCAGTCAAAAAGAAAAATCATCTTTTGTCAAAATTCAACGCTCAGAAAATGAAAACGATAAATATGAATTATATGTTTCCCAAGAATCAAATAATCTTGAAAACCATCAGAATAGCTTAGAGCATAAGATAATTGCTAGTTCTAAATGGGTAAAATGGCAAAATATTGAATAGTCCTTTTAACGAACAATAATTTGTTGTTATCAATACTACTGGGGTATTTCATCATATTGGACTTAGTCTTTAGTAGACAGCAACCTCCTCCAATTACCGCGGCGGTAGAAGTATATATTTACTAAAGCGCCTGTAACCCAGCTGATTACCATTGAAACATATACCATTAAAGGCTCACCTATTGGATTTTCAGGCGTTTTTGATAGCTCTACCAATGCATAGGCAAGCGTTGTACGCACTATAATAGCGGTAAAAAGCGAAATCCCCATAGGGGTTACGGTATCGCCTGCCCCTCGCATAACGCCCGACATGGTTTGGGTAAGCCCCATGGCAAGGTAGCCGGGCACTAATATATACATTATATTCATGCCAAGGTCTATTACTTCCTGCGTATTAGTAAAGATGCCAAGCATACTGCGGCCAAACAGGAGAATAGCGCATGTTAATACAACAGACGTAAAAAAAGCCAGCTTAGCGCCCTGAACGGCGCCTTTATGCAGCCTGTCATACTTTCTGGCGCCTACATTTTGCCCGATAAAGGTAGTCATAGCGCTGCCAAAGGAAAAACTTGGAAGCATTGTAAAGCCATCTACACGCTTAACAATGCCGGTAGTGGCAATGAACATAGGACCAAAACTATTTTCAAGCCGCTGAATAAGCAGCATTGCAAGGGAAAAGGCTGCCTGCGTAAAACCTGTAGGCAAGCCCAATTTAATCATATCAAGTGAGGTTTTTTTGTTAAGACGAAGTGTCTTTCGGTTAATATCAAACAGTGTTGACATACTTTTTAGTTTGATAAAACAAAGCACAGCAGAAACACCCTGTGACAAAATAGTAGCAAGCGCAACGCCCGCCACAGCCATATCAAACTGAATAACAAACCATAGGTCAAGCACAACATTTAAGAGTGCAGCTATAATAAGAAAACCAAGGGCGGAGAGTGAATCACCAAGACCCCTTAGTATACCTGAAAGCATGTTGTAAAACATAGCGCCAGAAACACCGGCAAGGTAAATATTGAGGTATTGACCGGTCCATTCCATAATCTCAGCAGGTGTGTTAAGCAGGTTTAAAAGCACCGGCACAAGGGGAATACCCACAGCCATAATAATAATCGAGCTAAGCAATGTAAGGGTAAGGCAGTTGCCTATAACAAGCGATAAGTTTTCCTTATCTCTCGCTCCATAATACTGTGATGCACGAATACTAGTACCCATCCCAATGCCCACCATGAGCGCTAAAAGCAGATTAATAACAGGCATACAGGATGTTACAGCAGCAACAGCGTCATCTCCCACATACCTGCCTACAATGGCGGTATCAACAGCATTGTATAGCTGCTGTATCAAATTTCCAAGCAGCAAAGGAACAGCAAACATGAGTATGTTTTTCCAAGGAGTGCCTTCCGTCATGTCCCGGGGGGCAAAGAGGGCTTTTAGTTTTTGCATGCATTGAATCCTTTCGTTAAAAAAACAAGCTAATTATAGCAAAGGACGAGGAGAGGAGCAATATCACAAAGGATAACCGTCGGAACGGTTCTTTAGGCTGATATAAGTATTAAACTAACAAAATCCCATTTCAGAAAACTGGGACTTTGCTAGCACATTAACATCTGCAACAAAAACGCTGCATATGTTTTATTATTGCTGTTATTATGCTCCAACCGCATCCATAACTATAGGCAGAAAATAGGCAAGCTGTTTACGCCACCAAGGCCAGTCATGGTTTACATCATAACCCCATAAATCTATCCAAGCATTTATGCCTTTTTCGTCAAAAACGCTTTTAAGTATACCCATAGTACGGAGCATCTCATCTTCCCATGCACCCTGTCCCGCACAGAACACCATTTTACAGCTGTTGAGTGCATCTACAAAATAATGGTCCTTAGGTAAGTTAGGCATATAGTGTACGGGAGAATTTATGTATACTATATCATCCATGTAGCCATACATAAGCCAAGAAGCGTCAAAAGCGCCGGACATGGCTATTAGACTGTCAAACAGGTTGGGGAAGCGAAGCACCAGATTACCCGAGTGAGTGCCGCCCATGCTGCAGCCCAGCGCCATGAGCCTGCCCTGCCAGAGCGAATCCGCCTTTACAAATGGCACATATTCCTGTGTTAAGTGTTGTATCCATTTTTCGTGCAGCTCCATACGGCTGCGGGGATTGCCATTATAATTGGACCATGTTTCTTTATCTATACTGTCCACGCAGTATAGGGTAATAAGCCCATCGCTCAAAAGAGGCTCACAGGACGGGAGCATACCAAAGCCCTCAAAATCTTGGGCTACGCCGTCCTGCGAGGGCAGCACTAGCACCGGCTTTCCCCCATGACCATATATTATAGAATAAGTATCTCTGGATAAAATATTGCTGTAATAATGCTGATGGCGTACTAACATCTTATACCCTTTCTGAAACGGCAGCTATAAAAGCATCCGCTTCTTCCCTATCTAAACATTGCGCAATGTAATAATAATTTCCCATAGCGCCGCTCATAGCATCCGGTACGCGCCCTTGCTTTACTATGCGGTGCCCGTAGCGCTCCATTATATCTTCATGGCTAAGCTTATATGCTTGGCTGTCCCTAAGACCAACGAAAGGGCATACAAAGGTGCGGCGCCCTTCCTCAAGCCAAATACGGTCATGGCACACCATATCCGCCCACAGCCTATATATGTCAATGCTGCCTGCGTAGTTCATCATATCGGGCGATATACCGCCTGAAGGGCGCATATTTACTTCAAGCCCTACAATATCGCCTTTCTTGCCCAAACCCTCTTGGTCTTCCATAAGGCGAAAAAACTCAAAGTGTATCATACGGTTTTTAACGCCAAACGCTTTAACCGTATTGCGCCCCGCTTTAAGCACATCTTGAGCAGGCTCGGGGAGCAGCATAAACACACTGTCTAGGTTATCATTAACCACATCTACTAAGGAAATTACGGTAATGTTGCCGGTTTCATAAAGGGGCGTGCCCTTACTATCCAGTATGGCATCATAGGAACACACTTGTCCATTAACCATCACCTCCATAATATAAGGCTCATAAGGCTTTTTATCGAAAAAGCGGTTCAAATCATCCTGATTATATATTTTGTAAATGCCACGGGCACCCACACCTATATCCGGCTTAATTATTAAAGGATATCCATATTTGTTAGCAAATTCAAGCCCATTTTCACGGGTAGTAACCACTTCACCGGGTGCTGTTTTAACGCCTGCTTCATTAAAGAGTATCTTCATCTGGCTTTTGCGCTTGAATTTTTCCATATCATTTAGCATGGGTCCTGTATCAATATGAAACATTGTGCGCAGCCAAGCGTCTTGTATAAGCCAATATTCATTATTGCTTTCAAGCCAGTCAATCTTGCCCCATTTATGGGTAAACCAAGCCACGGCTCTTAAAACTGCATCGCCATCTTCAAGGCTTGGTACTTGGTAATAATCGCTCAGAGCTTCTTTAAGCTCTGGGCTTAGGTTGTCATAGTGCGTATCGGCAATCCCCAGCACATTAACGCCGTTGTTCTTAAGCGCCCTGCAGAACAGGTAGTAATTCGACGGAAAATGAGGTGAAATAAACACAAAATTAAGCATGACCCCGCTCCTCTCCCGGCGATGCTAGCGCCGTATTTGAAGCAGGATAGCACAACAGATGAGCTATCGTCAAAACAAATACAATGAAAATACCGATTGTAAAGAAAAGTCTAAACTATTCAAATATAAAAATACCTTTATATATATCGTATTGATTTTTCCGTTTGTGGTGATATGGATAGCAGATTAATAGCCCCAAAAATTTGAAATTATTCTTACAATAAACAAAACATATAAAAACCCTATACTTACCAAGAATAATTTACCTAAAAAACCCTAACTTATAAGCTAGGGCTTTGTTTATCAGTTTAACCGTCGTTATGTCGATGTTTTTATAATATTACAGCAACTTAAGCGTGTTTCTTATATGAGAGTATACGCTCATATAGTCTGTGTTGTACCAGCCGGGGCAGCTTACGTGCAGGGTGAGCAATTTATCGTTTACTACAGCCATATGCACCCTTCCCCTTACTATAGTGCCGTCAAACAGTACGCCGCGGTAGTTGCCGTAGTAGCCTTCCTTGCCAAGCAGTGTGCGCTTGCTCGTGCTTGTAGTTTCCCAAGTTTTGTAGTTTATTTTGCCTAGGTTGTCAAGCGTTGAGCGCAAATCGGTACGTACATTATTTATATTGTAATTTTTTGTAATGGGCGCAAAAGACAGGGTTATTTCAGCGGCGTAATTATCCTTAACGGAGCTGGCGGGCTCTGTAAGCTTATATATGTTCTCTTGGGAATCGTCTACGTCATAACCGGCGACGGATTCAAAGCTTAAGCCCAATTTGTCCGCAGTATATTTTGCGTAGGTAAATGCAAGCGCCTTGCGCGGGGTTGGGCTTGGCATGTCTACAGGGTCTATGGGTATGGGGCTTGAGCCTGCGTATACGTGGACACCGGCGGCAGCTGCATCGCTGTCTATTATAGAGCCGGGGTCTTCTTCCGAAGCAGGGTCATATCCCTCTGGCAGTTCCATATTAAATTCCGGTACCGGTACCTGCGTAGACTCCATAGGCATGGACTGGGTAGGGGCTTCCGTTGCCTGCTCTGCCGCCTTATCCTGCTTGCCGCAGCCTGAAAGCAGCAAAGCTACTGTAAGTATTAATATTATGATGAGGCTGTTTCTTTTCATCGTTCTCCCTCCATCTGTTCTAACTAATTCTAACATAATTGTAACAATATTGTTGCCTATCGTCAAGTCTGAATGTAAACAAATAAAAATATTAAAAATATTTTCAAAAAAGGCTTGCAATTTTAATTAATTTGTAATATATTAATGGTGTCCGTTGTAACATCGTCAGATTAAGGAGGATTTCAATGTACAAAAAACGTATTAATTTACTTATAATAGTTACGCTGCTTTTAGTAAGTACCGTGCTTGTAGCACATGGGGCTCAGTCTTACACAGCTAAAATAAACGCCGATAAGGTTTTTTTCAGAATGAAGGCTAATACCGATTGCGACTATTATGCAGTGCTTAACAAAGGCACCAAGGTAGCTGTACTCGGCATAAAAGGGGATTTTTACAATGTGCGCTATGATGGCAAAAAAGGCTATATTATGTGTAAATTTGTAGATCTGCCCTCAAGTTCCCTTAAAAAACTGCAAAAAACTGAGGAGATTATTTCAAACAGCAAATACGCTAAGGCTAAAAATATACGCGCACTTGGAGACGCTCCCGGCTATGTAAAATACGGCGACAGCGGGGAGGACGTGGAAAAGCTCCAAAGGGCACTCCAGATTAAAAACTGTTACAGCGGTATTGTGGACGGTAAATTCGGTAAGATGACAAGGGAAGCCTTAGAAACTTACCAAAAGAAGAACAAACTCAAAGTAACAGGTAAAACAAACTACGAAACAATAATGCATATATTCGGCAAGGTAAGCGAAACCAGCATAGATGATGACCCTAAAATGAAGGGTATTACCCGTATAGGGCAGATAGATGTACCAAACACTTCCCGTAAAAACAACTCCGGCAAACACGTAACGGCACTTCAGCAAGCGCTTAAAATAAAGGGCTTTTACAGCTACGCCATAGATGGTAAATATGGCGATAAAACGGTTGAGACCGTAAAAGCTTTCCAAAAGAGCAGCGGGCTTACTGTTGACGGCACCGCAGGCAATGCTACTATTAAAAAGCTGTTCGGTAAAAACGCAGCTAACTATACGGTGGAAACAGAAAAACTGGATTGGTTTAACGGCGGTTCAACCAGAATACCGAAAAACGCAATATTCTCCATAAAGGATATACGCTCAGGTAAGGTGTTTTCCGCAAAACGCTGGAGCGGATACAACCACCTAGACGCAGAGCCGCTTAACGCAAAACAGACTGCCATATTTAAAGATGCCGTAGGCGGCACATGGAGCTGGGACAGAAGACCCATACTTGTAAAATACAATGGGCGCGTGTACGCAGCCAGCATGAACAGTATGCCCCATGAGGACGATACCATACCCGGCAATGATTATGAAGGTCATTTCTGCATACATTTTCACAACAGTAAAACCCACGAAACTAATAGGATAGATTCGGAACATCAAAATGCTGTAGAAAACGCTATGAGGTATTCTTGGTAATATAAAGTATAAATGTATTTCCCCCACCCTTTTATGGTATAATACCGCAAGGGGGTGGGGATTTGCGTTCTTTCAAAGAAGGTATTAAAACATCATTGCCCGTATGTATAGGCATGGTATCCGTAGGCATATCCTTTGGGCTTTCCGCAAGGCATGCGGGTTTAAGCGTAGTTCAAGCAACGCTTATGTCCATGATAGTAGTTGCGGGCAGCTCTCAATTTTTTGCGGTAGAGATGATAGCAAAGGGCGCATCGCCACTAATTATAATAGTAGGTACTTTTTTTATTAACCTAAGACATTTGGTTATGAGTACATATATTATGAACCGCCTTAAGGATGAATCCTTTATTAAAAAGCTTATACTTTCCTATGTTATATGCGATGAAAGCTTTACACTTTTTTCACTCAGCAAAAAACAGGAAGATTATGCTTCTTTCCTTGGCGGTATGAATCTTATGCTGTATACAAGCTGGTCTTTGGGTACGCTTGCAGGGGCACTGCTTATGAACGTGGTATCATCAAAATTTGCAGATGCGCTTGGCATAGCCATATACGCCGCCTTTATTTCGATGCTTATGCCAAGCCTTAAAGCGAGCAGAAAAATACTGCTTACTGTTGTTTTTACAGCGCTTGTAAATGTGCTGTTATCTACTATTATGGGTAATGGATTAAATATAATAATATCCATGCTGACAGGCGCATTTTTCGCAACCGCCCTGCCAGATGAAAGGGCAGTAGTATGAACATATATCTGCTTATTTTCTTTATGATGCTCGTTACATATATACCAAGGGCGTTCCCTGCCCTTCAGAGCAAAAAAAGAAAGCTCAGCCCTTATTGGGAGCGCTTTCTAAGCTATATTCCATATACTGCGCTTGCAGCCCTTATATTCCCGGGTGTTCTGGGGATTGACCCTTCAACGCCCATAGTCGGACTTATGGGGGGAATAGCAGCGATAGCGGCAAGCCTTTTTGATTTTCCGGTTATTCTCGTAGTAGCCCTTGCAGTTATTGCGGAGATGATAGTTTATATATTTATCTAATCCCTTCTGCGCCTGTTGCCAAGCAGTACCAAGCGAGCAAGGTGCAGCAAGGATACCACTGCTGAAGCAACATAAGTCATAGCTGCGGCACGCAGCACTTTTTTTACGCCATCTTCCTCTTCGCGGGATCTTAGTATATAGTTATCATTTAGCATTTTAACAGCTCTGCGGCTTGCATCAAACTCTACAGGCAGTGTAATAAGCGAAAACAATACACCCGTCGCAAATAGTATTATGCCGAATGTTATAAGCGGCTCAAAGGACAATAATAAACCTATCATAAAAAGCGGTATGCTTAAATTTGATGTGATGTTTACAACAGGCACTGAAGCGCTTCTAAGCTTTAAGAAAGGGTAGCCTTCTTTCTGCTGCATGGCGTGCCCCGCTTCATGCGCTGCTATGCCTATGGCTGCTATGCTGTTTGAGGAATATACTCCATCAGACAGCCTCAGTGTGCGCTTTTTAGGGTCATAATGGTCGCCAAGGGTGCCTTGTGTCGGCTCTATTGCAACATCGTCATTGCCGGAACTAATAAGCATAGCCCTTGCAACCTGCGCTGCTGTGCCGTTATAGCTTGAGGGTATTCTACCGTATTTTTTGAATGCAGACTGTACGCTTGCTTGCGCCCATAGCGCAAGTATTAGCCCCGGTATTATAATTATGTAAGTAGGGTCAAAATAGAACATTGCTTATCCCCCTAAATATTCATCCTTAAAGTGGTTTTTAAGAAGCTTTATCAGCGGTATGCCAAGCATATAACATACAGCTGCCTCGCCTACAGCAACGCTTGCTGCCGTAGACCAAAATGGTATGCCGTTCACAAAGGATAACACCGCGCCCACTATAAGCCCGTTTGAAAGCACAGGCATAAATGCCGCAAGCCACATATGGCGCCTTAAAAAGCGGGTGCCCATAGCGGCTAATAGTGTTGCTATTGAGCCAAACACTATATCCTGCCAAGGCGCGCCCGAAATAAGGTTGCCAAAGAAGCAGCCGATAGTAAGCCCCGGTATACTAGTTGGAAGCATAACCGGGAGCAAGGTAAGCGCCTCAGAAACCCTGAACTGGAGCACGCCAAAGCTTATGGGCGCTAGAAATACGGTGAGCGCGGCGTATATACCGGCGATAATGCCGGCCATAGCCACATAGCTTATAGTAGTTTTATTGTTGTTTATAGATGCCATATCCTTTCATTATACTCCTGTATAGAACGATCGCTTGCGAAGAAGCCGCTCTTTGCGGTATTTATTACCGCCTTCTTAAGCCAGGCATCCCTGTCCTTAAAATCGTTATTTATGCGCCTTTGCGCCATGGAATAGCTGCCAAAGTCTTTAAGTACGAAGAAAGCATCGGCTCTGCCTCCGCGTACGCCAAAGAGCAGGTCGTGGTACAGCCCTTGTATTATTGCAGGGTTATCCGGGAACAGCGTGCCATCGATAATTTGGCTCATAGCCTTACGCACCTCGGCGTTGGCTTCGAATATAGCCATCGGGTCGTAGCCGCCCTCCTGCAGAAGGTTTTCAACCGTATCCGCACGCATACCGAAGATATATATATTATCATCGCCAACCAATTCGTGTATTTCAACGTTTGCGCCGTCCATGGTGCCTATGGTAACAGCACCGTTCATCATAAACTTCATATTGCCGGTTCCGCTTGCCTCCATGCCTGCGGTTGAAAGCTGTTCGCTTATATCGGCAGCGGGCATAAGCGCTTCGGCGTAGGACACGTCGTAGTTTTCAAGGAAGAGAATCCTAAGCATTTTCCTTGCTCTAGGCGATGCGTCTATAAGCCTTGCAACGGCGAGTATAAAGCGAATAATCATCTTAGCCTTGGTATAGCCCGGGCTTGCCTTTGCACCGAATATGAACACCCTTGGCTCCATAGTGAAATTGGGGTCGTCCATTATGCGGTTATACAGTACCAATATATGCAGGGCATTTAACATCTGCCTCTTGTACTCGTGCAGGCGTTTTACCTGTACGTCGAATATAAAGTCAGTATTAAGCTCAAATCCCTGCCTGTCCTTTAGTACTTTGTTGAAATATTCCTTGTTGTGCTGCTTAATCTTGTAGAATTCATCGCGGAAAGCGGCATCATCGGCATAGGGAAGCAAATCCTCAAGCCTTTCAGGGGATTTAATCCAAGCTTCGCCAATAGTATCGGTTATTAGGTTTGTAAGCCGCGGGTTACAGGCTATAAGCCAACGCCTGTGCGTTATACCGTTTGTTATTGCGGTAAACTTGTCACGGGAAATCTTATAGTAGTCGTTGAAAGTTTTTTCCTTTAAAATATTGCCATGCAATTGGCTTACGCCGTTTACACAAAATGCAGTGGATACGCATAGGTTAGCCATATGTACATAGCCATAAGCCAGTACGGACATGCGCGCTATACGGTTCCAATCCCCGGGGAAAGAGTTCCACAGCTTTTCGCCAAGGCGGCGGTTTATTTCTTCAAGTATCATGTATATGCGCGGAAGCGTGCGCCTTACAAGCTCTTCCGGCCATTTTTCAAGGGCTTCCGGCATTACTGTATGGTTGGTATAAGCTATGCAGCGGGTTGTTATGTTCCAAGCCTCGTCCCAGCCAAGACCTTCGTTATCTATAAGTATGCGCATAAGTTCCGGTATAGCAAAGCCTGGATGCGTATCATTAAGCTGGAATACCACCTTATCGGGCAGCAGCCTAAAGTTTTTACCGTTTCTGCTCTTAAAGTCCTTTATGGCATATTGCATTGATGCGCTTACAAAGAAATAGCTTTGCTTAAGTCTTAGGGATTTACCCTCAAAGTGGTTGTCATCAGGATATAGTACCCTTGAAATGGTGGCTGCCATGTCCTGCTCGCGCGAAGCTCTTTCATAGTCACCTGAAGAAAATGCGCTCAGGTCAAAGCTTTCCTTGCTGCGGGCACGCCACATGCGAAGGGAGTTTACAACGCCGTTGTCAAAACCTACTATTGGCATATCGTAGGGTACGGCTTCAACCACATTTCCGCCTTCGACAGAGAATACCATGCGGCCGTCAACCTCTTTTTCTACTACTTTGCCTTCGAAAACCACATCGCAGGCATCTTCCATACGGGCAACTTCCCATACATTGCCGTTTTCAAGCCAGTTGTCGGAAAGCTCTATCTGCTGACCGCCCGACAGCTTCTGCCTAAAAAGACCGTATTCATAGCGTATAGTACAGCCCATAGCGTGTAGACCTAAGCTTGACAAGCTGTCCATAAAACATGCTGCAAGGCGCCCTAAGCCGCCGTTGCCAAGACCGGGGTCCGCTTCTTCCTTTATAACGTTGAACCATTCAAGCCCAAGCTCTGTAAGCGCCTGCGTGAATACTTCGGTGGCGCACATGTTGAGCGTGTTTGTGTATAAGCTCCTGCCGAGCAGAAATTCTATGCACAGGTAGTAAAGACGTTTTTCGTTGTTCTTTTTGTTCTTATTCCTAGTTGCCGTCCATTTTTCCATTATATAATCCCGTACTGTGGAAGCGACGGCAATGTAAATCTGTTGCTTTGTGGCGTTCTCTAAGGTACGTCCGTTGTAGCGCTGAAGCTTGCCTATGATAGATTGCTTTATGCGCTCCTTGTCATAAGTGTCGGGCATTTGCGTGTGCAGTTCGTCCAAAGCATTAATCCTCCCAAAAAAAATTCCGAGCAAATTATAACATGATTTGTATGTATTCACAAGAAATGAGGTGGTAAGCCTTGTGTATATTGCCTATTTGTTTTTTTGTTTTTTTACCTTAATATTATATTTAACATTAACTATTATTCGTTTTGCTTATGGTTTTGATTTATATCAGTATCAGCAGACACCTTATGGGTTTTTGCTAAATGTATAATATCTTTTACATAGTTTGGGAGATAACTACCTTTTCTATATGCAGCAACAAATGTGCGGTAGATAGGCGGATTTCCGACAGTATATAGTGCAGGGGGATGTTTGAATAGGGTATGTCTGATATAAGCTTCCGTTGTGAATGTGACACCAAAATTTTCGGAAGCAAGGATACTTGCAGCTTCAAGATTCCGTGTGTGAAAAAGAATATTAGGTACTATTTGAGCTTCTGTGAATAATGAGTTTATAATATTATATAATCTTAGATCTTGAGACATCATGATAAATGTTTCGTTTATTGTATGCTTAATATCAATCCATAGATGCTTTGAGTTCGGATTTATTACAGCTTTTTTACCAATAGGATTCTTTGATGAAGCTACCAATAGAATCTCGTCTTTAGTAAGAACTTCATATGCAATGTTGGAGTTTCGTATTGGAAGGTTGAAGAAAACCAAGTCAAGTTCTCCGGATAATAAAAGATTTTCGAAAGAATCAAAATTAACTTCTTTAAGCTTTAATTGAATATTTGGGTATTGTGAAGTGAAAGCAGGTATGATATCAAGGATGATTTTGCTTCCTCTTAGTGCTGAAAATCCAACTCGAAGAACCCCTTCTTTTGATTGAGCGATATCTATTAATTCCTGATCCATGTTATTTTTCAGAGCTAGGATTTCATGGGCATAACACAGATATCGCTCTCCTGCATAGGTTAAAACAAATTTTTTACCAACACGTCTGAACAATTTCTGCCCTAATAATTGTTCTGTTTGTTTAACAAACTTGCTTAATGTAGGTTGAGTTACATATAGAGCTTCGGCAGCCTTTGTTAGAGATTGATGCTGCGCGATTGCAACTATATACTGTAAATCACGAAAATCCATAAATACCCCTTCATAACTTTTTTTAATTGTAGCCCCATATTAACCAGCTTAGAGTATGGATATTATACCATAGATTAGGCAACTATTCCAATTAGCTATGAAAATCATTATTAATATGTATTTTTTTATTGTTTAGCAACATGCTATAATTAATTTAACACATGTATAGTTAATATACATGAACGAAAAAACATAAAAAAATATGGAGGGAACATTATGAGGAAATTTATGGCAATTCTATTAACTTTACTATTGCTTCTATCGCAAGCAGCAATGGCTGAAACGGTTACCGCGGATAGGGAATGGCTAAAAGGAAACACTATCTTTATCGTCGTTCCTTTTAAGGCAGGCGGCAGCCTTGATTTGATGGTAAGGACATTCTTGCCTTACTGGGAAGAAACTTCAGGCGCAACATTCGTTGTTGAAAACCGTGAAGGTGCCAATACCCAGATTGGAACAACATTATTCTTTACAAAGAAGCAGGATATGCAGTACATTTACTGTGGTACTCAAACATATTTGAGCGGCTCTATTGTTAATGATGGTGCATCATACGCTATTGATAATTTTGCGTTGATTAATATGCAGCAAATAGACCCCACAACGCTAACGGTTCTAAAGAGTTCGCCTTATACTACAATTCAGGAACTGATTGATGCTATTAAAGCTAATCCCGGAAAGATAAAATGTGGCATGGTTGCGGGAGCTGCTGGGGCAATCATGCTAAATATTTTAGCTAAGGAATATGACCTTGACTATAAGATGGTTACATATGACAGCGGTAATGATATAAGGACCGCTTTATTAGGTGGACATGTCGATTTTATCCCGGGCTCAGCAAATGGCGACCTTGGTCTTGGTGATGAAGGAAGACCATTGGTTGTATGCGGCCACGAACGGAATCAAATTTGGCCCGATACTCCCTGTACAGATGAAATATGGCCGGAGCTTAATATCCCTTCTTCTTTGGGATCCTGCCGTTTCTTTTCAACCAGCGTTACTGCAGCCAAAGAATATCCGGAGCGTTTTCAGGCGTTAGTTGAAACATACAAGGAAGCTTTTGACAATCCAGAATATCAGAAGGTCCTGAAGGAAAATGGCCAGCTATATGTTTCCGGTTATCACGGTCCTGAGGAGTCAGACAAATTAAACCTTACATTACATGAGTTGATCGATTCGAACAAGGATGTCTTCCTGGACGAGTAAAATGACTTTGCGCCTGCCCGCAATATAAACGGGCAGGCGACTTTTATTAAAAGTAAGAAAGAGGCTAGATATGATAAAAGCATATTTAAAAAAGATGGTCTTGTCGACTGTAGTAATGGCTTGGTCTACTATATACTATATAGAATGTCTGGGCTACAGTCTTAAAAGCCGTCGATTGGTACAGATGGTTTATTTCATGATGCTGGGTTTGTATGTTATCAACGGCATTACAGACTATATAGAAACCAAGAAAGAATGGGCGAAAAAAACTGATTCTAAAGACAGCGCCAAGTCTGAAAAAACAAGCTCCAGTATTCTTGTAATGCTTAAAGAAAATAAAGCGGTTTTGCTATTTGCAACATTAATATTGTATGTTTTAGCGCTTGATTTTCTCGGCTTTATCCTGACGACATTTATCTGCAGCTTCATTATTTTGTTTATCATGGGTGAATGCAGAATACCCATATTGGTAGGTATGCCTATTGCCCTAGTAGTAATATTGATTCTCATCTTTAAGATGGGCTTAAATGTTCCGTTGCCCGCTGGAATACTTGGAGTATAAAGGAGAATATTATGGAATATTTCTTAATGGGTTTTAAAACAATATTTAGTGGCATGTATTTGCTGTACATGTTCGCAGGTGTTTCACTCGGCTTGATACTGGGTGCACTTCCGGGTCTAACAGGAAGCCTTGGTATAGCTTTGATGCTGCCGTTTACCTACCATATGGAGCCGTTAACAGCGCTGGTTTTCCTTCTTTCTATATACACGGGCGGTCTGTTTGGTGGAGCTATTACAGCGATAGTTATCAATACCCCCGGCTCCAGTGCAAACCTTGTAACTATGCTTGACGGTTATCCTATGACGCGGCGAGGTGAAGCCGGGCGAGCCTTAGGGCTTGCTCTTGGTGCATCATTCTGCGGCGGCGTTATAGGATGTATTTTCCTTACCCTAGCGACAGAAACCATGGCAAATGTCAGCTTAAAGTTTGGACCGGGCGAAATGTTTATGGTTGTATTCTTCGGTCTTAGCTGCGTTGGGAGTTTAGCAAAAAATCCTCTAAAGAGTATTTTCGCCGGACTCTTTGGCGTAATGCTCGGAACCATTGGCATGGCAAGTACGGGAGCAATAAGAGGAACTTACGGAATAGTGTCCCTAATGGATGGCGTTCCTATGATTCCGGCGCTTATAGGCTTCCTTGCACTTCCTGAGATTATTAATCTTGCAAGCTCCAAACAAACATTAAGTAGTTCAAACACTAACAATATAGGTCTAAAGGCGATTCTGCGTGGTATAAAAGAAGTTTTCCTTCATCCCATACAGGTTGTTCTTACATCAATACTTGGCGTTGTTGTAGGCATTATCCCTGCTGCGGGCGCTTCTGTTGCAAGCGTTCTTTCCTATAATTTATCAAAACAGACAATGAAGGATAAAGAATTTGGCACAGGTATACCGGAAGGAATAATTGGTTCGGAAACTGCAAACAATGCCTCTGAAGGCGGCGCATTATCTACACTATTTGTACTAGGTATTCCAGGCTCAAACTCAACAGCAATGCTGCTGGGTGCATTGGTGTTGCAAGGGTGGAGCCCGGGACCTAAACTGTTTATAGACCATAAGGATATTATCTATCAGGCATTCTCTTCATTGTTCGTTCAACAGTTTGTAATGCTTTTGCTTGGAGCACTTATTTGTGCTTTTGCAACATACATAATAAAAGTACCAAACAAATATCTCGTTCCTTTTGTAATCATGTTTACATTGGTGGGTTCTTTTTCTAACCGTTATCTTACATTCGACATGGGGCTTATGGTTCTATTTGGAATTCTTGGCTTTTTGATGAGAAAAGCGGATTTCCCAATAATGCCGCTTATACTGGGTATTTTACTTGGTGGCAATGCGGATAGCGAACTATTGCGAATACACCAAAGTTACGATAGTTTCTTTGAAATTTTCCAAAGCCCCATCGTTGTCGTGCTTGTTGTCATTAGTGTTTTATCTGTAGCAGCGCCCTTGGTTTCTAATTGGCGAAAGGGCAAGGCAGAAAACTAACATTTAAAGAGAGGTAAGATATGAAAAAATGGGATAGTGGCGTATTCCTTATTGATGGGCGCCAAATAGTACTCAAAGGCGAAGAATATAAAACTTCGGAAATGCAGAGGTTTTCAGAGGAAGAGGTACAGTCCGCCCATCAAAATACTATTGCCTACGGGATTTTGTCTAAACACAATACATCAAACTCCATGGAGAACCTTCAGATAAAGTTTGACGCACTGGTAGGACAAGACATGACATACATGGGGGTTTTGCAAACCGCGATAGCAAGTGGCGTTGGCGATTTCCCAATCCCCTTTGTGTTGTCAAGCTGCCATAATGCGCTTTGCTATAAAGACGGAACCAGTAATGAGGACGACCACCTTTTTGCGATTGGAGCAGCCAAAAAGTATGGCGCAATCTTCCTTCCGACTCACCTTGCCGTTATGCATCAGTTCATGCGTGAAAGATACGCGGGCGGCGGAAAGATGATTCTTGGCGCGGACAGCCATACCCGTTATGGAGCCCTAGGTACTATTGCCACCGGTGAAGGCGGCGGAGAACTTGTTAAGCAGCTGTTGGGAAGGACTTATGATATTTCGTATCCAAAAACTGTACTTGTGTACCTTTCCGGCAAACCCATCCCCGGCGTTGGACCGCAGGATGTAGCTATAGCTTTAATAGGCTCTGTTTTCAAGGATGGTTTTGTAAAGAACTGTACATTAGAGTTTTGCGGTCCCGGTGTAAAAAGTCTGAACGTCGATTTCCGCAATGGAATTGATGTTATGACTACGGAATCTTCTGCTATGTTCTCTATATGGGAAACGGACGAAAAAGTGGAAGAATGGCTTGCAATCCACGGCCGTAAAGAAGATTATGTACACTTAAAGCCCGGCAGCATTGCATACTATGATAAACTTATAGAAATTAACCTCGACGATATACGCCCTATGATTGCGCTGCCTTTCCACCCAAGCAATGCGTACGAAATTGAAGAGTTAAATGAAAACTTAGAAGATATTCTCCATATAACAGAGCAGGAATGCAACCGGCAAATGGAGGAGTTCGGCCTTAAAGTTGACTTGTTATCCAAAATTGATAACGGGCGTCTGCGGGTTGACCAAGGTGTAATTGCGGGTTGTGCAGGCGGGCTTTTTGAAAACATAAGCAAAGCTGCCGATATTCTGAATGGTAAGGGTATAAACAATCAAGGCTACAACCTTAATATCTATCCGGCAAGTCAGCCGGTGCTCTATGAGGTGATTGAACATAAAATCGCTCAAATAATTCTTGAGTCCGGTGCGAATTTGCGTAGTGCATTTTGTGGTCCCTGTTTTGGTGCAGGAGATATCCCCTTTAACGGAGGTTTCTCAATCAGGCATACTACCCGAAACTTTTCAAACCGTGAAGGTTCTCTGCCGGGTAAAGGTCAAATGGCTTCCGTCGCGCTGATGGATTCGTTAAGCATTGCGGCAACATCGGTAAACGATGGCTACTTAACGCCTGCAACAGAATATCTGGGTAACTATACAAAATATAATTACCAATACAATGCAAAAATATACGAAGAAAGAATACTGGATTGTTATAAAAACGCTAATCCTAGCGAGGTAATAATAAAAGGCCCCGGTATAGGAGATATTCCTGATATACCGGAATTAAAGGAAAATCTTCTATTAAAATGCACCGCGTTCATTACCGACCCTGTAACAACAACGGATGAACTAATCCCTAACGCTGAAAGTGCGTCGTACAGGTCTAACTTTGAAAAAATTGCAGACTTTACATTATCAGCTAAAGTACCGGAATATGTAGGGCGCTGCAAAGCAATTAGAGAATGGCAACGGGCATTACAAGCAGGAGATAATCCTTTTGCTGACAATCCGGACTTACAGGCAGCCATAGATTCTATAAGAAAAAATTTACTTGATTTTGATGAAAAATCCCTATGCATAGGTAGCGTTCTATACGCAAACCGCCCCGGCGACGGTTCTGCACGTGAATATGCTGCGTCTAACCAGAAGATACTGGGCGGCTGGGCGAATATATGCAAACAGTTCGCAACAAAACGCTACCGCTCCAATCTGATTAACTGGGGAGTATTGCCCTTTACAACAGAAGAAGAAATGCTGTTTGGTGTGGGTGATTATATCTATATCCCAGCGGTGCGTTCTCAATTGCTTGAAGGTAAAGAAAAGATTATTGCGTATCATCTAAAGGGAAATGAAGCAGAAAAGATTACGCTGTCTCTTGATGAACTGACTGATAAAGAACGCTTAATTATCGCCGAAGGTTGTTTAATTAACTATTACAAAAAAGGGTATTAAAAGATAGGAGGACCAATAATGATTAATAAGGTCGGTCGGGAGATACCCGATGAACTTTTGAATGAGCTTGGTAAAACGGGCTTTCAAGGTTCTCATTTTAGGGATAATCTTTCATATAAAAAAGCCGCACCTAAAATCCGCTCACTAAACGACAATAGCCGCAGCAAATTATGTAAATCACTTAGAGAAGCTTTGGAAAAATGCGAACTGCGCGATGGTATGTACTTTGGCTTCCACCATCATTTCCGTGACGGCGATTACATTATCAACATGGTAATGGAAGAAGTTGAAAAAATGGGAATAAAGGACATTACTATTTGCGCATCTTCTATGGGTGCAGCTCACGATCCTATCGCACCGCTTGTTGAGAAGGGCGTAGTTGCGGGTATTCAATCTTCCGGTGTTCGTGGCAAAATTGGCGAAGCAATCTCTTATGGCAGGTTTAAAAAGCCTGCAATAATCCGCTCTCACGGCGGTAGAGTTCGTGCAATAGAAGAAGGTGATATACATCTTGATATTGCCTTTATCGGAGCGCCAACAGCGGATGAATATGGCAACGCCAGAGCAGTAGGCGGGAAAAGCGACTGCGGTGTATTATCTTATTCCAAGGTTGATTCAATGTACGCCGACAAAGTTGTTGTAATTACGGATTGTTTGGTGCCTTTTCCAAATGTGCCTGCCAGCATTTCAATGGTTGATGTTGACTATGTATGCTGTGTAGATTCCATCGGGGACCCTAAAAAGATTGTAAGCAATGTAATTCGTGTTACTAAGGATGTACGCGAACTCATGATGGCAGATTACTGTGCACGTATAATATCCAAATCCGAGTATTTTAAGGATGGGTTTTCTTTCCAAACGGGGGGAGGCGGCGCAGCACTTGCGGTTACCGGATTCTTGCAGCCGATTATGGAGAAACAAAACATCCAAATGGGCTTTGCGATAGGCGGTATTATGAAGGTAATGTGCGATTTGATGGACGCAGGTTTGGTAAGAAAAATCGTAGATGCCCAAGTGTTTGATTCAGCTGCAATTGAGCATATTAAAACCAATCCGAACCATGTTGAGATATCCACCTCGGAATATGCTAACCCTATGAATAAGGGCGCATTTGTTAATAAGCTTGATTTTGTTATTCTCGGCGCACTGGAAGTCGACACCAATTTCAATGTTAATGTTGTAACCGGCTCAGATGGAATTGTTCGTGGCGCACCAGGTGGGCATCCTGATACGGCAGCAGGTTCTAAATGCTCTATTATTGTTGCTCCTCTTATACGTGGCCGCATACCTACAATATGCGACAGCGTACTTACGGTAACCACTCCCGGGGAAGCGATTGATATTGTAGTTACAGACCATGGTATAGCCATCAACCCCCTTCGTAAAGACCTTTTGGACACATATAAGAACTCCAGATTGCCATTGAAGTCAATCGAAGAATTACGGGATGAAGCTTATCATATCGCCGGAAAGCCGGATCCAATCCGTTTTATGGATAAGATTGTAGCAGTTGTAGAAAGCAGAGACGGAACAATTCTTGATGTCATAAGAAAAGTCGAACAATTATAAGGAGGGAATTATATCATGATGAAAATTCCATGTGTATACATGCGGGGCGGAACCAGTAAAGCTATTATATTCCATAAAAAAGATTTGCCTGATGACCAATCTGAATGGAAGAACATCTTCTTAAAAGTTATGGGGACACCTGATGTGAAGCAAATTGATGGAATGGGAGGAACTGTATCGTCCACAAGCAAAGTTGCCGTTATCTCACCATCAAGCCGTCCCGGCGTTGACGTAGATTACTACTTTGTTCAAGTAGAGATTGAACGACCAATTATTGCGGATAATTTAAATTGCGGCAACATCTCATCTGCTGTTGGTCCCTTCGCAATTGACGAGGGACTAGTGGAAGCTAAAGAGCCAGTTACAGTTGTTCGTATTTTCAATGAAAATACGCAACGAATCATTGAGTCACATGTAAGGGTGGAGAATGGAAAAGCTGCTGTCTATGGGAACGAAACCATTATGGGTGTCCCCGGAACAGCTTCACGAATTGATTTGTATTTTGAAAAACCTGGTGGGGCATCAACTGGTAAAACATTTCCGACGGGCAAAAGGAAAGAAACACTGGATATACCGGGATTCGGATTAATTGAAGCGTCTCTTATTGATATCTCTAATCCAGCTGCCTACGTTCGCGCAAAAGATGTTGGTATGAAAGGGACAGAACTAACTGAAATTAATAGTAATGTTGAATTGCTAGATCTTTTAGAGCGAATTCGTTGTGTTGCGGCAGAGAAGATGGGTTTCGTTTCCTATTGGGAAGACGCAATAACCAAGT
The DNA here is from genome assembly GCA_012837835.1 of Christensenellaceae bacterium. Taxonomy (GTDB): domain Bacteria; phylum Bacillota; class Clostridia; order Christensenellales; family Aristaeellaceae; genus DTU024. Next base: position 1,365 of record DUQK01000018.1, on the reverse strand, counting down.
GCACATCCATTCCCAAAGTAGGCATTATTTCCGAACCGCAAGATTATACAAGTCTTGACGGTCGTTTGATAGCAGCAGAGTCGATGGATTTATGTTGCCGAATGATATCTGTTGGTACGATGCATAAAGCCTATCCCATGACATATGCTGTTGGTACAGGTGCGGCAGCAAGGATATCGGGAACGATACCTTTTGAACTTGCTAGAAAGAATGGCGATAAAAATCGGGTTGTTTTAGGTCATGTTAGCGGATGCACTGAAGTATTACTTGAAATGGATAATGAAGAAGTGGAAAAAGCAGGTGTTGTAAGAACTGCAAGGCGAATTATGGAGGGTTATATCTATATCAAATAGAAAAGAGTAGTAAGATGAAGATCTAACATTCTGCTATGGCGGGAACTCTGGAATCAAGCGATGTGCAGGTGATTTTAGAGCCAAATGAAGCGAGTATTGAACTTAAGTTATTAAGCAGCGTTTTAAGCTAGCACGGGCATTAGATACGCGAGGTTGTATTGAATACTTTACATGATTTAAATATTAAAAATGCTAAAGTAAACATTACAGATAGAGAGGCGCTTGAGTGCACGATAAAAGAGAGGGTTGAAGCTGCTTATTATCGCTCCATTGATCAAACGATAAACTTTCCTTGGAGGATACCATCAAAGCGTCTTCGCGGAACAATACAGCATAAGAGCAGATAATATAAAGGGTCTGTATCAAAACCACTTCCCTTTAAGCCAAAAAAACAGGGTCTGAAGCAGAGAAAGCAGCGACAAAGGCTCTGTTTTTTGGTAGAATTGATGTATAAAAAACAAAAATCACCAGACACATTATCGTATGTGTAACTCAAAATTGACGAAGCTTTTGCGTAAATATTGCATGATTGCTTCACAATGAGTGATGTATAAAAAACAGCAAATTTCATTTGTTTTTCACATAATTTTCTCTTGTTTTTTACATTAGGATTCTACACTCTAGCTGTAGCCATTGTATTCGCAGCAAAAGTACTTTTTCATGTACTGCTCCTATTATTCTTGCACGGCGAAGGGGCGAGCGAAGCTGCTTGCCCTTTCGTTAAATAAATGGATTTTGTTTGTACTAAAAGCTTCTCAGTTTAGATAAGAATCACGCACAATACCTGCTCTTTTAAGTGGCGACAATTCATACAAATCATCACCTTTCAAAATATATGCCACAGCATAAGAGTAGTTAATATAAAGGGCGGCAATAATGCCGCCCTCAGTCTGTCGACAAAGTCCCAGCGTATCAGCTGGGATTTTGTCATTTTAAGGAGCTACAAAGGTCAATAAAATCAAGATAAAATGAGCAGAATATGATATAATAAGTCAAGAAATATTAGAGGTGT
>DUQK01000017.1 GCA_012837835.1 Christensenellaceae bacterium | reverse complement strand
GACCTTTGTAGCTCCTTAAAATGACAAAATCCCAGCTGATACGCTGGGACTTTGTCGACAGACTGAACCCACATATCAAATAATATGCGGGTTTTTATTATGATATTTAAATGCTTTTAGGCTTTTACCCCACTTTTTCAGGCGTAATAGATACTACAAGCTCCTCTCCCTCTGCAATTTGGCTAAGCTTATCTTCATTAAGTCTTACATTTACCATTTCGCCGGGGGCGAGTATCATCTTTTTTTGGCTCATAAGCACCTTATCTCCTGCGGTTAAAGTTAGGTAGTGGTTTTTGTATACATTGTCGGGTCTGAACATAAGGTCTATACCCTGTTTATCGTCTATGAATATTTTCTGGGGCACGCAGCCGCGCACTCCCTTTCCGTCTACAACATCTATAAGCGTGGAAGTGTCGCGCTTTCCGAGCACATATTCCGCGGCTTTTTCTCCGGCGGCAGCGCTTTCGCTGCTTACATAGTCTACAAGGTCATGCACATGCAGAACATTTCCGCAGGCGAATATGCCATCAACGCTTGTTTCAAAGTGGCTGTTTACAATAGGACCGCTTGTAATGCGGGATATTTGAGCATTAGCGCAGTCTGTAAGCTCGTTCTCAGGTATAAGCCCAACAGACAGCAGCAGAGTATCGCAGGGGATTTCAAACTCGCTTCCGGGTATAGGGGTTCTGCTGCTATCTACCTTAGAAACTGTAACGCTTTCAAGCCTGTTTTTACCCTTAATATCTACAACTGTATGCTCTAGGTATAGGGGGATATCAAAATCCTCAAGGCACTGTACTATATTTCTGTTAAGCCCGCTTGAATAGGGCATAATTTCAACGCATGCAAGTACATTCGCCCCTTGCAGCACCATGCGCCTTGCCATTATAAGACCTATATCGCCGCTGCCGAGTATAACAATGTTATTGCCGGGCATATAGCCTTCCATATTTAGGAACTTTTGAGCTGTGCCAGCTGCATATACGCCTGCGGGGCGTGTGCCGGGTATGGCAAGTGCGCCCCTTGGTCTTTCCCTGCAGCCCATGGCAAGTATAACTGCCTTAGCCTTGTATTTTTCAAGCCCTTTTTCATGGCTTATGCAGGTTACAATTTTATCTTGGTTTAAGTCAAGCACCGTAACACCTAGGCGTATATCTATGCCAAGCTTCTCGGCTTCAACCACATCACGGTGCGCATATTCAGGTCCTGTAAGTTCCACCTTAAAGCGGTGCAGACCAAACCCCGTATGTATGCACTGGTTTAGTATACCGCCCGGGATATTATCCCTCTCGAAAACTATTAGGCTGTCTATGCCCGCTTTTTTTGCAGCTATTGCTGCTGCAAGTCCTGCGGGACCTGCGCCTATTATAATAATATCAACTGGTATTTCAGTCATCTATATCTCTCCCTCCGAAAGCTTACCTGTAAGCATTTCGCTGCCTTCGCCCATTTTTGTTATGGTGAGCAGATCATCTTCGCCAAGCTCTTCTTTTAATATTTCAGCAACCCTAAGCGAACAAAATCCCCCTTGGCAGCGACCCATGCCCGCGCGTGTACGCCTTTTTACCCCGTCTACAGAGGTTGCCCCAACAGGGCGCCTTATACTGCGGCGTATCTCAGCCTCCGTAACCTGTTCACAGCGGCAGACTAACTTTCCATAGTTCGGGTCTTTTTCGTAGGCGAGCTTTTTTTCCTCATCGCTCATGCTAATAAAAGGTTTAGGTTGTGGGGCGGGAGGTATATAATTTGCGTTTTTTGATAGCTTTAAATATTCCGCCACCATATCGCCAAGCTCAATGCCTATTGCAGGACCTGCTGAAAGCCCTGGACTTTCAATGCCTATAGCTTCAAATGCGCCGGAGGGAGCACCTTCAACCTTGCCTATAATAAAATCGCCTTCCTTTTCATGGGCGCGTATGCCTGAAAATGTTGTAATTACTGTGCGAAGGCTTATCTTATCCCAAGTCATTGCCGCCTTTGTAAATACTTCATCAAGACCTTCCCTTGTTGTTGCGGTATCATCTTCTAGGGGAATATCCTCCGCATTTGGGCCTATTAGCAGGTTGTCATGAGTTGTGGGGGTTACAAGTACGCCCTTACCCATGCTGGTTGGTACTTGGAATATTGTCATGGAAAATAGCGGTTTTTCGAGCCTATCCAGCAGGTAATATTCACCACGCCTTGGTATTATTTTTACCTGCTTTGTGGAGATGATATTGTGCAGCACATCAGCGCCTGTACCTGCGCAGTTTATAATAGATTTTGCCTTGTACACTCCATTATTAGTATGAACCAGCCAATAGTTTTCTTCGTGCGATAGGGATTCTACATTAGTGTTAAGCAAAAAGCTTGCTCCGTTTATTTTAGCGTGGTCTGCAAGTGCGTAGGTAAGTTCATAGGGGCTGGTGATTGCACTTTCCGGTACGTAAAGAGCGAGCGCTATGTCAGAGTTTAACTCAGGCTCCATTTGAAGCGCCTCATCTTTTGTAAGCAAACGGCAGCCGGGTACTTCGTTTTGATAAGACCTTTCAAGCAGTTTATTAAGGGTGTTTTCGTCCTCATCAGTAAAGCCTAGAACTAGCGCCCCTGTTTTTTTATAAGGCACACCGTAACTCTTGCACAAATCCTCATACATTCTCGCGCCCTTAACATTGTAGCGCGCTTTTTCCGTACCTGGGGTTGCGTCGTAGCCGGCGTGGACTATACCGCTGTTTGCCTTAGTTGCTCCTTCGCTTACATCAGCGCCTTTGTCTATAACAAGCACATCGCAGCTGTACCTGCTTAAACGACAGGCGGTTGAAAGCCCCGATATGCCGGCGCCGATAATGATTACATCATACAATTCGCTCACTCCCTTAGAATAGATTAAACTACTTAATTGTTACGCAATGCTTTCATTACGATTTCATCCTGAAACTGGTTTGTGTAAAGCTTATAATACATGCCTTGTTTTTCCATAAGCTCCTCATGGTTGCCCTTTTCGGCAATCTTGCCATCGTCTATTACCAATATTATATCTGCATTTCTAATTGTACTCAACCTATGGGCTATAATAAAGCTGGTTCTGCCTATAAGTGTTTTTTCTATGGCAAGTTTTATGGCGGATTCCGTTTCGGTGTCAACGGAAGAAGTTGCCTCATCAAGAACGAATATTCTAGGGTCATGTATTATGGCTCTGGCAAAGGAGATAAGCTGTTTTTCTCCTGTTGATAATCTGTTTCCGGATTCGCCCACCTGCGTATCGTACTTATTTTCAAGGCGTTCTATAAAACTATCCGCATGCACGAGGCGCGCGGCGTTATATACTTCTTCATCGCTGGCATCTTTTTTAGAGTAGCGTATGTTATCCTTAACCGTGCCGGAAAAAAGGTGCGGTTCCTGCAATACATATCCAAGGCTGCTCTGCAGCCAAAGTTGGCTGCGCTTTTTATAGTCAACCCCGTCTATTAATATGCTGCCACTGGTGGGTTCATAGAATCTGCAAAGCAGGTTTACTATTGTGCTTTTACCTGCACCTGTGGGTCCTACAAGAGCAACAGTTTTGCCTTGTGGAACATGCAGGCAGAAATTTTCAAGCACCTGTTCACCGTCCTTATACTTAAAACTAACATTTCTAAACTCCACATCTCCGTATATTTGGGGCCAGTTTTCTTTTTTGGGGTTAAATATATCACCAAATGCCTCTATTGTTTCATAGTTGTCTTTTATATCGGGCTCAGTTTCAAGAAGGGCTACCACCCTTTCAGCTGCCGCCTGCATACGCTGCATTTCGGAAAAAATAGAGGCAAGTGAGTGTATAGGTTCAAACATGGATAGGGTAAAGTTAAAAAATGCCGTAAGCGTGCCGAGCGTTAAGCTTCCTTTTAGCACAAATCCGCTGCCGCGGCTTAAAACATATGCAGCGGCTATTGAACTTACAAAAATTACTATAGGCAGATATATACTGGACATTCTGGCTGAAGAAATAGAGGACTTGCGCATATGTGATGTAAGGGCTTCAAATTCTTCTTCGTTTTTTTGTTCCCTGACTAGGGTTTTAGTAGTTGTAGCTCCCATTATACCCTCGTTAAATGCGCTTATAATGCGGCTGTTTGTTTTGCGCACTTCCCTTTGGCGCTTTAATATCTGCTTTTGGAAGTAGTAGGAAATAACTGCAAGCGGGGGCAGCATCATAAGTATAATAAGGCTCAGCCTGCTATCCATAATAAACAGCATCATCATGCTGGCTATTATGTAAGCGATGGCCCAAATTATATCTACAGTATGCCAAGCAAAACCTTCGCCTAAGTGGCTTACATCGCTTGTGAGCCTACTAATTAGCGAACCTGCCGGTATTTTATCGTAAAAAGAGAATGGCATACCCTGAAGGCGCTTAAAGCCCTCTTTTCGCATGGAATAGCTAATGTGGTAATCAAGCCTGCCGGCGCTTTTTATAAAAGTAAAGCCCGAAAACGTTGCGAGTATTATAAGCAAAATATATGCCACAACAAGAGCACCCAACCCTTCGGTTGTGTTTGGAACCACAAAATTATCTATTGCAAACCTTGATGCAAGACCAAGCAAAACATCGCATACTGCAAGCAGCGACATGGATATAACAAGGGTGTAGAATTCCTTTTTATATTCAAACACAAAGGGAAGCAGCTTTTTCCAGGTGCTTAGTTTAATATGGTCGCTGTATTGTTCTTCGCTATACTGCATAATTACCCCTTGATATCTTCCGATATGCCGGATTGTATTTCATATATGCGTGCGTAGAGCCCATCACTGTGGATTAGTTCCTCATGGGTTCCCATCTGCGATATGGAGCCGTTTTCAAGCACGAATATTCTATCGGCTTCGCTAAGCGTATTAATTCTATGGCTTACTATTATTGTTGTAAGGTTCTTGTTGCGCTCCGCAAGCGCCCTTCTTATAGCCCTGTCCGTTTGCGTATCTACGGCAGACAACGAGTCATCAAATATAAGTATATCGTTGTCCTTAAGCAATGTTCTTGCGATTGCTACCCGTTGCTTCTGCCCGCCGGATAGCGTAACGCCCCTTTCCCCGACAACAGTGTCATAGCCGTTTTCAAAGCTCTGTATGAAGTTATATGCGCTGGCGTCTTTTGCTGCGCTGTCTATTTCATCATCGCTGGCGTCTGGTTTTGCTATGGTTATGTTTTCTTTTACGGTTCTGCTGTATAGGAAGGGCTCCTGCAGTATAAGCCCTACATGGCTTCTTAAGTGGTGCCTGTCTATTTTGTTTAGAGGTACGCCTGCTATGCGTATTTCGCCTTCGCTTGGCTGATACAGCCCTTGCAGCAGATGAAGCAGCGTTGATTTACCCGACCCTGTAGCGCCGAGTATGGCAACGGTTTCACCGCCTTTAATAGTAAAGGATAGGTTTTTAAGAACATCTACGCCGCCATCGTAGCGGAAGCTTACATTATCGAACACTATATCCGCGTTAAGGTTTGGTTTTTCAGCGTCTATCTGTTTGGGTTCCTCTTTTTCTCTTAATACTTCGAGTATCCTGCCAAGACCTACCATGCTTCTGCCTGTTGCGGAAAGCATACGCCCAAGCTGCCTTGTTGGCCACAAAAGCATACCTGAATAGCTTACCAGTACAAGCAAATCTCCCGTTGAAATATTTCCGCTTGTTGCTTCCAGTATACAAGCAACAACAATAATAAGCATTTGAATTGCGCTGAAAAGATCGCCGCTGCTCCAGTAGAGCGCATCAAGCGGCGCAACCTTAAGCCCTCTGTTCAGATGCTCGGAGTTTACTTTTTCAAACTTGTCTACTTCGTCCTGCTGTCTGCCAAATGCCCTTACTACTCGTATACCTGTTATATTTTCTTGCAATACATTGCTCATTGCGCCCTCAGCTTCCTCAGTGTTTCTATAAGCTTGTATAACCACCTTAAAAAAACGCCAAGAGAACAATAGCAAAATAGGCAACGGCACCATGGATATGAAGGTGATTTTTGCACTAATAGGAAACATAAGGCTTAGGGCTATAGTTATCAATAGGAAGGAGTTTAGCATACTCATTAACTGTATATTTAAGAACCTGCGTATCATCTCTACATCGCTTGTGCAGCGCTGAAGAAGGTCGCCTGTTGCGGCTTTTATATGGTACGAAAAGGGGAGTGATTGTATATGGCTATACAACTTATCTCTTAAATATTTTGCGGTGTTTTCAGAACCTTTTGCACACCATATGCCCTTAAAATACGAAAACAAGCCTTTAAGCAGGTTTATAATAACGATAGCAAGACCGAATATCCATAGGTTGTTCATTATATTTTCTCGGCTGCCCATTATGCGGTAAAGTAACCTGTTAAAGCTTTCAGGTAATCTGCTTGGCAGCGTACCTAAATAATGGTCAAACAGTTCTGCAAGTACCGCGGGGGTTATAAAACCTATAATTATATTCACAGTCGTGGCTATTGCAGCGCCGAAAAAATATCGGCCGTTGCGCCGTACAAGCGCTAACATAGCCTCTAGGGGTGAGTGTTTTTTGCCTAACATATAGCTCCTCTAATAAAATAAAATACAATAATCAATACGAGGAATAGACACAAGATTGCCACTTGGCAACTAAGTGAAACAATACAACAACAAAGCTTTTAAGTCAAGGAGAAAAAGGGCAAGTAGAGGAGAAAGTACTATATACAGTCTATGTTTTGTATTTAAAGCACAAAGTAAAAAGAAATTTTAAAAAGGGCTTGACAAATGAATTATTTGTGGTAATATATGTGTTAGGTAAGCCTAACGATGCGATTGTGTTTACCTCCATCTTAAAAATAAGGAGAAAGGTGTTAGAAAATAAGCGAAATATTCACAGTATTATTGTTCGTATTATCATTAGGGCTTGTGTATGTATAGGCGGGAAATGGTATAGGTTACCGATATCAAGGGTACAGTAGGGGTACTGTTTAACCTTGGTAGAATTGTAACACAACATAACCGTACTTTCCGAATCTTATCGGATTAAAATATAAAATGGTTTACAGTTTCTATCCGATTAAAGCCATTATAAAGTTAAAAACACACATCTTCTTATTTAATAAGATGACATCTTCATTAGCTAACTAGGGCGGGTCTTATGCTTAGCAGAAGCAAAGGGGTTGAAATCATTCAGCCCCTTATTTTGCACTTACAAACAGGGCTTCAACTCCTTGACATGTAAGTACTATTTAAGTATAATTGCGCTGCTGTGATGGGGACTATGCCGCAAAATGCAGAGAGCTTGCCTAGGCTGAAAGCAGGCGCTGCGGCAGCCCAACCCGGAGCAACCGGCTAATCACCGGCGTTTGCCGCGTTAAGGCTTATAAGCGGGCGTTTTTACGCCAAGCAAGGTGGTACCGCGGAGCATGCTTCGTCCCTGCAAGGGAGGAGGCTTTTTTATTAAGGAGGATTTATGGCAAAGGAAGAACAAAAGGCGTTTGTTGAACACATAACGCCTAGGGATGAAAACTTTTCTCAGTGGTATACTGATGTAGTAACACAGGCGGATTTAATGGACTATACGCCTGTTAGGGGCTGCATGGCGCTAAAGCCCTACGGCTACCGCATTTGGGAACTTATTCAGGAGGATTTAGACAGGCGCTTTAAGGAAACGGGGCATGAAAATGTTGCCATGCCTATGCTGATACCTGAGAGTTTACTGCAAAAGGAAGCAGACCATGTAGAAGGCTTTGCGCCTGAAGTAGCGTGGGTTACCCATGGTGGCAATGAAAAGCTTCAGGAAAGGCTTGCAGTAAGACCTACTTCTGAGGTTATATTTTGTACCATGTTTGCAAAATGGGTACAGTCATGGAGGGATTTGCCTCTTAAATACAACCAATGGTGTTCAGTAATGCGCTGGGAGAAGAGCACGCGTCCCTTCCTTCGCACTAGCGAATTTTGGTGGCAGGAAGGGCATACCATACATGCGACTGAGCAGGAAGCACATGAAGAAGCTCTTCAAATGCTTGAAGTATATCGTGAGTTTTGCGAGGAAACTCTTTCAATACCTGTATTCTCAGGTAGAAAAACAGAGAAAGAGAAGTTTGCAGGCGCAAGAACTACCTATTCAGTAGAAGCTATGATGCAGGATGGCAAGGCGCTTCAAGCAGGTACCAGCCATGATTTCGGCACAAACTTTTCAGAACCTTTTGAAATTCAGTTTTTGGATAAAGATGGGCAGCTTAAGTACTGCTACGAAACAAGCTGGGGAGTATCAACCCGCTTAATAGGTGCAATCATTATGACACATGGGGATGAGCGTGGGCTTCGCCTGCCGCCAAAGGTTGCTCCATACCAAGCTGTTATAGTACCTATAGCTGCTCACAAAGAGGGCGTTTTTGAAAAGGCGGAGGAAATATATGTATCACTTAAAAAAGCAGGAGTACGTGTGCGCATTGATGATAGGGATTATGTTTCCCCCGGCTGGAAGTTTAACGAGTGGGAGCTTAAAGGCGTTCCGCTGCGGATAGAAATAGGTCCACGCGATATTAAAAACGGCGTTGCAATGTGTGCGAGGCGCGATACTAATGAAAAGTTTACAATCAAACTTGACGGAATTGTTGAATCTGTTAAAGAGAGCTTAAATGATATACAGGATAACCTATACAAAATCGCAGACGAATTTAAGGTTTCAAAAACCAAGGATGTATTCAATATGCAGGAGCTTGAAGAGCAGGTGAACGTAGGCTATGCAAGGGCTATGTGGTGCGGAAGCAGGGAATGCGAGGACTTAATAAAAGAAAAGACCTCAGCCACCACCCGCAATATACCCTTTGATGCGGAAGCGATAGGCGATAAATGCGTATGCTGCGGTAAGGATGCAGATATGGTCATTTATTTTGCTAAAGCATATTAATTAAGCTGTCTGCTTGCTAATTTATGCAGCAGGTGATATAATCCCAAGCGGAAAACGCACGCGGGTCGATGGAATGCTTGTGCCCTTAAGGGTGGCTCACCGTATGAAGCCTGCGGAGGAAAAAACAAGGAGGAAGACATGGCAATTATCTCAATGAAACAGCTGCTTGAAGCAGGCGTACATTTCGGGCACCAGACAAAGCGCTGGAACCCCAAAATGAAGCCCTATATCTTCACGCAACGTAACGGTATCTACATTATCGATTTGCAAAAAACAGTACGCAAGATAGAGGAAGCGTACATGTTCGTGCGCTCACTGGTTGAAGATGGTAAATCCGTGCTATTTGTAGGCACAAAAAAACAGGCGCAGGAGAGCATAGAACAGGAAGCGCAGCGTTGCAACATGTACTATGTAAGCAACCGCTGGCTTGGCGGTATGCTTACCAACTTTGCGACTATCCGCACAAGGGTTGACCGCCTTAACAAACTTGACGAAATGGAAGAAAAGGGAGAGTTTGAACTCCTCCCCAAAAAGGAAGTTGCAAAGCTTAAGCATGAGCGCGACAAACTCGAAAAGAACCTTGGCGGAATCCGCGAAATGAAATCTTTGCCCGGCGCCCTGTTCGTGGTTGACCCTAAAAAGGAACATATCGCCGTTGCAGAAGCGCGCAATCTAGGCATACCGATTATAGCTATAGTCGATACCAACTGCGACCCGGACGAGGTAGACTATCCTATCCCCGGAAATGATGATGCCATACGTGCAGTTAAACTAATTGCCGGCAAGATGGCAGATGCCGTTATAGAAGCGCGTCAGGGCTACCAAGAAGCTGCTGAGGAAACTGACGAAGAGGACGACTCTGAAGAATTTTTTAGAAGCATATAAGCATATATAGGAGGATTTTTTTATGCAAGTTACAACCGCAATGGTAAAAGAACTGCGTGAGCGCACGCAGGCGGGCATGATGGACTGTAAAAATGCGCTAGTCGAATCAGGTGGCGATATTGACAAAGCAGTTGAGCTACTGCGCGAGAAGGGTCTTGCCGCATCAAATAAAAAATCAGGCAGAATTGCAGCGGAAGGCAGGGTAGACAGCTATATCCACATGGGCGGAAAGATAGGTGTACTCGTAGAAGTAAACTGTGAAACAGACTTTGTCGCTAAAACCGATACTTTCCAGACGCTATGTCATGATATATCGCTACAGATAGCTGCGAGCAACCCCTTGTTCGTATCCAAGGAAGATGTTCCTGAAGAAAATATAGAAAAAGAACGTGAGATACTGCGCGTACAAGCTCTAAACGAGGGTAAGCCCGAAAAAATAGTCGAGCGCATGGTAGAAGGTCGTATAGAAAAATATTACAAGGAAGTCTGCCTGCTTGAGCAGCCCTTCGTTAAAAATCCGGATATTACCGTGAATGACCTTGTAAACGAAGCTACGCTTGCAAGCGGGGAAAAGATATCAGTACGCCGCTTCACACGCTATGAATGCGGCGAGGGTCTAGAGCGCAAGGTGAGCGACCTACAGGCCGAAATCGACGAGATGACAAAAAAAGCCTAAGCGGATTTTATTCAAGGGGTACTACGTACCCCTTTTTTCTTAAGGTGGAGGTTATGCTATGAAACGCGTAATGTTAAAGCTAAGCGGTGAAGCCCTAGGTAAGGATGGCTGGCTTTTCGATTTTGAAAAGATAAATACTGTAGCTGATGTGCTGTGTAGAGTAAACAAAGAAGGTTTTGAGCTTGCCACAGTCATAGGCGGCGGCAATATATGGAGAGGGCGCAAGGGCGGTGCCGTAGGTATGGACGCCGTTATTGCAGATAATATGGGTATGTTGTCAACGGTTTTAAATGCCCTTTGCTTAAAGGACGCGATAGAGAGGGCGGGGGGTAAGGCAGAGGTCTTCAGCGCCATTGACATGCCCGGCGTATGCGATACTTTTAGGAAGGATAAGGCTGTAAAAGCTTTAAAAGATGGTAATATCACTATATTTGCCGGTGGGCTTGGAAGACCTTTTTTTACAACAGATACAGCTGTAGTACTGCGCTGCCTTGAGATAGAAGCCGATTTGCTTCTGCTTGCTAAAAATATTGATGGTGTGTACACTGCAGATCCGGATAAAGACCCAAGCGCCACGCTAATAAGAGATATAAGTTATGAAGAAGCCATAGATAGAAAGCTTAAAGTAATGGATATGTCGGCATTTCAAATGCTTTCAGATAGGGCATTCCCTATGGTACGTATATTCGGGCTTGATAATCCTAATAATATATTAAAGGTACTCAAGGGAGATATGATGGGTACCGTGCTTAGCCCACGTAAATGAAATACCTGCGCAGATTCGTATGGTTCCTTGCATCAAGGCTATTTGTAATAGTGCTTATATTAGGTCTGATTACTATTGCCTTTTATTTTTCTATGAACCTGTCTAACATATATGTAATAATAAAGGACGGCATGGCGCAAAGGGCTCAGGTTGTGCTTATGAGCGCCGAGGAAGATAAGCTTGAGGATTATTTTTCGCCTGGGTATTTAGCAAGAGACCCTGTGCTTGCAACCATAAAAAATGGCACCAATCCATACGTACGTTACGATATAACAGGTATAGACCACAGAGTAAATCTGGAATGGATGTGGAGCTGGCCTTGGGACGATACCGCCAGGGCAAGGGTGGTTGAGAGCATACCTAAGATAGATGGAAGGATACTTTCAAGTTATAAGGCGCAAACATCCCCGGATATGCAAGCCGTGCCAAGGTGGGATAGCGGGCGCTATGAGATAGTTTTATCCCGTGAGGGCGGCAGATGGCGTATAATAAATATGGTAAAACTAGCGGGCGCAGTTGAATGAATTTACAGCTTGCCCCGCTTGCAGGTATAAGCGATGCCGTTTACAGGCTTATTTGTTTTGAAAACTCTGCCGATAGAGCTACTACAGAGATGATAAGCGCGCAGGGCTATTTGTCTGCACCTAAAAACAGCACTGCATATCGCCTTCTAACAGATAAATTTCAAGAAGAAGGGGAGCTTTATGCCCAAGTTTTCGGGAAAGATGCGCATCTTTTGGCTGATGCCTCAAAACTCTTGAAGGATATGGGCAAGTTTCAAGGCATAAGCATAAATATGGGCTGCCCTGCGCATAAGGTGTCGGGCGGTGGAAGCGGCGTAGCTCTTATGAAAAACCCATCTTTAGCTGCTGAAATTATACGCAGCGTTAGAAAAAGCGTGAATCTTCCTATAAGCGTAAAAATAAGACTTGGCTGGGACAGCAATATAGCTCCTTCATTTGCTAAAATGCTTGAGAGCGAAGGGGCGGATGAAGTTGTTATACATGGGAGGACAAGAGTGCAGCAGTTCAGCGGTAAGGCTGATTGGTACGCTATGGCAGAGGTGAAAAAAAGCTTAAATATACCTGTAATTGCAAATGGGGATGTTTTTTCGCCCGAAGATTATTTTAAGCTTATTAAAATATGCCCCTTTGACGGCGTAATGATAGGCAGAGGAGCGCTTGGCAGACCTTGGATATTTGAGCAAATAAAGGCACAAGCGATAGGTGAAGTGTATGACCCGCCAAATGTTAAAGAGATAGTTGATATAGCTATGCGACATGCAAATATGCTTTCAGATTGGAAGGGCGAAGATAGAGCTGTGCTTGAAATGCGTAAGCATTTCAGCTGGTACATAAAGGGTATAAGGGGCGCGGCGGAAGTGAGGCGTAAGCTTAATACCCTGCCAAACCTCGCCCAAGTGGAGGAGCTGTTATATTCCTTCGCACATCATTCTCAAAAGGAGGAAACCTATGGCTGATATGCATAAAGGGCATAGGGCAAGGCTAAGACAGCGCTTTATAAAGGCGGGCTTAGAGGGCTTCGCTCCGCATGAGGTACTTGAGCTGCTGCTGACTTTTGCAATACCAAGGCGCGATACAAATCCAATAGCCCATGCGCTTATTAGGCGTTTTGGTTCGCTGCACGGGGTATTTGAAGCTAAGTATGCAGAGCTTATAAAGGTTGAAGGCATAGGCGAACAGGCAGCAACGCTCATTTCACTTATGCTGCCTACAATGCGTAAATATTTACTCAGCAAGGGCAGCGAAAAGACAGTGCTTACAGATATCAGTTCTTATAAATCATTTGCACGAAGCCTTCTGATAGGCGAAACATATGAGCATTTTGAAGTGGTATCATTAGATGCTAAATCCTGTGTTATATCAACAGAGAGGGTTGCCTCGGGCGATGAGGGACTTGCAATGGTATCTATAAGACGGGTTATAAGCTTTTTACTAAGGTCGGGTTCTGCTGCTGCGCTTATAGCCCATAACCACCCGCAGGGCGATGCACAGCCTTCAAAAGCGGATATAGAACTAACAGACAAAATTAACTCGCTCTGCATAGAGCTTGGAATAACACTGCTGGATCATGTTATAATAGCAGGCACTAAGGCTTTCAGCTTTAGGGAAAACAATTTACTTTAGGGAGGTCGCTATGGCGCGCAGAAGGAGCTTTTTTAGCCCGAAACGAATTTTATTCAAACTATTTTCTTGGCTTTTACTGCTATTTTTCTTGGCATTTATTGCTATGTTTGCATACCAGTTGTTTTTAGAGCTTACTCTCCCCGCTCCAAAGGGTGAGGCGGAAGCTATAATAGTGCTTGGCGCGCAGGTTAAGGAGGACGGAACCCCTAGTGTGCAGCTTGAGCTTCGCCTTCAAAAGGCGTTAGAAGCATACAGGCAAAAACCACGTACACTTATAGTATGCGGAGCGCAGGGTAATAAAGAGCCTGAGCCAGAAGCGCATACCATGCAAAAATGGTTTATAGCGCAGGGCGTTAATAAAGAGCATATACTGGTTGATGATAAGAGCCGCAACACTAGGGAAAGCATAGATAACGCAATAGCAATGCTGCCTGAGGGTACAAAAATTGCTATAGTTACTAGCGACTATCATCTGCCCCGTGCAATAAGGCTTGCCGAAGATGCAGGGGTCAAATATATAGAAGGCATACCTAGCCCCATAAAGTCTGAGTTTTGGCTTAAAAATCATGCGCGAGAGGCGCTTGCTTGGGGTAAGTATTTCCTGTATAAATTTTTGTAAACTATTGACAATTATTATCCGTAAATGTATAAAATATATGGCAATCCGAGCGAAAGGAAGTGAGATATAGTGGACCCGGAGCCACGGCCTAAGTTGTGCAACAGTAGTTATTCATTTGCCGCAAGGCTCCACAGCCTTGACGCAATGTAAAGGAGGAGGTTCATATGCTTGAATTATTTATTTCTGATGGTATAAAGCTGTCTAGGATAGATTTGGTGGCGGACGGCTGCTGGATTAACATGGTAGCCCCCGAGGATACTGAAATACAGAAGATAGCCAGACGCTATCAGCTGGATAGCGATGTTATAAAATACGCTCTTGACCTTGATGAACGCTCACGTATAGAGTCGGACGATAACTACACCATGATATTGGTGAACATACCTACCTTGGAAGATGAGGACCATACAGAGTTATATACCACAATCCCGCTTTCTATAATACTTGTAGATGATGCGGTTATTACCGTATGTTCTGAGGAAACGCCTATACTGCGTCCCTTTAAAGAAGGCATGATGCGCTCCTTCCGCACGCAGATGCGCTCAAGGTTTATATTGCAGATAATGTACCGAATGGACGCATTATTCCTAAACTACCTGCATGTTATAGACAAAAAGAGTGAGCAGGTTGAACATAAGCTGCGCAAATCAACCAGAAATGCAGAGCTTATTGAAATGCTGCGCCTTGAAAAAAGCTTGCTTTATTTTACCACCGCACTTCGCTCAAACGAAGCGGTAATGAAAAAGCTTTTCCGCTCCGACATAATACGCAAATATCCTGAAGATTCCGACCTGCTTGAAGATGTAATAGTAGAAAACGAACAGGCTATAGAGATGGCGAACATTTACAGCGGTATACTAAGCGGGCTTATGGATGCTTACGCTTCGGTAATATCCAACAACTTAAACGTTGTAATGAAGATGCTTGCAATAGTTACGCTTATTATGAGCGTGCCTAATATTGTTTTCGGTGCATACGGTATGAACTTAAATTTGCAGGGTATGCCGTTTTCACAGCATCCCAACGGTTTTTTAATTGTAGTTTGTATATCCATAGTTTTAAGCGTGCTGGTAGCGGTTCTTTTCAGCAAGCTGAAAATATTTAAGTAATATTCTTTATAACTTTATATCATTTCATGGCTTAGGGAGAGGTTGATGTACGGCAGCCTCTTTTCCTTATCGCCGAGTATCCACATAAGTTTTGTTACTGCAGCTTCTGTGGTCATATCGTGTGCGCCGTATATGTTTTTGCTGTTTAATATACCATGTCCTACTTCGTATACGGAAAAATCGGATTTTTCGTATATGCACTGTGTAGTAACAAGCGTTATTATTCCGCTGTCGGATAAATCTTTTAGCGCGTCTATAAGGTTACGCCTTATATAGTGTAGTCCCCCAAGCCCAAAGGCTTCAAGCACCAAGCCCTTATAGCCTGCGTTTTTA
The DNA here is from genome assembly GCA_012837835.1 of Christensenellaceae bacterium. Taxonomy (GTDB): domain Bacteria; phylum Bacillota; class Clostridia; order Christensenellales; family Aristaeellaceae; genus DTU024. The sequence continues at coordinate 29,979 of DUQK01000017.1, read as the reverse complement.
ATATGGTTGAATATTTCTATATCCGTACCCGGCATAAGTTTTAGCAGAAATACCTTACTGTTTATATTTAGCATAGTGTCTTTTGGCAGCGAAAGCGTGGGAGAAGGGGGGAATTCACTTAAATGTATGCCCTCAGCATCAAAGTAGCCTACTGGCGGGGCGTTTATAGAATCAAAAGCGTCAAATGACAGCGTACGCATTTTAACAGCCCTTGTGCCGAATATTATTTTATTGTGGAACACTATATATACGCCCGCGGCGGCATTTACGGCGGCTGAGAAAGCCTCCTCAAGGTTAAGGGGAGCGTCTGAATAGGGGAAGTTAAGAGGCAGCTGAGAGCCTGTAAACACAACGGGTATATTAAGCCCTTGTAACATAAAGCTTAAAGCGGAAGCGGTGTAAGCCATGGTATCTGTGCCGTGGGTTATAACTATGCCGTCTACACTTTGTGATACTTCTTTTGCTTTTGCGGCGAGCGTTATCCATTCCTCAGGCTGTATATTGCTTGAATCTAGCGAGAAAACATCTATACTGCTGATATCATACAGTTCAAGTAGCTGCGGCATAAACCTTAATATCTCTTCAGCTCTAAGCGCGGGTATAAGCCCGTCCTTAGAATGCATACTAGCTATAGTGCCACCCGTTGCAAGAAGCGCAATCTTACTTCGCATAATAACCTCCAAATTTATATAAAGCTATAAGCGTATTATACTAGGCAATTTTTTATCTATGAATACCTGCACATAGTTAATAAGCGCAGTTATGGGCGGGTCTAAAATAGGCTTTACTTCATCTACACCGTCTACTAATACCTGCCTTAACCACATAGCCTGCTCAGGCGAAATGTAAGGCGCTTTTTTGCCTATTGAGCATGTTTTACATATAAGTCCGCCGCTTAGTGGGTCAAGCAGTGCGGAATCTTTTGGCTCAAAGGGTTTTTCACACAGGCTGCAATGGTTTAGCCTTGGCTTAAAGCCTTCTATTGTTGAAAAATGCAAAAGAAATGCGCTGCTAATAAGGTCTGCCGACATGTTGCTGTAGCTAAGCCTTGATAGCGACCTTACGGCTAGTATAAACAAATGCCTTGCTTCTTCATTTTCCCTTGCTACTGCATCACAGGCGGAAAGCATAAGCGCAGCATGGCTGAAGCGCTCTATATCTTTTCTTAAGGGGAAGAAATTATCCTCAAGGCTGAACGCAGTTACTATGGTATGCCCTTTTCCCTTGTACAGCACAAATTCTCCAAGCACTGCAGGTTCTGTCGCCGCAAGTAGAGGGCTTTTAAGTTTCCTTGCGCCCCTTGCAAGTGCGTCAACTTTGCCAATGTCCGGCGTAAGCAGGCTTATAATGCGGTCATTCTCTCTATAATTGCTGCGCCTAAGTACAAGAGCTTTTTTAGTGCCGTAGGGCATACTAGCGCTTTAAGCCAAGGCAGAACACTGCAATACAATCCGGCCCCGAATGTGCGCCTATTATGCGGCTTTGCGGCGCTATAAGGTATTCGGTAATACTGGGTAAGCTCTTTTGCAGATAGCTTTTAAGAAGAAGGGCGTCCTCCTCACAGCCAAAATGGCTTATGAATATAGGCTGATTGCTTTTTGGGTATATGTTTTCTTCTATTTTGTTTGCAAGTTCCCTTATGGATTTCTTTCTACCCTGTACTTTGTCAAAGGGTATAAGCCTGCCTTCATCATTTACATGCAGTATAGGTTTTATACGCAGCATAGAGCCTAAAAATGCGCTGCTTCTTGTAACTCTTCCCCCGCGATATAGGTGTTTAAGGTCGGAAACTGTAAACCAATGCAGTACCTTAGGTATGGTTTCCCTTGCGTTATTGGCAACTTCTTGTATATCTGCTCCGCTTTCTCTTTTTAATAAAAGATGGTGCAATAATATGCCTGTGCCAAGGGAAGCGCATTTAGAATCTATAACAAAAACTTCGGCTTCGGGGTTTTCCTTAAGTATTCTTTCCCTTGCCATGAGCGCGGAGTTTACAGAGCCTGATATACCGCTTGAAAGCGGCAGCGCTATAAGCCCATCGCCCTTATCTGTTATCTCTTTAAAGCAGCTATAGTATTCGGCAGCGTTTATCTGCGTGGTAGTGTATAATGCGCCACGCTTTATGCTATCGTAATAGGCAGCGATATCCTTTTCATCGCCGGGCTTATATATAAATTCCTCGCCGTCTTTTTGGTAGGGCATAGGCATAACCCTAAAACGCTCTTGTTTTTCTATATAATATAGCGGCAAATCGCAGGATACATCAGCCACTATCCAATAAGGCTTAGACATATTATCCCCCCTAATATTATAAAAAAATTATATCAGTTTTTCATTTTAAGGTCAATTAAAATAGGGGCATAGTTCAAGCTAATCAAAGAGTGCCATAATATCCTTATCGCTTAGTTTTGAGGGCATAACTTCGCCGGGGGTTACGAGCTTATCGAAAAGCTTCCTTTTATGTTCACCCAGCGCTACTACTTTTTCTTCTATGGAGTTTTTAGTTATAAGGCGTATAACCTGTACATTTTTATCCTGCCCTACTCGGTGGGCTCTGTCTATTGCTTGGTCCTCTGTTGTGGGGTTCCACCAAGGGTCATAGTTTATTACGGTGTCAGCCCCTGTTAGGTTAAGACCTGTTCCGCCTGCTCTTAGGGATATAAGAAATAGCGGGCAATCGCCATTGTTGAAGCTATCCGCCATAGCCAGCCTATCCTTAGATGGGGTTTGTCCGTCTAGGTACATGCTTTCTATGCCGAGGGCATCCGTATGTTTTTTAATAATATTAAGCATACTTGTAAACTGGCTGAAAAGCAGTATCTTATGCCCATTTTCAAGCATATGGGGCAGTATTTCAAGCAGTAAATTAAGCTTGCCGCTTTCCCCTTGGAATGTAGGCAGCACAAGGCGGGGGTGGCAACAAATTTGTCTAAGCTCTGTTATTGCGGCAAGCACAGCGCCGCTGTTTTTCCTAAGGTTTTTGCTATCATAAAGCTCCTTTATGCTCTCATGCTTTTGAAGGAGCACGGCCTTATATAGCTTAGCCTGCTGGGGCTCCATGCCTGCGAAATAGCTGCGCTCGGTTTTAGCGGGCAGTTCCGCCATTACATCTCTCTTTAGCCTTCTCATAAGGAAAGGGCGTATACGCTTGCGTAAATCGGGGGCGTTTTTACCCTCATCAAACCTACGCAGAAATTCGCGGTAGGGGGGCAGATAGCCGGGAAGAGCAAAGTCAAACAGCGACCATAGCTCGCCCACATTATTTTCCATAGGCGTACCGGAAAGCGCAATATTACACCTGCCACTTAGCTGCTTTACGCTGCGGGCGGTTATGCTTGAAGGGTCTTTAATATATTGCGCTTCATCAAGCACTATATAAGAAAATTCCGTTTTTTTAATCTTAGATATATCTCTGCGGATTATGGGGTAACTGGTAATAATTAAATCCGGAGGGTTTTCTAATATGAAGGACAAAATCTCTTCCCTCTGCTTGCGGCTGCCGCTTAGTACTGCTAATTTTAAATCCGGCGTAAAACGCTGCGCTTCTGATTGCCAGTTATATATAAGCGATGTGGGAGCTATAACTATGCTTGGAAGTTTACTTTCATTATCCTTAATATAGCTTATAGCGGCAAGTGTTTGCAGGGTTTTGCCAAGGCCCATTTCGTCCGCCAATATGCCGCCCATCTGTAAGCGCCAAAGGGATATAAGCCACTCAAAGCCTCTTTTTTGGAAGGCGTATAGGTCCTTTATAGGCGGCTCGCTCTCCTCAGTTCTAACGGCTACATGGCTTAGAGTTTCGTTATCGGTTGTAACAGGCAGGTTTTTTTCTTTTATGAGCGCATTAAAATACGCAGCGCGGTAAGGGCGTACATGCCTTTCGTCTTGCCTTAGTTCTCCCGCTTCAAGGTAGGCTTCGGCAAGCTCCTGCCACTCTTGGGTACCCTCTAGCGAAAGCATAGAACCGTCCGTAAAGCGGAAGTAGTCGCGGCGCAGGCGTATCGCTTCAAGCAGGGGAATAAGTTCGTCTATAGGCTCATCATCGTCAAGCATTTCAAGGCTTAGACCTTGTCTTTCGGTACGCAGCCTAGCGGTAAAGTTGGGTTTTTTAACGCTGAGCTTTTTAAAATCGTTGCTTAAATAAAGCTCCGCCTTATCGCTTAAGGCTGTAATGCCTTCTGTTAGGAAATACCAAATGTCGTCTGAATCTTCTAGGAAAGCGTAGCCTTTTCTTACCTTAAAGCCCGCATTTGCAAGTGTATCCATAACGGCTTTTTCGCCAGCAGCATCCCTTAGTAGAAACATAGGCGCGCCATCGTGTATTAGGAAAGGGTCTATCTCTATATCGCCATACCTAAATATAAGCTTTGCGATTATATGCGCCTTTTCCCTATCCAAATATATTTTAGTGTGCAGGGGAAGGCGTTTGATTTTTTTCTCAAAGCGTTTATCTAAGTTAACTATGCAGCTTTGCATGAGGGAGGGGAGAAGCTCTCCCATAACACGCTGCACCTTATCCTTTGTGAATATGAAAATAGCCCTGCTGCCGCTTAGGTGCTTGCTTAGCGTACGCATAAGGGGGAGTTCCATCTCGCTTAGCTTATGCACCTTACCCTCAAAAAATACATATCTGCCGTCTTCTGTTAGTAGGTGCAAATCCTCCGGCACATGAGCTATTATGGATATACCCCTATCGCCGCCTGACACATTGAACATTGCGGGCAAGGGAGCTGAGTCTATTTGCTTTTGCGTTTCACCTGAAAGGCTACATATAAAGGGAATATCTTCAAGCCTTTCAAATATAAGCGAAGCAAGTACATCCGGCATCGGCATAAAGCGCAGCTGATTTCCTGTGAGCGGGTTTTGACCCTCCTTACGGGAAACATAATATAGGTATAGCTGGCGCAAAAAATCTTTATGTTTTTGGGAAAAATCCGCAATTTTCGGGTCATAAGTGAAATGCCTGCCGAATTTTAGCGGTTTTCTTTCCTTAACATTGGTAATAAATTCCGCAATATTTTTAACTACATATAGCTTGTCTTCGCCTGCTCTAAGACCTATTGACAAGGGATTATCTACACTTATGGTTATTTCTAGCTTTAAATTGTCTGCCTGAGGAAGTGGGAGGGTTGTTGCATCAAACAAATCATCAGAGGATATGCTGCGGTTTCTAAATAGCATTGCGCGAAGCGTGCCGTCCCTGCTGGCTTCTATAAGCGCAGCAACAGTGTAGCGGTTGAAGTGTTTTTCACCGTCCGTCATTATGATACCGCTTACAATTATTACCACGGTATGTTCCATACCGTCATCTATTAGATATTCGGCTCTGAGCCTTGAAGACCTAAGCCTGCGCACCCTGCCTTGAGCGTACAGGCGTTTACCGTAATTCCATTCTTTGTTGCCCGCTTTTTGTTTTATATCAGCTAAGGTCAAAAAATCTCCTCCTTAAAAGAAACCCAATTAATTATATTCGACAAAAAACGGAAAATTCCTGCACGGAAAAAACCATTAAATAAACAATAAAAGCGAAACAGCCATTATAACCATGCCAAGCATTACGCCGGCTATCTTTACATGGTGGTAACCGTATTTACCTGCTGATGGAAGAAGCTCATCAAAGGATATGAATACCATTATACCTGAAATCATTGCATATAATATGCCGTATAATGTATCCGACATGAAAGGCGCAAGCACAAGCCAAGCAAAAAGCGCACCTATGGGTTCAGCCAGCCCCGATAGGAGCGAATACATAAAAGCTCTTCTTTTATTGCCGGTAGCAAAATATATGGGCGCAGATACCGCAACCCCCTCTGGAATATTGTGTATGGCTATTGCAAATACTATGGGTATTGCAAGGCTTGGACTGCGAAGTGCGGCAACGAAGCTTGCCATGCCCTCCGGGAAGTTGTGTATCGCAATCGCAAGGCCGGTGAGTATGCCTGTTTTTTCAAGCTCATGCGTTTTATAACCTTCATCTTGCGGGTTCCAGTTTTTAGCTTCATGAGGGTTGCTGGAGTCGGGCACTGCCTTATCAATAAGCGCAATAAGCAGCATACCTGCGAAGAATGAAAGCAGTTGCACAAGTTTTGCGTTTTTTAATCCGTAAGCTGGTTCAAGCATAGAAAGGCTTTCAGGCATCATCTCTATAAACGATATGTATACCATAACCCCGGCGGAAAGCCCAAGTGCGAATGTTAGAAACTTAGTATTGCTTCTCTTTGCGAATATGCCTATAGCTCCGCCTATCCCCGTTGAAAGCCCTGCTGCAAGGCTTAAAAGAAAGGCGATTAATACATTGTTTTCCATTAAATAAATAGCCAAAGACTGAGCGCCATTACAGCCATTCCTCCGACTAAGCCGTATATAGCAAGGTGATGTTCGCCGTATTCTTCAGCGCCGGGGAGCAGTTCATCAAAGGATATAAACACCATAATACCTGCTACCATAGCATACACAATGCCGAAGGTTACTTTGTCCATAATATTTCTAAGGAATATAAACGCAAAGAGCGCACCAAGGGGTTCACTAAGACCTGAGAGGAAAGAATAACGCACCGCTTTTTTTCTGTCCCCTGTTGCGCAGTATATAGGCATGGCAACGCTTATACCCTCCGGAATATTGTGCAGCGCAATTGCCACAACCGTAGGTATGGCGATTTCAAGCGAATGTGTTGCGGACACGAAGCTTGCTATTCCCTCAGGGAAGTTATGAATAGCGATGGCAATTGCTGTCATCATGGACGTGCGCTTAAGCGCCTCTCCATCGTCTAATTTGATTTTTTCAAAATTACTGTCGCAGATTTCGTGTGGGTTGTTCTCCTGCGGGATAAGCTTATCTATTATGGCAATCATTAACATACCCGAAAAAAAGCTTAGCACAGTATAAAGTGCGCCCGTTTTTTCACCAAATACACTTGTTAATAGCTCTTGCGCTTCCGGGAAAAGTTCTATCATGGATACGTATATCATAACGCCTGCTGAAAAGCCCATGCATACAGATAGAAATCTCCTTGAGCGGTTGGAGTTAAAGAGTATTATCAGACCCCCTATGCCGGTTGATAGACCTGCAAAAAGCGTTAGCAAAAAAGGCAGCAAAAACTGTTGCATTTAATTATTCTCCTTATTTTTAAGAGCGAAAAAGTCATTGCTGAGTTTATTTAGCTTACTTTCAAATGGTAGTCCATAGCGGCTGTCACCTGAAAAATCCTTTGCGGAGGAGTATATAAATTCTGTCGCAAGTTGTAATATACATTGCATGTCTATCTCCTGTAGTATACCCGCTACACATACAGATGCAAATAAATCTCCCGTGCCGGGGAATTTGCCCGGTACCATTTTGGTGTATGCAGAGTATGTATTGTTATCATGCAAAGCGCATGCGCCTATATTGCCGCTAGAATCCATAAGCCCTGTAAGCACTACACTGGAGCCAAACTTTTCCGCCAGCATATTCAGCAGTGCATCGTTATTAGGCAAATTATTGTAGGGTATGTCAAGCAGCAGAGCAGCTTCGGTTAAATTTGGGAATATAAAATCAGCCTTATGGCAGAGCTTTGATATCCCATCACAAAGCCGCTCGCTTATTGAAGAATAGCGTTTACCGTTATCTCCCATAACGGGGTCTATAAATATATGCGCGTTATCATAATGGCTTAAAATCTCATTCATAAGTGAAAGCTGCTCATATTCAGCAAGATAGCCTATATATACTCCATCTACGCTTGGAAGTGTTTCTTTAAAATGGAGAAATATATCATTCATTTCGCATGTTAGGGGTTTTCTAAAAGGCACAGTAAAGCCTGTGTGTGCGCTTAAAAGTGCGCTTGGTAAAGGTATGCATTGTATGTTAAGGCAAGACAAAACCGGCAGCGCCACAGAAAGTGAGCATCTGCCTACGCAAGACAGATCTTGTACGGTGATAAGAGTGTTTTGCATTAAATTGGGCGTTCCTTGCCCATGAAACATATTGCAAGCGTGCCGGGACCGCAGTGGGAGCCAATGACAGGCCCTATCATTTGTATTGTAATATTATTAGCCTCAGGCAGTTGGAAAACAAGCATATTCTTAAGCATTTCGGCTTGGTCTAAACAATCGCCGTGAAGTATTATAATCTCTTGGTCTTCGGGATTATCTATGTTTTCTACAGTACGCTCAACAAGGGTACGCAATGCTTTTTTCCTGCCTTGGACCTTACCTTCAGGCTCTATCTTACCGCTTTTACCAAGTGTAAGAATGGGCTTAATATCCAGCATGGAGCCGAAGAATGCGCTGGTGGAGGTTATCCTGCCGCCGCGCTTTAAGTACACAAGGTCTTCAACCGTGAGCCAAGCGTGGGATTTAAGTCTGTTATCCATTATCCAATTTTCGACTTCCTCCATAGAAACGCCTGTAAGGTATAAATCATGCGATTTTTTTAAAAGCAGCGTCATAGGGGCGGATATGGAAAGCGTGTCAACCACCTTGAACTTACGCTCAGGGTATTTTTTGAGAAGTTCTTCTCTAGCTTCAAACACGTTTTGTATAGTATTAGACATGTTAGATGAAAAAGCTACGAAAAGTAGGTCGTTTTCCTTAAGTATAGGTTCAAAATACTCAAGATAAGCGGCGGTGGGCAGAAGTGAAGTAATTGGCACTGACCCCTCTCGCATACGCTTAAAAAGTATTTTTTCTTGACCGGTCTTACCGTTATCGTCCAGATATTCAACATCATCAAGGGTATAGGGCATTTTTACTACCGGTATATTTCTCTCTTCAGCGAAGCTGAAGGGAAGGTCGCTGTCGCTGTCAGTCATGAACACATAATTGTTTGCCATTTTAATTCTCCTTTACCTAGGCTAAGCCATTAAAATCAGAGAAATTATATCATTCTAGGTAGAGCAGCGCAAGTGAGGTCTAATTATTCTAATTATTTAGATGGACCGCTTGCACGGAAATTGCAATTGGTATATAATCCAAGTACACGCTAAGGCGGAATCATTAGGAGGTATGTAGTAATGGCTTACAAGATTACCGAAGACTGTATCAGCTGTGGAGTATGTTCCGCAGAATGTCCGCAGGATTGCATTACTGAGGGCGATAACAAGTACGAAATCAACGCTGAAGAATGCATAGATTGCGGTTCATGTGCCGATGTTTGTCCCACGGGCGCCTGTGTTCCCGGGGAATAGGCATAGTGCCTTGTAGGCAGATTATATCCGCTATATGGGTAACATGTAGCGGATTTATTTATATGAGATGTTAGGCGTACAGCTTTATCCGGGTGAAAAAACAGAAGACCTTCAAAGAGGGAACATTAAAATAATCCGTGGCGAAAAGGGTTTTACATACGGTACGGATAGCATTTTGCTCGCTTATTTTGCCAATGTAAAAAAGAACAGTAAAGTATGCGATTTAGGCGCTGGGAACGGTATACTATCCATGCTCTTATACGCAAGGGAAAGTAGTATTTTAGTAGATGCCGTGGAGATAGACGCTTTGCAGGCGGATAGAATTAAAAGAAGCGCCATGCTAAATAACATACAAGACAAAATAAAAACATATAATGCCGATTTTCGTAAAATTAGTGAGGTATTGCAGCCCGCTAGCTATGACATGGTAATATCAAACCCGCCTTATTATGAAATGCGTGGGGATTCTGCCCGTACGCAGATTACCGCGAATTTTAAAGATTTAGCGAAAAGCGCTGGATTCTTACTTAAAAATAGGGGCAGGCTTGTAACCATGTGTCCTGCCATGTCTATGTTTAAGATGAGCAACGTAATGCAAGAGGAAAAGTTTTCTATATCCCGTTTGCGTTTTGTAGTATCAAAGGCAGGTAAAAAGCCTTATCTAGCTCTTATTGAAGGCAGGTTCAATACAAACAGCGAATGCATAATAGAACCTACGCTCACAGTGCTTGATGAGTTTGGGAATTACACAGATGAAGCGCAGCATATTTATTTCGGCACTGAGGAATATAAATGATAGTAGTTATTGCTGAAAAGCCGAGTGTTGCAAGAAGCATAGCCAATGTACTTGGCTGTAAAAACAAGGCGGAGGGCTATCTGTATAGTGATAAATACGCCGTTACTTGGGCGCTTGGACACCTTGTAAGCCTTTGTGAGCCGCAGGAAATAGACGAGAAATACAAGAAATGGCGTATGGAAGATTTACCTATATCCGTTGATAGAATACCTACTAAGGTGATAGCCAAAACCCGCAAGCAGTACAATATAGTTAAAAAGCTTTTAAATGACAAAACTACCGAAAGCGTAATATGCGCTACAGATGCAGGGCGAGAGGGTGAGCTGATATTTAGGTTTATATACGAAAAAAGCGCATGCAAAAAGCTTGCGACAAGGCTTTGGATAAGCTCCCTTACTGATTCGGCAATAAAAGAAGGTTTTAACAGCCTAAAACCCATAAGCCATTATGATGGACTATATGAAAGCGCACTATGCCGCGCCGAAGCGGACTGGATAGTAGGTATGAATGCTACCCGGGCATTTACACTGCGCTATGGTGTGCTGCTTTCCGCTGGACGTGTGCAAACACCTACGCTATCTATATTGGTTAAAAGAGGCGCTGAAATTAAAAATTTTGTAAAAGAAGAATATTATACAGTTACAGCTGACTATGGGGACTTTACAGGCAGCTGGTTTGATATTTCTTCAAAAGATGAGCGTACAAGCAGCAGAATAAAGGAGCAGACTAGAGCAAGGCAGATAGTAAAAAAGGTGAGCGGCAAGCTTGCAAATATTATAAGCATAAATAAAGAGCATAAAAGAGAACTGCCACCGCTACTTTACGATTTAACAAGCCTTCAAAGAGATTGTAACCGCAGGCTGGGTTTTACAGCTAAAAAGACTTTAAGCATAGCCCAGTCGCTATATGAAAATAAGAAATGCATTACCTATCCGCGTACGGATTCAAAATATTTAAGCGAAGACATGCTGTCTACAGTATACAAAACCCTTGAAAACCTACCTGAAGATTATGATGAAATTAAAGTCGGCATACCGGATGGGAAAATACGCATTACAAAAAGAGTATTTGACGATACGAAACTTACTGACCACCATGCGATAATACCAACTCCAACAAAAATAAAGCTTTCATCTCTAAGTCAAGATGAGCGCTCTGTGTATGATTTAATTGCAAGGCGCTTTTTAGGGGCGTTTTATCCGCCGTATGAATATATGAGTGTAAAACTTATTGCAAACTGCGAGGGGGAAAACTTTAAGAGCATAGGCAGGGAGGTAATAAATATAGGCTGGCGGGCTGTAAGCTTAAGCGAAACAAAGGAAACCGTACTCCCCGATATAAAAGAGGGGGATACAAGGCGAATACTGTCCGCACGCTCAAAAAAGGAAGAAACCAAACCTCCGCCTCAGCATACCGATGCTACACTGCTTGAACAGATGGAAAATGCGGGGAAAGATATAACGGACGAAGAAATAAGGGAATCCATGAAGGATTCCGGTATAGGAACGCCTGCAACCAGAGCCGCAATAATAGAGAGGTTGATAGAGGTTAAATATGTAATAAGGCGCGGCAAATCCCTCATAGCAACTGAAAAGGGCGAAAAACTTATACAGGCAGTGCCTAGCGAACTTTCCTCTCCTGAAATGACAGGCAAATGGGAGAAGGCGCTTTCAGATATAGCCCAAAACAAAAGGGACGGCAAGCGTTTTATGCAGGGCATAAACAGGTTAAGCGCATTTTTGGTTGAATATGCTAAGGATAAAGCGCCTGATGTGCATTTTGATAATGAAGCGCCAAGGCAAAGCCGCAGGCGCCAAACAAAGAATATGTCTGTAAATTGTCCAATATGCGGAAGCCCAATTAGAGAAAATTCAAAGGCTTTCGGCTGTAGCGCATGGAAGAAGGGCTGTAGTTTTACCCTTTGGAAAAACTGCCTTGAAAAGGCGGGGGGACCTACGCTTAATGAAAATATAGTTACCATGCTTATAAAAGAAGGGAAAGTTATAGGCAGCACAGGTATCATAACTCTTGATTCTAAAAATATAAGCTTTATTCCTATTGGGACAAGTACACCCTCAACAACGGTGCCTATAATGTACAAGGCAAAGGCTTAATACTATGTCGCCTTTAACCCAGCGTTTTCTTGTGCGTCTTTTCCGCTTTAGCTTTGCCTTGTTAAGGCACAATAGGGTTTACTATGCCTCCTTCACGAAGCTTTGTCAAACCGAAAAAACCGCTACAATAAAATCGCTGTTCTAAAAGCAACATAGTATTAGAATTGAAAATAGGCTATGGCTATGCTATACTTCATCTGTAATTAGGGGGTAAATGTATGGTAGTATTATTAGTATTATTGGCGATGTTTGCGCTGGGAGTGGTGCTGCTCTATTCAGCTGCAAATACCTTGGTGGAATCAGGTTTAAGGCGGCGTAAGGGTATAAAGCCGGGGGGCGAAGAACCTAATATAAACTTTGAACAGTTTGCGGATAATCCCTACTATGTTTCCTCTTTTGAGATTGTTCAAAATAAAAAGTTTGAAAAGCTTTCCATAGTTTCTGAAGACGGTCTTGTACTATGTGCCAATTATTATAAAAAAGAAGGTGCAAATAATACTGCTATCGTTATGCCGGGTTGGAAAGATTATAAAGAAAGCTTCTTTGCATATGCGCGTCTGTTTATGGATATGGGGCTTAATGTATTGCTTATAGACCAACGTGCGCAAGGTGAGAGTGAGGGGGAGTACAACACATTTGGTGTTAAGGAATCAAGCGACATGCTGCTTTGGATAAAGCTGCTTAAAGATAAGGGCTTGGATGGAAAAATCGTTTTGTTTGGCGTTAGCATGGGCGCTGCAACTGCAATGATGACAGCTTGTACCCAGAAGGATAATTCTATTATTGCTTGTACGGTTGAGGATTGCGGCTATACCAGTTTAGCGCAGCAAACAGTTGCACTAATAAAAAACAAAGCGCCGTTTTTGTCAGGGGGCTTTAGTTCATTATTGCTTAAGTTCGCAAAGCCTATATTAAAAAGGCGCGCGAAGTTCAACCTTGAGGAGGCTTCTCCGGTAGACCGTCTTGCTAATTGTAAAATACCCATGCTGTTTATACATGGCGTAGAGGATACGTTTGTTCCATATGAAATGCTTGAGGATCTATATTCAGCCCACCCCGGACCAAAGCAATGTATAAGTATTGAGGGTGCTGTACACGCACAGTCGCTCTATATGGAGAGCGAGCTTTATGTAGATACTGTAAGTAACTTTGTAAATCAATATATTTAGGAGGATATAATGGCTAGGAATAAATTCGGTGGATTTGGCGGCGGAACAAATATGCAGCAGCTTATGCGCCAAGCACAGAAGATGCAGGAGGAAATGACCAAGGCGCAGGAGAATTTGGAAGAAAAAACTTACGAATCCAGCGTGGGCGGAGGGGTTGTAAAATGCAGCGTATCCGGTAAACAGGAAGTGCTTTCTATAACAATATCCCCTGAAGTTGTAGACCCTGATGATGTAGATATGCTACAGGATATGATAATCTCTGCCGTAAATGAAGCGCTGCGCATGTGTCAGGAGGATAGGGAAAAGACCATGGGCGCTGCCATACCCGGAGGGCTTGGCGGGTTATTCTGATGTATGAACAAGTAAAACCTATAGAGCTTATGGTACAGGAGCTGTCTAAGCTCCCCGGCATAGGTAAAAAATCTGCACAGCGGCTTGCCTACCATATAGTTTCAATGCCGGTTGAAAATGTACGCCGCCTTGCAAATGCGCTTCTTGAAGGGCGACAAAACATACGCTTTTGTGAGGTGTGCGGCAATTATTCGGTGGAGCCAAAATGTGATATATGCTCAAATGATTCGAGAAACCGCAGTATAATATGCGTTGTTAGAGATCCAAGGGATGTTGCAGCAATGGAGCGTGTACAGGATTATAAGGGACTTTATCATGTGCTGCATGGTGTATTATCTCCTATGGATAATATAGGTCCATCCGACCTTAATATAAGGTCGCTCCTTACCCGACTATCAGATGGAGAGGTAAAAGAGGTAATAGTTGCAACCAACCCCGATATAGAGGGCGAAGCCACTGCATCATACCTTGCAAGGCTTATTAAGCCTATGGATGTAAAGGTTACACGTATAGCCTACGGTGTACCCATAGGAAGCGATTTAGAGTATGCAGACGAGGTTACACTCGCCAAGGCGCTTGAAGGGAGGCGGGAAATCTAATGCTGCACTTCATGTATGGGGTTATGGGTTCAAGTAAAACCGCGCAGCTTTTAATGCAGAGATATAATCTGCAGCAGCTTGGCTTAAAGGTTGCTGTTGTAAAGCCTGCAATAGATACTAGGGCAGGCGCAGATATAGTTTTCTCAAGGGTTGGGCTTCAGGCGGAAGCTGAAATAGTGCTAGAATCGCATCACAGCATAAAGGAACAGCTTATGTGGCTTGCGGTGCAAAAGGCGCACCACGGCTTTAGGTTTGTGCTGGTTGACGAAGCACAGTTTTTGTCTACAAATCAGGTGCAGGAACTTGCGGATATGGCAAAAGATTTAGAAATATACTGCTACGGTCTTCGTACTGATTTTTCGGGCAATTTCTTTGAAGGTTCAGCCGCACTTTTAAGGCTTGCTGAGGATATACAGGAAGTGCCGGGCGGTCTTTGCTGGTGCGGGAAAAGAGCCACTATGAACGCTAGAATTGATTCCACCGGCAAGGTAATTAAAGAGGGCGAACAGGTGCTTATAGATAACCAAATAGATATTAAATATATAGGTCTGTGCTATGAGCATTGGCGCGAGGGTATTTCGCGTGGAGATTAATATAGATACTAATACATTGTTAATATTTATTGCGGCTGCACTACTAATTTGCATAGCACTATTTATAGTGCTTTTTAGGCGTATAAAGGAATTTAGCCAGTATACTGATAAAAATGTGCATATGCTTGAGGATACATTTACAGGTTATCTTGAGCAATCCATACAGGAAAGTGAGAGAAGGCTGTACCAGAATATGGGGCAAAACCATTTAGCGGTGCAGAGCATGATGCAGGAAGCTGAGCGTACGCAGGCGGGCAGGGCTGAAAGCCTAGGTCAGCGCATGGATAATGCGCTAAGCTCTCAGGATGCTAAAATACGCCACCTTACAGACACGGTAAATCGTCAGCTTAATTTCTCAGACGAAAAAATAGAGCGTATGCGTGTAAGCGTGCAGAACAGCCTAAACGCCATACAAAAAGAAAGCTCAGAAAAGCTTGACGCTATGCGTAAAACCGTAGATGAAACCCTAAAGCAGACGCTAACCAAGAGCGTAGGAGAGAGCTTCTCACTAGTAAATGAACGCCTTGAGCAGGTGTACAAGGGTCTTGGTGAAATGCAAACGCTAGCTGTTGGCGTGGGAGATTTAAAGCGCCTTTTCTCAAATGTAAAAACCCGCGGGGTATGGGGGGAAATGCAGCTTGGTGCATTGCTGCAGGATATTTTAGCTCCCGAGCAGTACGAAGCGAATGTTGCAGTAAAGCCCGATACAAGCGAGAGGGTGGAATACGCTATATGTTTGCCCGGTAAAGATGGAGCCGGCATGTATCTGCCTATAGATGCCAAATTTCCCCTTGAAGCTTATATAAGGCTGCAAGATGCGGTTGAAGCGGGGGATGACGTTGCTGCTAAAAAGGCGAGCGATGAACTTGCCTCTATAATAACAAGGGAGGCGGGCAGAATATCGGATAAGTATATATCCCCGCCTAATACTACGGATTTTGCCATTATGTACCTGCCTATGGAAGCGCTTTATGCCTATGTAATGCAATTAAGCGGTACAGTGGAAGCCCTTCAGCGCGAAAAACATGTGGTGATTTCAGGCCCCTCAACTCTATCTGCACTGCTCAACAGCTTGCAGATGGGCTTTAGAACCCTTGCCATAGAAAAGCGTAGCTCAGATGTATGGATATTGCTTAGGGATTTACAGAAGGAATTTGCAAGCTTTGAAAGCCTTCTTTCTAAGACCAGTCAGCGCCTTAAGCAGGCGAGCGAGAGCGTAGATTCTGCATCACGCAAGACCCGCACTATAGAAAGAAAACTCAGAAATGTTGAGAAAATAGACATGGAAATAAATAGCATAAAAGAAGGCGATGATGAGTTTGAAAATATTGATACATTGCCTGAGTGATATTGTTTATTATTAATTTACTTGTTTTTATATGGTTATTGCTAAACAATATTGGAATCGTCAGATTATTATAGAGTCATTGAGATATTGGAATTATAACTCAACAGTTGTAACAGCAAAAAGCGCAGGAACCGCCTGCGCTTTTGATATATAAGTTTAACTTCTTTGTTTTGACTAGATATTAATAACTTAGTGCAACTACAAGCCCGCCCATGTTATCAGTAGATACGGAATACTCCTTTGCGCTTGCGGGAAGGGAATGGGTTTGATCCTGCCCTGTTTCGGGTATTCTGAATATTTCATGTTTGAGAGTACCGTCATTAAACACCTGTATGTGCGGGTACTCTACAAGGTAGTCTATATATTCTTCAAGGCAGAAGCCTTTTATGTGCATTACCGTTGAATGCGGTATTCCAACATAACGGTAAGCATCCATTTTAAGGCGTGTGTTATCTATGCCTGTGGCATAGTCCTTATCTACGGTGTCGGCAGTGGGATAGCCCTGTGCCGGGAAGCGGTATATTATACCGAATTTCCAGCCCTCTTCGTTTAGTAATTCGGCTTGTTTAGATTCTTGAAATTTAGTGGTGTTAATAACGCTGTCATTTCTGCTATATATGCCAACATGGAAGCTGAAACCGGATTGATAATCACTTGTTCCGGGGTACGATACATTACGCCTTGCAGCAGCTATTAAACCATCGCCCTCACGGTTTGGATGGCGCTGTATTTCCTTGTTCCAATATTCTGTCTGCTGCGCCATTGTGCGGTAACCTTCTCTTATTATGTAGTATTCTAGGTTGTGCTCATCCTTGGCGTATTTTATAAAACTTTGGAGCGCTTCGGTTGCTGCGGGGAAAAGCTTAACATTTCGGCTACTTACAGGAACAGTATAGTTAGAATGGTCCATTATGCTTTTAATTTCAGGCTCAGCTATGACAAAATCCCCTGGCAGACCATGCCAGCGGTTAAGCAGCATAAGTCCGCCGGATAGAGCATCAAGCCTAGTTGTGGTAACGGAAACACCGTTATCAACGGGGAAGGCGCTCATGTCGAGTATATCCCAACCCTCGCTTTTTGGAGTGGGAACTTCAACCACCTGCCTTTGGCTTAGCTGTTGTTTTTGTTCTGCGATTTTTTGCTCGTAATCCGCTATAAGCTTTTCGTTTTCGGCATCAACCTTAGCCTGAGCGTCCGCCAGCTTGCCTTTGTTATATTGGTCAAGCACGAACCATCCTGAGGCAAATAGAACCGCAAATACAAGCAGCACTATCATTATCTTAGTTAAACTGCGATAAGGATCTTTAACTTTATCTTTCGCCATTTCACTCCATCCTTTCTGCTAAAAGCAGGATGATAATTAATGTAATAATTGAATACAGATTATTTATATCAAAAATGTTACAATATGTCAACATTTTTGCTGAAATTATCGCAAAAAAACTCAGTTAAACTTATATGGGGCTAATCATTTGCGCAAAAAAGCTGCAAGGCATTTATACCCTTGCAGCTTTAAAGTCTGTAATATTAGAAAATGTGGAAATGTACGAAAAGCTGCGCCATAATGCTTGCAACAAGGGATACAACCGTAATTTGCGTGTTTATTGAAGGACCTGCAGTGTCTTTGAAAGGGTCGCCTATGGTGTCGCCTATTACAGCTGCCTTATGGGCATCGGAGCCTTTGCCGCCTTCATTGCCGGCTTCCACATATTTTTTAGCGTTGTCCCATATGCCGCCTGCGTTTGACATGTAAAGCGCAAGCAGAAGACCTGTAACTATATTGCCAAGCAGGAAACCGCCTACAGCCTTTACGCCGCCAATAAAGCCAACTACTACTGTTGCCAGTATAGCAACAAGACCTGCGGGTATAAGCTCTTTAAGTGCACCGGTGGTTGCTATATCTATGCAGCGATTGTAGTCAGGTTCTACGCCTTCCTTGCCCTCTTTAAGGCCTGGTATTTCACTGAACTGGCGGTGTATCTCCGCTACTAAGCGCTGTGCGTTCTTATCAACACCGAGTATTAGCATTGCGCTAAATACAGCGGGTATGGCAGCGCCAACAAGTATGCCGAAAAACACGGTTGGGTCCATTATATCAAAGCCTACGAGTTTTACTAGGGATATGGCGTTTACTTCTTCCAGAAATGCGCCAAGTAGAGATATAACTGTAAGCCCTGCTGCGCCTACCGCAAAGCCTTTGGTTACAGCTTTTACGGTGTTGCCGGCAGAGTCCAGCTCATCGGCTACGCGTATGGTTTCTTCGCCAAGACCGCCCATTTCTGCAAGTCCGCGGGCATTGTCAACTATGGGACCGTATGCATCGTTTGAAATAATAGTACCAACTATTGAGAGCATACCAACAGCGCTCATCGCTATGCCGAACATGCCGCCCAGCCTATGGGCTATAAGCGCTGCAAGCGCAATACCCACCATGGCGGGAAGGGCGCTTAAAAAGCCGTATGATGTGCCTGATAGCACAGTAAATGCAGGACCCGTTGCAGATGCTTTTGCAACCTTTTTAACTATAGGCATATTATCATCTGTAAAGTAGTTTGTGGCAAGCCCTATAATAACGCCAACCATAAGGCCGACAGCCGCTGCTGCCCAGTATTTCCAAGAGAAACCGAATATTAAAGTGGCAAGTGCGGTAAGCACAAGGTATATACCCGTTGCTGTATAGGTTGAAAGGTTAAGCGCCTTTGTAGGCGTGCCGTCTTCGCCTTCTATTTTGCAAAGGTAAATACCTATGCCGCTTGCAAGTAGACCAAGCGCTGCATAGCATAGAACCATTGCAGGGTTTTTTCCGCCCATTGCGGTTGCCATAACTAGTGCTGCTGCCATTGTAGCAACGTTAGAGTCAAACAGGTCGGCTCCCATGCCGGCAACGTCGCCAACGTTGTCGCCCACGTTATCGGCGATAACTGCGGGGTTGCGAGGGTCATCCTCGTTAAGACCAAATTCAACCTTGCCGGTTAAGTCTGCGCTGACGTCTGCGGCTTTAGTAAATATGCCGCCGCCCGCTTTAGCAAATAGAGCAAGTGAGCTTGCACCAAATGAGAAAGATAACAGCATACTGGCATCGCCGACGAAAATCATAACCAGCGATACACCAAGCAGGCACAGGGCAACAACCATAAGCCCCATAACAGCGCCGCCGCGGAAGCCTATCAAAAATGCGGGGCGTATGTCCTCCTGCGCGGCTTCTGCACACCTTGCGTTTGCAAGCGAGGCAACATATATGCCTATCTTCCCGGCGACTGCGCTAAATATTGTACCTGCAATATAGCAAAGCGCCATCATTAGGTTTTGAGAGCTGTCCGCTCCCTCCATCCACAAAGGCTTGGGAAGGAATATATATATAATTACCGCGACAATAAATGCAAATATGGCAAGTATAGTGTATTCCTTTTTCATGAACGCGTTTGCGCCAGATTGTATAAGCCCTGCTATGCGAGCGATTTCCTTGTTTTCGTTCTTCTGTTCCTTAACCCAATTGATAATGTATACGGCAAAAGCAAGTGCCGCAACAATTACCAATGCGCTTAGAACATAAACGATGGTTAGATGTTCCACGATATATGCCTCCTTAAAACAAAAATTTCAACACATATAGTATACTCAAAATGTTTGAAAATGCAAATGGTTTAATGTTGTTTTTTAAGGCGGTACAAAAAATAAACTTACTAAATAATTCATGGCTTTTACATGAAATAATCCCCCGCCATATGGCGGAGAACTTTATGAAAGGTGTTATAATATGCGGATTATGCTTTACCCGCAAGCTCTCTCTGCTGTTTTCGTATGTCGGCATCGGATTCCAGTATAACCTTACATATATTTGCAAGTACGGGTCCTACAATAAGGCCTATAAAGCCTATGGCGCGCATACCTATATACATGCTTAGCATGGCAACAAGAGGGTATAATCCGAGCTTACTGCCTACTATGCGCGGTTCCACAACCTGTCTTATTGCAACAACCGCAACATAAAGCAGAAGCAGCTTAGCGCCAAGCATAATATTGTTTGCAAAAAGGTTAAAAAGCGCCCAAGGTATAAGAACCGTACCTGCACCAACTATTGGGAGTAAATCTATAAGACCTATTATTGTGCCAAGCAGCAGCGCATAGTCCATACCAAGTATAAAAAAGCCCAGTATAAGCACTATGGTTACGCATAGGGAAACTAGCACCTGTGCCCTTATCTGCTGACCTACCGCTTTTAGAACGCTGTCTGTAAGCACATCAACACGGTGTATTATGCCTTCGGGCAGCAGTTTTTCAAGGTAGGAGCGTATTATCTTTCTATCGCATACAAAATAATAAGAGGACATTATTATAACAACAATAAATAGTATGGCGCCCGGTAAGCCCGATATTGTGTCTATTGCGCCGGTGGCTACCGCAGGAGCTGCTTTGCCTAGCAGTGTTTTGATACTGCCTGATAGTGTTTCTAAAGCTGTATCAAGCCAGCCGCTAAACATATTATGCATACCTTCTCCATTTTCGGGGTGCAGACGCAGCGTCCATTGCTCTAAAGTTTGTTCTACCCATTCTACTATTCCTGGTAAAGCGTTTACAAGCTTTTCAAGCTCTACATAAATCTGCTTTGCAAGAAGGCTTATTAGAAAGCCCAGCAGACCGTATAAAAGCAGCATGGATAGCACCACAGCAAGCTTTTTGCCGGGTTTTATTTTTGAAAGCAGTCTTGAAAAAAGACGGCTTGGGTATATAAGTATAAGCGAAAATATATAGCCTATAATAAAAGGCAGCACATAGGGTACCGCCTTTGCCAAAAAAAATGAGCTGATAAGCACCGCTAAGACTAGGAAAATTTTACGGGGTAAATCTTTATACTGCTCGTCTAGCTGTTTAATTCTTTCTTTTATGTTCAAGATATATGCCTCCCTATTTGCCTACGCAAAAATTACTGAATATAGAGTCTATTACTTCTTCGGATACGCTGTCGCCCGTTATTTCCCCAAGCAAGTGAAGGGCGTCCTGTACATGTACAGCGCAAAGGTCAGCGCTGTCGCCATCAATAAAAGCCTGCTTTGCACTTATTAGTGCCTGCGCTGATTTTTTAGCCAAATCCACATGGCGGGAGAGGGTGAGTTCGCTATCCTGCACGCCGTTTATATTGGCTATTATGGCAGCACGTATGTCATCCATGCCCTCGCCCGTGTATGAGGAGAACAAAAGCGCGCCATCATAATAGGGCGTGCGGTTTATATCAACCTTGCTCTGCAATACTATACGGCTGCGGTGGGCGTTTTCTTTAAGTATTTGGCGTGCTTCGCGGGATAGAGGACCTGCACCGTCAAGCACGATAATAAGCAGGTCTGCAGTTTCCATCTCCTGTTTGGCGCGCTGTATGCCTAGTTTTTCAACAGCATCTTTACTGTCCTGTATGCCGGCGGTGTCGTTTAGAATAACTGTAACGCCGGATAGCACTATGCTGGCTCTAAGCACATCTCTAGTGGTGCCGGGCATTTCGGTTACGATAGCCCTATCCTCCATAAGAAGGGAGTTAAAAAGCGAACTCTTTCCGGCGTTTGGCGTGCCGACAATGGCGACCTCAAACCCTTGGCTAAGCAGCTTTGCGCTCCTAGCATCGCTTGATTTAAGCAGCCTATTTGCAATATCATCGCATATTGAGGCGAGCTCTTTAGGTGAATAGCTGTCCTCAACTTCTTCTGGGAAATCTATTGCGGCTTCTATTGTGCTTAATATATCTATTACTTCTTTTTGTATATTGTGTATAAATGCAAACGTACCGCCCCTTAACTGCCTTAAAGCGGCTTTAGCGGAAAGCTCTCCTTGGGCGCTAATAAGCTGCATAACGGCTTCGGCGCGGCTTAAGTCCATCCTGCCGTTTTCAAACGCGCGGCGGGTATATTCATCCGGCTTTGCAGGCTCTGCACCAAGCTTATACAAAAGGTTTAGGCATTCCTTTACTATAAGGGGAGAACCGTGCAGGTGTATTTCTGCGGAATCCTCTCCTGTGTAGGAGTTGGGAGCATAAAATACTACCGCCATACATTCATCAACAGGGTACTCATTATCGTGCAGTGTACCGTACATCATATAACGGGACTTAAAGGTGTCCTTTGAAGAAACAGGTTTAAATACCTGCTTTAGTATGGCATGGGAATTATCACCCGATAGGCGTACAACGGAGATACCCGCCATTCCTGGTGCGCTTGCAAGTGCCGCAATCGTGTGTGCCATAGTGACCTCCTTTGCCGCAAACTCCCCCTTAGTATGAGCGAATTATACTACCTAGCATATATTATTGCAAATTGTATAATGGTATACACTTTAGCCTATTATGTAGATATGATGCCTTTGTATTGCATTTGCATTGCGAAAAAACACGGAGTAACATATAATAAATATAAGGAGGGTACTATGGCTTTTGCGCACCTACATTTACATACCGAATATAGCCTGCTTGACGGCGCTTGCCGTATAGCGCCGCTTATGGAGAGCTTAAAGACGCTTGGGCAGACTGCCTGCGCGATAACTGACCATGGCGCTATGTACGGTGTTGTGCCTTTTTATAAAGCGTGTAAGCAAAACGGTATACACCCCGTTATAGGCGTTGAAACCTACATATGCGAAGATAGGCTTATAAAAACCTCCGGTCAGGAAAATGCAAGCCATTTAATACTGCTGTGTGAAAACAATACGGGTTATCTTAACCTTATGGAGCTGGTAAGTATAGCTTATCTTGAGGGCTTTTACTACCGCCCCCGTATAGATTACGATATATTAAAAAAGCACAGCGAAGGGCTTATAGCTTTGTCCGCCTGCCTATCTGGTAAAATACCTACGCTGCTGCTTGAAGGCAGATATGATGACGCAAAAGAACATGCCCTTTTTATGCAGGATATTATGGGTAAGGGTAATTTTTTTATAGAGATAATGGACCATGGCATAGCTGAGGAAAAGCTAATACTGCCAAAATTGGTGCAGCTATCGCTAGATACGGGTATAGAACTTGTAGCCACTAATGACTGTCATTACCTAAAGCGTGAGGACGCCCACGCCCAAGAAGTTCTCATGTGCATACAGACAGGCAAAACCTTGGACGAGGAAGACAGGATGCGTATGACAAACGACAACCTGTACTTAAAAAGTGAAGATGAGATGTTAAAACTCTTCCCTGATTTGCCTAGTGCAGTGTATAAATCACATGAAATAGCTTTAAGGTGCAATGTAGAGCTTGATTTTTCAAGCATACATCTGCCCGCATTTCCAACAGAAAACGGAGAAACAGCGGGGGAAATGCTAAGAAGGCTATGCTATGAGGGTTTTAGCAAACGTTACCCTGAACCTACTGAAGAAGCAAGTAAAAGGCTTGAGTATGAGCTTAATACTATAGAGCAGATGGGCTACCAAGATTATTTCCTAATAGTATGGGATTTTATAGCCTACGCAAGGGAGAATGGCGTAATGGTAGGCCCCGGGAGGGGTTCATCCGCAGGCAGCATAGTTGCATACTGCCTTAATATAACGCAGCTTGACCCGCTTAAATATAGTCTGCTATTTGAGCGTTTTCTAAACCCCGAGAGGATAACAATGCCCGACATAGACGTTGACTTCTGCTTTGAAAGAAGGCAGGAGGTTATAGACTATGTACAGGAAAAATACGGCAAAGACCATGTGTCGCAGATAATAACTTTTGGCACTATGGCTGCAAGAGGAGTATTGCGTGATGTTGGCAGGGTATTAGGTTATAGCTATAGGGATACAGACCGCATAACTCGTATGGTGCCTACATCACTTGGCATGACGCTTGAAGGAGCGCTTAAAATAAACCCGGAACTTAAAAGGGCATATGAAAGCGATGATAAGGTTAAAAACCTTATAGATACTGCTATGCTTCTTGAGGGTATGCCGCGCCACGCGGGTACTCATGCGGCGGGGGTACTTATAACAAAGGAACCTATAACCCGCTATGTACCCCTTCAAAAAAATGACGAAATTATAACTACTCAATATCCCATGGGAGATATAGAGGCGCTTGGTCTACTTAAGATGGACTTTTTGGGGCTTAGAACCCTTACTGTTATTCGTGATACGCTTGAACTTATAAATGCTGAAGGTATAGAGTTTACAATAGATGATATACCCCTTGATGATAAAAAGACGTATGAAATGATATCCGCAGGCGATACCGCAGGTGTGTTCCAGCTTGAGGGCAGCGGCATGAGGAGCTTTTTAACTTCGCTAAAGCCTGAAACCTTTGAGGATATTATAGCTGCAATATCCCTATACCGTCCGGGACCTATGGATTTTATCCCAAGGTATATACAGGGTAAGCAAAATCCCGACCAAATTACATACGCATGCAAGGAGCTTGAGCCTATACTCTCCGTTACATACGGCTGCATAGTGTATCAGGAGCAGGTTATGCAGATAGTGAGGAGCCTTGCCGGATATTCGCTCGGCAGGAGCGACCTTATGCGCCGCGCCATGTCTAAAAAGAAACATGACATAATGGAGCTGGAGCGCAAAAACTTTTTATACGGTATACCTGAGGAAAATATAAAAGGCGCAATAGGCAACGGCATAGATAAGGCTGTTGCTGAAGGAATATTCGATGAGATGGCGGGCTTTGCAAGCTATGCATTTAACAAAAGCCATGCAGCGGCTTATGGGGTGCTTAGTGTACAGACAGCATACCTTAAATGCCACTATCCCGCGCAATACCTCGCTGCTGTTATGAGCAGCCTGCTTGGTAATTCCGGTAAAATTGCAGGCTATATACAATACGTGCGCAAGATAGGCATAGAGGTGCTGCCGCCGCATATTAATAAATCCTTCGGGCGCTTTACCGTTGAAAGAAAGCAGGGTAAGTCCTGTATACGTTTTGGGCTTTCCGCTATTAAAGGTCTTGGCGCAAAGGCAGTTGACTGTATAATAAACGAAAGAAATTTGAATGGAAGTTTTACAAGTATATATGATTTTTGTTCACGGCTAGACAGCGAATATATTACAAAACGCGGGGTAGAGGGGCTTGTAAAGGCAGGCTGCTTTGACGGACTTAATGCTAACCGCAATCAGTTGATTTTGGTATTTGAAAGGGCGCTTGAATCAAGCAGCCGCAAAAGGAAGAACAATATAAAAGGTCAGCTTTCCCTATTTGATTTGGGTGCTGCTACTATGCCTGCCATGCTTGAGCAATATCCTAATGTAGAGGAGCTAGCGCCGGATTTGCTGCTTAGCATGGAAAAAGAGATGACAGGCGTATATATATCAGGTCATCCTCTTGAAGCGTATGAGGACGAACTATCCTCTTTAACATTCAATACCCAGAGTATACAGGACATGGCGGACGAAGGCGAATTTGCGCTTGAGCAAGACGGCAAAAGGGTACGCATAGGCGGAATTATACATGAAATAAGAACACAATCCACCAAAAAAAATAGGTTAATGAGTTTCTTAACACTTGAGGACTTGACAGGACAGGTTGAATGCATACTATTTCCTCAGGTGCATGACAGGTTTTTCAGTCTGTACTCAAAGGACGAGGTGGTGCTTATAGATGGTAAGCTATCAGTAAGGGAAGATGAGGATATTAAAATAATAGTGGAAAGTATCTCTCCTCTAAATGGCAACACATACGAAGAAAGCACAGCCCAAGATGAAATAAGCATGGCTAAAAATTCGGATACTAAGCTCTACATAAAGACAAATAGAGAAGAAATGCCAGAGATTAAAAACATTTTATCCTCGTCCGGTGGCGATGTGCCTGTGTATATTAACCTCCCTGATGAAGGAATTACGCTGCTCGCCCCCCGTGATTGGTGGTGCAGCGAAGATAGCTTAGATAATATAGCTGATAATAGCGACAATATAAAGGTGGTAAGAAAAATATGAATGAACTAAAAGTAACTATTCCCGCGCAGCGTACATGGCTACTAGCGCTTCGCAGCTGTATAGGCGCGTGTGGGAGCATAGCGGGTCTATCCATAGATACTATAGGCGACCTTAGAATTGCCATAGACGAAAGCTTCGACCTTCTAACTCATCAAGCTAGGGAGATAAGCAGCATAACTATGTTTTGCAAGGTTAATGATGAGTGCATTTCTATATCCCTAACAGGTAAGCGTACTGAATGCGTGCAGGATTGCATACCGCAGGATCCTGAAATAGCCGAGCTTATTATAGGCACGCTTGTAACTGAAATAAAGCTTGAAAGCGATAGTTGCGGTACGCATACGGTTAATTTTTCCCTACCGGTTGGTGGAGAGTGTTATGAGTGCAGATAGGCTGCACGATGTCGCTACTGCATATGCGCTTGACCCAAGCAACGAGCTGCTTGACGAAGCAGTTGACATAGGTTTGCCGCTTGCATATGCTATAGCAAGAAGGTTTCGTGGCAGAGGAATAGATTTAGACGACCTAAAGCAGGTGGCTGCGCTTGCTTTAGTTGATGCTCTAAAGCGCTTTGATGTAGAGCGGGGGCTTAGGTTTTCTACATTTGCCATGCCTACAATTACCGGTAGGCTGCGTAACTATATTAGGGACAAAGCGTATATATTAAGGTCACCCAGAACGCTAAGGGAGCAAGGTGTAAAGATGGATAGGGCAAATGCAGAGCTAACACAAAAACTGCATAGAGAGCCGTCGGTTAAGGAACTTGCGGATTACTTAGGCTGGGATATTGAACAGGTACTGGATATTGAAACAATGAGAAATAGGACGAATGTAGCCTCACTTGACAGCCCAGACGAGGAAGGTATGTATCTGTCCGACCGCCTAGGCGAGGAGGACGGCAACCTAAGCTTTTTTGAAGATAGGGAGGATTTGAAAAGCGCACTTTCAACACTAAGCGAGCAGGAGAGGAATCTACTATCATACCGCTATGCGAATATGCTGTCCCAAAGCGAAACGGGCAAGCGCCTTGGTATGAGCCAGATGCAGGTTAGCCGTATGGAAAGACGTATATTAAATTCACTCAAACAAACGCTTCAAAACGAATAGGTAAGGTAATATATGCTAGAAAGAGATGATGCGCTTCGCATATTCGGAGTTACATCCGTAGAAAATTTATTCTTTACTCAGTACATGCCCGATGCTGATGGCGATTTTGTGAAGGTTTATTTAAGCTGCCTTTATCACAGCCAGCTTGGTGATACCGGCTTTGGCATAACCGAATTAGCAAAAGAACTTAATTTAGAAAAAAGCAGGGTGGAGGCAGCGCTTAGGTATTGGGAGAGGCGCAGGCTCTTAACCCGTAAAAGTGACGACCCGCCCCGTTATATGCTGCATAGCCTTGGTGAACATATGCTTACGGGTAAGGATAGCTTTAGGGCAGATGATGAGTATCTGCACTTTTCTGAATCCGTATATGCGCTGTTTGGCGATAGAAGGAAAATAAGACCCAGCGAAATCGCCACTGCATATGAGTGGGTGAAAGATTTATCGCTAGAGCCCTCCATAGTGCTTATGCTTTTAAGTTACTGCATATCTGCAAGGGGAATAAATTTCACTTTTTCGTATGCGGGTAAAATGGCAGTTAAAATAAAGGAAGAAGATATAGAAAGCGCCGATGAGGCGGAGAAATTCTTCAGCAGGAGTGAAAAAATAAGGAAAGGTGCAAAGAATGTACTTAAGCGCTTCGGGCAAAGGCGAAGACCCACCGAGGACGAAATAAACATGTACGAAACTTGGGTGTATGAGCTGGGCTTCACAGATGAGGATATATTAAGCGCCTGCCGTGAAACGGTAAAGGCTACTAACCCCTCTTTCGCGTACTTAAACGGGATATTGCTGGGGCTTAAAAAGCGCTCCGGCGGCGAAACAGTAAAGGCGCAGCTTAAGAGTGAGGATATATTAATAGGGCAAACCAAGGAGATACTAAACGTTCTTGGTGTTAGAACTTCCGCTCAAGGAGTACAGAATGCTTATAAAAACATGCTGAATAAATATCCTCATGAAATATATCTGCTTGCTGCAAAAGACGCAAGAAGGCGTAATTTAAGGTTTGAAGATTTGCTTCCCATAGCTGATACATGGAACAAAAAAGGGCTTGATACTGTAGACAAAATAGAAAAACATCTATCCGAAATAACAGACATAAGTCCGCTTGCTAAAAAAGTGCTTGCTGAAAGCGGGCAGGAGGGCAGTCCCACAACTGGAGACTTTAAATATATTAATGCATGGCTTGAAAGCCACAGTGAGGAAATAATACTATATGCCGCAAGCCTTTCTAGGAGTGCAAAACAGAAGATGCCATACATAGACAAGGTGCTGTCGTCCTTTAAGGAGAAGGGTATAAAAACTGTAGAGCAGGCGAGAAGTACTGCTCCCGTGCAAAAAAGCACGGTTACAGCGCAGAAATATCAGCAGCGCAGCTATACTGAGGAAGAGTTGTCAAGATCTGCGCTTGACCTTCTTAAGGAGGCTGAAAAGGATAATGAATAGCGAAAAACTTAAACAGGCGCTTCAAGAAACTAGAGATGAGCAGCATAAAAATAGGCAGATAGAGCTTAAAAATGAGCAGTTGGCATACGAAAAATGCCCTGCACTTGTGCAGCTTGTAAACGATAGACGCAATTTAATAAGAGAATCGGTAATATCAGCCTTATCAGGCGGTGTGCCTGAAAATATAGAAATACGTATGGACGAGCTTAACCGCTCAATTAATAAAGAGCTAAGGGCAGCGGGTTTACCTGAAAACCAGTTTGAAGCTGTATATACCTGCGAGCTTTGTGCAGATACCGGCTATGTAGGCAGGCATAAAAAAGAGCTTTGCAAATGCGTGCTTACAAGGTACCGTAAGCTGCTTACTGAAAGCTATTCCATGGGTGACAGCCACGAAACATTTGAAAATTATGATGAAAAAGTGTTTTCAGATGAATTAATACCCGGCAGCCGTGCATCGCAGAGGAGCTATATGAACGTAGTTAGAAATACCTGTGAACAATATGCCGATTTGCTGCCAAGACCAGCGGTTAAAAATATACTTTTCTACGGCAAAAGCGGTCTTGGTAAGACTTATCTATTAAACTCAATAGCTATGAGGGCAAAAGAGCGTGGTGTAGCATATATAAGTATAACAGCAAATAGTCTTCTTAACAGAATACGAAAAGCGTATTTTTCAAGCGAAGAAACAGAGCTTAACGCCATATACAATGTGCCACTGTTACTCATTGATGACCTTGGCACAGAACCCCTATGGGAAAACATCACAGTTGAGCAGCTTTTTGCGCTTATAAACGATCGTTTTTCAAAGGGAAAATGCACCATAATAAGCACAAACCTAATGCTTACAGAACTTCAGCAAAGATATACAGAGCGTATAAGCTCAAGACTTCTTGACCCTAGGCTATGTAAGACCATACAATTTATAGGCGATGATATAAGGAAAAGGGCGTTGTAGTTCCTAATTAAATATATATAATACAAATAAGCCGTACGCTTGCATGTGTACAGCTTTAGTAATGTAAATCGTTTATGGCTTATATGATTCAACAAGAGGAAACTTGATAGGTGCTTTTCTTTCGTTTGATAGATATATGGCGTTGAAAAGTTCAACAGTTAAGTATTTTTATCAATAAGTACAAAATAAATACTAAGATTAATTGTATATGCTAATATATATAAAGAAAAATCTATCGTTCCTAAGATCAAATAAAAGAATTGAAATTACTAGAAAAATGCTATCATATAGCCAAAGTGATGTCAAGTTTTCAGGGGAAATAGGTAGTGTCAATAGTTTTGTGTAACCAATCTTGTAAATATTGTTAAGCCATCAGCTGCTTCCCCCTAGGGGGAAGCGGTTTTTTCAAACATTTCGCTTAGTTCAGCTTGAACTTTTGCAAATCCT
>DUQK01000016.1 GCA_012837835.1 Christensenellaceae bacterium | reverse complement strand
CCCCGCCGTTCCGCCGCCTGTTAGCACTATTGTTTTGCCCACGCAAATCCCCCCTAGCTTATTTCTTTCCTGCGCTCCGCGTATGCACTAACAAGCTGACCCCCGCCAACCATTAAAAAGGCAAAGCCCAGCATAACAGTACACATTGCGTTTACCTTGGGCGTAACACCCACCTTTACAGATGAATATATCTTAAGCGGAAGCGTAGTAGTTTCAGCGCCCGACACGAAAAAGCTTATAACAAAATCGTCCATGCTCATGGCAAACGCAAGGAGTGAGCCTGAAAGTATTGCAGGCGCAACAAGAGGCAGTGTTACGGTAATTATCGCCTTAAACGGGCTTGCGCCTAAGTCCCTCGCGGCTTCTACAAGCGACGGGTCTAGCGTTATTAGCCTGCTTTTTACAGTTACAAGTATATATGGCACGCAAAAAGTTATGTGCGATAAAATTAAAGTGGTTTTACCAAAAGGCAGCTTAAACAGGCGGAACAACGCCATTAAGGATATGCCCATAATAAGTTCGGGTATCATCATAGGCAACATGGCAAGCTGCTCCCCAGCGCCTATTGCTTTATATGTAATTTTTGACGCTAGGGATTTACCCATTTTGCGCCTTACCATTCCTATTGCGCCAAGTATTGCAAGCACTGCAGCTATAAATACGCTCCAAAACGCCACTTCAAGAGAGGATTTAAGCTGTGTGCCAAAGCCCGTTACGGGGCTCAATAAATCCTTATACCAATATGTGGAAAAACCGGTAAAGCTCATGCTTGCAGTTCTGCCAGTATTCGCGTTGAACGAAAACAATACTACTACAAGTATTGGCAGGTACAGCAACAACATAGTAAATGTTATGTATAATTTTGAAAGCGGAGTGTTTTTCTTCATATAATCACCTAGTATACCATGCTCTCAGCTTCGCCGCCCTGCCTTCTATATATAAACAGCACTATGGCGGTCATAATAAGCAGCACTACGCTAAGCGCAGCTGCAAATGGCATATCGTGGCTTTTTAAAAGCTCATTTTGTATTAGGTTGCCCCACAGCATAGTGTTTGAGCCGCCTAATAAGTCGCTTATAAAAAACAGACCAACGCTGGGTATAAATGTAAGCACAAGCCCTGCCATAATGCCGGCAGATGTCATGGGTATGGTAACTGTAATAAAAGCTTTTAATGGGCTTGCGCCTAAATCCCTAGATGCTTCTACCATGCTCCAGTCTATCCTTTCAACGCTTGAATATACCGGCAGCACGAAAAAAGGCAACATGCAGTATACCATGCCTATTAGAACAGCCCCCTCTGTATATAGTAGTTTCAGCGGTCTTTCTATAATACCAAGGCTTTTAAGCAGGGTATTTATAGGTCCGTTTGCGTAGAATAGTATCTTCCAACCATATATGCGTATCAGCGCATTAGTCCAAAACGGGGCTATAAGCATTACAAGCAGCCATACCCTTTTTTTAGGGCTTGCCTTTGATATAAAATAAGCAAATGGATAGCCTACAAAAGCGCTTATTAGTGTTGTAAAAAACGCCAACCTTAAGCTTAATAGAAGGCTGCTTATATATTGCTTTTCACGGAGCTTAATATAGTTATCAAGCGTTAAAGGCGGAGAATACGAAAAGCCCTCCCCCTTTGTAAGAAGGCTTAAACCTATTATATATAGTAGGGATAAGCCTACAAACGCCGCCGCCCAAAGCCCCATGGGTATGGCAAGCAGTTGTTTTTTATCGTTCTTTTCTATCATAGCGCTTGTTCCCTATCGTCTATAACTACTGTCGCCTTATCTATATCCCACCATACGCACACGGTTTCGCCTTGGTTTACCTTTTCTTCCTGCTCGGTTGTGTGGCGGGAAATTACCGTCTGCCCGGTGCTTAATTCTAAAATAGATGTTCTATCGCTGCCTGTATAATGCGTGGCTACAAGTTTGCCGTGCAGGCAATTATGCCCCGGGTCCTGCCTTCTATAACGAAGCCTTTCCGCCCTTATACAAAGGCATAGCTTTTGCCCTTCCTGCACCCAGTCCTTATTTTTTGCCCTTACCGTTTTGCCGCCAATATCAAGCAGCAGCTCATCGCCGTTTATTTCGCTTACTGTGCCTTCTATTAAATTGGTTTCGCCTATAAAGCTTGCGGCAAACGCGGATACGGGGTTTTCGTATAATTCATACGGGCTTGCAAGCTGCACAAAGCGCCCATCGCGCATTAACGCAATGCGGTCGGACATATTTAGCGCCTCTTCCTGGTCATGCGTTATATATATAAATGTTATGCCAAGCTGCTTTTGCATACGCTTAAGCTCGCCCTGCATTTGACGGCGAAGCTGCAAATCAAGCGCACCAAGGGGTTCATCAAGCAGAAGGATTTTAGGTTCCAATACTGCGCTCCTTGCTATTGCCACCCTCTGCCTTTGCCCGCCCGATAATTGCGAAGGCATACGCTTTTCATAGCCTTCAAGCTGCACTAAATGCAGCATTTCTTTTACTTTTTGTTTTATGGTTTTTCTATCAAGCCTACGCGTTCTAAGCCCGTATGCTATGTTCTTTTCTACATTCATATGCGGAAACAGCGCATAGTTTTGAAAAACCGTGTTTACTTCGCGCTTTTCGGGGGCAAAGCTTGTTATATCCACACCTTCAAGGTACACCTTACCCTCGGTTGGGGTTTCAAGCCCCGCAATTATGCGAAGTGTAGTAGTTTTCCCGCAGCCCGAGGGCCCGAGTAGAGTTAAAAACTCTCCCTTATATACGTCTAAATCAAGGCCTCTAAGCGCGTCCTGAGTGTCGAAGGATTTTTTAAGCCCTCTTATAGAGAGCAGGGGTTTATCCTGCATTTAGTTTCCTTTCATATTGAGCAGGGTATCAAGATGTTCTTTTTCTTCAAGCGCTATGGCAAGAAATGCATCTTTCGCTTCGCCCTCGCAAAGCTTAGCAAATTCTTCATAATGCTCCATAGCAAATATCTCCTGCTCTGCTGCATATTTTATAAGCTCCGCTTGCGATTCCGCCCCGCCCTTTCTAACAAGCTCCACAAGCCCGCCGGGGAATATTATATTCTCCGCCTGAAGCTTAAGCAGCTGCCTATTTTCGCTTATACCATCAGAATCATCCAGCCATGCTGAAAACGTGCAAAGGTGCTGTCTTTCCTCTGCTAGTATATTTTTAACAACCTCCAGTATGTCTTCATCCTTAATAATATCCAGCATACGCTCATACATACGTATGGCGCGCTTTTCCATATTTATGGCAACAAAAAACGCATCGCCGGCGGACTGTACCTTGAGTTTCATTTTTCCTCCTTAAAACCGCGGGTTTCCGCAACCACGTAAAGGGGTCTGCCCTTTACATCTTCATATATGCGGGCTATATAGCGCCCCGCTATACCAAGGCATATAAGCATTATACCCGATAGCATAAGCATAAACGCGGCAATCCACCATAGCCCGCCACGCGCTCCGAATATTGCGCATATTAAAAGAACTAAAAATGATATAGCGCTAATAATGCTAAACGCCGCACCAAGCAGAAGCGACAGCATAAGAGGCTTATCTGAAAAGCTTATTATACCGTCCGCGGCAAGCTTTAACATTTTTTTAAGAGGGTAATGCGTTTCGCCGGCGAAGCGCTCATGCCTTTCAAAAACTACGGGGCACTGCTTAAAGCCCGCCCATGCGAACATACCCCTTAAATACCTTGCGTGTTCAGGCATGGAGCGCACAACATCTGCAACCTTTTTATCTACCAGACGAAAATCCCCTGTATCTCTGGGGAATATATCCCCCGCAAGCTTTTGCAGCACTTTATAATACGCGGAAGCGGACCACTTTTTAAAGCGGCTCTCGCCCTTTCTTGAAGCGCGCTTACCGTAGACTACATCATAGCCTTCTTTCCATTTTTTAGCCATTTCGGGTATTACTTCAGGGGGGTCTTGTAAATCGGCGTCTATTATAATAATTGCGTCCCCCGAAGCATAGTCAAGCCCTGCGCTAACGGCTATCTGGTGTCCGCCATTCCTTGCAAAGTGAACCACCCTTACATTTTCATCACTCTGTTGAAGGTCGTTTAATATATTCTCAGTATTATCTTTTGAGCCGTCGTTTACATAGACAAGTTCGTAACTTTCGCCCATATCTTGCATTACTTTAGTTAGCCTTTTATGGGTTTCGCTTAATACCTCTTGCTCGTTATAGCATGGAATTACAACAGAATATACGGGCATATACACTCCTTAAAGCATCTTAACCAGAAGGTTTTTCTGGTCATTCATTTCTAGTTTTAGTATACCTTGCTTTTCAAGCTCCTTTAAAATATCGCTAAAACGCTTAAAGCCTATTGCCTTTTCGCTGAAATCCGGGTGCTGGGCGGTGATGTCCGCCTTTAGTATGCTGGGGTTTATGCGCTCAAAGCCGTCATCCTTATAGCGGTTTAGCTGCTCTTTAAAGCTGTTCATCCAGTTTTCTTTTGTTAGCGTAGCGGAAGATTTGGCGGAGCTATCGCCGGATAAAGCTATCATTACATTATAGTTATCCCGCCACACCTTAAATATATCGTACTTCTTTGAAAGCTTGGTTAATAGCTGGAAAAATGTTGAGCAGCCGTAGCTTTTTTCGTCAAAATCCGGGCGCAGGCGCAGCAGCGTGCCCTTAAGCTCGCTTGCGAACATCTCTTCGCCGTCTGATTTTTCATCTAATATACTTTCTATAAGTTTTACAAGCTGGGCTTCGTCGCCATTGTCTTCCTGACCGGACTTCTTAGCCTTATTAGAACCCGTGCGCCTTGTAGCGACGCTTTCTAAAAACTGAAACTCATTGCAAGCGTTAATAAATACCTTGCTTGCAACTTCGCTCCTAGATATACCAAGCACATATTTACCCATGCTCTTTAATTTACCAACAAGCGGGGTATAGTCGCTATCGCCAGAAACTATGCAGAAGCTGTTAATAAGCGGGTTAGTGTACGCAACTTCCATAGCATCAAGCACAAGCTGTATATCCGCATTGTTTTTCTGGCTTATGCCGTACCTTAGCGAGGGAACCACAGTAAATGTGTTTGACAGCAGCACTTCCTTTAGGTTGCTGAAATTATCCGTATAGCCGTACACCTTACCGAGAAGTATATCCCCTCTTATCTTTACCTTTTCAAGCACATTGTTGAGCGTTTCAACCTTTGCGCCTGTGTTTTCTAAATCTACAAATATAGCAAAATTTGATTTGTTCAAAAATTCAACTCCTTCTGTTACGCCGAAATCACATATAGATTATAACATTAAGGCAACATATTGCAAAGCTTAAGCGATATTCGCTGCATTTGCTTATTAAAAAAAATCGCTTTATATTCTAATGTTTTTTTAACGAAACTTATCTTACATTTTCATATATATGCGTTATTATAAGCTTGCCAAAGGGAAAGGCGACTAAAAAACGGAGGTAGTAACATGGATAGATTTGAAATGACAGATAAGCTTAGCCAAAAGGCGAATGTAAGCTATGAGGAGGCAAAAGCAGCGCTTGAAGCCAGCAACTGGGATTTACTTGACGCAATGATACTGCTTGAAAACAAGAAGGCAGGCAGGTGGGCAGACGGCGAAAACAACACCGCAAATGTAGAGAATAATGCAGACGAAGTAAATATAGAAAGCGATATGTATGGTTCAGATGATGAAAATGACTATGCAGATGAAGAAGTAGAGGAAGAAGCGCCCGCAGGTACAGAGGAAAAACACGAAAATGACAACACAAACAAAACACACAGCAATTGCTGCGAAGACAAGGCAAAAAACAAGTCCGCAAATACATGCGGCACAAAAGAAAAAAAAGATAAGGAGAATACTATCAATATGACAATCCAAAGCGTAATCGATTTCTTTGCAAGGCTAGTAGCCAAAGGCAACCGCAACTACCTAGAAGTAAGCCGCAAAGGCGAAAAACTTATTTCAATCCCCCTAACACTGCTTGTAATACTGGTTCTACTGTTCGCAATAACAGTACCGCTTTTCATAATAAGCCTGTTCCTTGGCTGCAGATACCGCTTTGTGGGTGAAGACATAGGCGCAAGCGGCGCAAATAAAGTGCTAGATGTTGCCTCCGATAAGGCGGAGCAGCTAAAAGAAACCGTAAAAGACAAGATAAACGAAAACAAGTAATTAAGTGTTTCTCCATATGTAGCTTTGTATGCTGAAAGGCTTAAGATGTAAGTAGCAGGTAGTAGTATATAAGGTTTAAGTAAAGCATGGAACAACAGCAGCGTATATGAAAATCCCTACCATAATTTAACACACAAAAAACTATTTAAACGCCTCGCATATGTCGGGCGTTTTTATTTGTTTACCCACGCGTATTTGTTGTTTTAATTCCCCCTTAATACCCCCCCAACTTGACGTAAAGGTACATTAAATGTATAATTTTAGCGGTGGAACACCAATTATTTTTTTAAGGAGATTGTTGTGACTTCCCAAAGCAAAAAAAGGATGAGAAACTTTGCACTTAGAGCTCTTAGCGTGTTGCTGGCGGTTGTTATCGTTGGTACTACGCTTATAAGCATACTTGCAGAGCTATAATTCATTAATTAAAGGAGGATAAAAATGGACATCAAAGGTACCCAAACAGAAAAGAACCTTATGGCTGCATATTCAGGCGAGAGTCAGGCCCGCAATAAGTACGATTTTTTTGCCTCAGCCGCGAAAAAGGAAGGCTATGAACAGATATCCGCTATATTTGCGGAAACCGCATTAAACGAAAAGGAACACGCAAAACTTTGGCTGCGCGCGCTTGGCGGCTTCAAAGAAGGCAGGAAAGACGGCGACACATACGATAACCTGCTCGACGCTGCCGCAGGCGAAAACTACGAATGGACCACCATGTACAAGGAATTCGCCGAAACCGCACGCGAAGAAGGCTTTGAAGAACTTGCCAAACAGTTTGAAGAAGTAGGAAGAGTAGAGTATGAGCATGAAATGCGCTACAACAAACTAGCCGAGAACATCAAAAACGGCGTAGTATTCAAGAAGGACGCCCCCACACTATGGCATTGCCGCAACTGCGGATACATTTTCGAAGGCGCCGAAGCCCCCGACCTGTGCCCCGCATGCAAACACGGCAAAGCCTACTTCCAGCTAAAACCCGCAAATTATTAATAAGCATAAGACACGCCGCCTGAAAATAGGCGGTTTTTTTGTGCGATTTTTGCAAATGCAATGTAGGCAGTTTTTTTGTTTTTCACAATATTACAGTACTAAGAATTTAAATTATGTCGGTAAAAATATCGATGAAAGTGTCGGACAATTTGGGGGCAATTTGAGGGGTCAGTTTGAGAGTGTAAATGAGGGGCAAAGCCCAAAGCAACCAATCCTGAACGCCTCTTTCCCACTTTCTTGCTGTAACTTGTTAATTTACGCCTTATACTTCCACTTTATCTCCACTTTATGTTCAAATAACAAAGCAAACCCCACTATATCCCCACTCTAAAACCACTAATTCACATTTTACATACATTTCACTATATTTTAATGTTACTCATATGCTTTTATGCTATAATACGCCGATGAGTGGAGGTGTGTATGGCTAATCTTATTGAAACCACGAGTTTAAGCAAGCGTTACGGCAAGAAATTCGCCATAAAAGATGTATGTATGCATGTTGAAAAGGGCAATATATACGGGCTTATAGGCAGGAACGGCGCAGGCAAAACCACTATAATGAAATGCATAAACAGGCAGATTATACCCACTGGCGGGGATATTATGCTTGGCGGTGTAAAACTAAATCGCCAAAAAAACATAAAAGTCGGCGCGCTTGTGGAATCCCCCAGCCTGTATGAGGATACTAGCGCAATGCAGAACCTGCTGTATAAGTGCACTGCACTTGGCATAAAGGATAAAAAAATGCACGCAAATAACCTGCTTGAGCTGCTTGAGCTAAGCAAAGTTAAGGACAAAAAGGTTAAGCAGTTTTCACTCGGCATGAAACAGCGCCTTGGGCTTGCTATGGCTATGGTTGGGTACCCGGAAGTGCTTATGCTTGATGAACCCATAAACGGCATGGACCCGCAGGGCATAGCCGCAATAAGAGAAATGCTTGTGCATATAAATAGAAAGCTTGGAACTACTATAGTAATATCCAGCCATATATTGGACGAACTCGCCAAATTCGCCTCCGTTTACGGCATAATAAAAGAAGGCAGGCTTATAAGCGAATTTACAAGGGAAACCTTAGAAAGCGAAAGCTTTTCTTCTATAACCATAGTATCCCCTCATATTGATGATGTAATTACCGCGCTCACAGAAAAAATGCCAGTTAATAAGGATATGCTTATAAAACCAAATACTCTGCTTATTAAAAACGGCGCTCAAGCAAGCAAGGATATAAGCCGCTTTCTGTTTGACAGGGGCATATACCTTGAGGAATTTAGGGTAGACCATCTATCGCTTGAGGAATACTTTATGCGCCTTACAGGAGGTGATGAGATTGCTTAATATGTTCCGCATGGATTTGCGAAGGTTCTTGCGCACTAAAAGCCTATATATAAGCACAATAGTGCTTATGGCAGTTGTAATAATAGCCAGTATCGCTATAAACGCAGTATGCAAGTACGGCAGCGTTTGGGATATTCAGGATGTATTATCAAGCTTTTCAAGCAACACTGACATGAAAACAGAGATGTATGATTATTCCCCAAGCGTAGCCGATGCTACAATGCTTGAAGCTATGAAAGTAAAGCTGCGCTCCTTTATGACGCTTGAAGTGCTTGCAAGCGCCCCATTTATGAGCCGCCTTAGCTATATGCTGATAGCGCTCGTATGCGTACTTTTTGTATCTAAGGACTATATAACCGCATACCTTAAAAACCTGCTTTTATTGCCGCAGGCTAAAATAAAATGGCTTATAAGCAAAATACTTATACTGCCTGTAATAATAATATTTATGTATTTAGGGATTACGCTTGCAGCGCTTATAGGGCAATTAATACTCGGCAACCCATTCCCCAGCGATTTTATGCCCCTAATATCTTATATGGCGAAAACGCTGGTTTCATCTATAAGCTTCGGGCTTTTCAGCATATTTATTGTGGTGCTTCTGCAAAAACGCACCGGAGCAATTATTATATGCCTTCTTATGAGCTTTAACTTCCAAAGGCTTTTATACACTCTTATAGATATTACAAAAGCGCTGCCGTTTAAGCTTAGCGACTATGGATTAATGACGCTCACCTCAAGAATAGGCATAGATACACCTTTGCCCGATACTCTTCTGCCTGTCGCCGGCGCAATAGCGGGGCTGTCTTTGGTACTGTCTTTCGTGCTTATAAGGCGCAGAGATTTAAAAATGTAAGTAAAGCAATGTACCTGTTTTAGGAATTACTCTGTTATACCTATATCCTCTATAACATATTTTTCATGTTCAGCGCTTGCCCACTTGGAAAAAACCTCAGAAGTTATAGACGGGGAATAGCCCATGTACTTGTAGCCCAGCTTATTAAGCAGAGCTATGCTCGGCGCATTTTCCCTTTCAGTAAGACATATAAAAGCTTTGCCCGGGTAAAGGCTGTGAAGCTTATCTATAAATGCGCTAAGCGCTTCATACGCATAGCCCTTCCTATGGTGTTTGTATGAAAAGGTGTAGCCCATAAAAATAGATTCGCCTTTAGGTATTACTACTATTTCACCTACCATATCATCTGTGTTTTTAAGCGCTATGGCGGTAAAAAAGGGAGCGCTGTCATTTATCACATCATTCTTTCTTCTGTCTATTAAGGCGACTATGTCCTCATAATCCTTTGTCTGACCCCTCTGATAGCGCGCGCAAATTTCGTTATTGCGGTAATCGTGCATAATATCCGCATCTTTTGGCTTTACATTTCTTATAATAAGCCTATCCGTTTCTAAAAATATCATAGCTACACCTCTACTATAAGCACGCCGTTTTTAC
Organism: Christensenellaceae bacterium; assembly: GCA_012837835.1. Lineage (GTDB taxonomy): Bacteria > Bacillota > Clostridia > Christensenellales > Aristaeellaceae > DTU024. Next base: position 18,520 of record DUQK01000016.1, on the reverse strand, counting down.
CGGCGGGCATTTCTTTTACTATACTGCCTCCGCTGAAATACGCAGCCCCGCCCCTTGCTATATCATAATCGCTTGCATGTATACAGTAGGGGTTTACATAAAGCACGCGGTCGCCGCATAGCTCCGCCTGCTTAGCGTACTCATGTTTTATGCTGCTGTTCCACTCTTCATAATTATAATCGCACCACACAGGCCATAACACTATATCGGCGTTTAGTGCTTTCATTTCGCTAGGTCTACCTTCAGTCCACAAATCCCCGCATATAGCCGTAGCAAAGCTTTTACCGCCGTAGACAAACTTTTTAAATGCTTTCCCCTCACGGTAGTGGGAATCTGTTTTTGTATATTCCTTCCAGCCTTCGCTTACACGGTGGAACAGGTTTACAATTTCGCCATTTGAGCCTATAAACACTTGACTGCTGTAAAGCGCATTCCCCTTTCTTTCTATAAAGCCGAAAGACACGGCTATATTATTATACTTCGCGGCATACTGCATAGACAAAATAGGCGCATCATTTATTTCAAGCGCAATGGATTTATCCGCTTCATAATCCCAGCACAGGCACTCAAAGCCCTGAAGCACACTCTCTCCAAACAATATAATATCCGCCCTGTTTTTGCAATGCTCCATATATGTTGCCATAGCGCTCAAATTATATTCAACATCTAAGTTTTTCACAGGCGCACTGGCTAACGCAATCTTCATACACACCTCCTGCGTGATTTTAGCTTAGTATTGTGCGTATGGCAAGGGGATATATAAATACCCCGCCACATAGTATGACGGGTTGTGTTTTGCCCATATCGCTTTTATTCATATTGTTTTTAAAATGTGTCTAATGTCAATTGAAAAATGGTATTACATAAGCCTATACAAAGCTTTACAGGCATTCCCCATTTGTTTCTATAACACTTTTATACCAATAGGCGGAGTCCTTGGGTATGCGCTCAAGCGTATCATAATCTATATATACTATTCCAAATCTGTCTGCATAACCCCTAGCCCACTCAAAATTATCAAGGAATGACCATTGAAAATAGCCTGCAACATCAACGCCTTCTTTGGCTGCTGTTTTAAGCGCAATAAGGTATTTGTGCAGGTAGTCTATGCGGGATATGTCGTGAACCTTTCCATCGAGAAATACTGTATCAATATCCGCCATGCCGTTTTCAGTTATTATCAGCGGCAGTTTATACCTTTCATACAGGTATTTTGCCGCCCAATAAAGGCAGTCCGGCGTTACCGGCCACTCGCTTGCGGTTTTTGCAATGCCGGGTTTATGCTTAAGCACTTCAAAACCCTTTTCGTTTTGCGCGCTTTTAACATATTGACCTTGGTATATGTTCTGCCCGTAAAAATCCAGCCTTTGTTTTATTATGGACATATCGTCCTGCCAGTTTTTAGGGAGATATCTCCCGTAATTTTTAAGCCCCTGCTCAGGGTATGTGCCGAATATAACAGGATCGCTCCACCAAGATACATTCCAGTACCAATTCTCCGGATCTTCAGGCACATAAAAATAAGCAATCCTCGCCGCGTCTATATCTTCCTTTGAATCGCTTGCAGGCATCATAGGGTTGAAGTTTGGCGCATAGCCAATGTTCGCCCCTTTTACAGTTGAACGGATTGCCCTTATAGCAAGCCCGTTTGATATAAGCGCATTATGCCCCATAACTATGCTTGCGCTAAGCGGCAGCTTAAGCCCCGGAGCGTGCTCGCCTGTAACATGCCCCATGCCTATAAAACAGGGAGGCTCGTTTAGAGGTATAAAATCCTTAACTCTATCCCCATATTCATTTGCGCAGAGCGCAGCGTATTCCTCAAACCATTTAGGGCTGTCGGGATTTTCCCAGCCGCCTTTTTTGAACAGCTCAAGCGGGTAATCCCAGTGAAAAAGGGTTATGAAAGGCCTTATATTTCTCTCAAGCAGTCCATCAATAAGGCGGTTATAATAGTCCAGTCCTTTTTGGTTTATCCTACCCTTTCCCTCAGGCAGAAGCCTTGGCCAAGATATAGAAAACCTGTAGTTTCTAATGCCAAGACGCTTTAGCAAAGCTAAATCCTCTTCGTATCTATGGTAATGGTCGCAGGAGATATCCCCGTTATGGTCCTCAAATACTTTGCCCTTGGTATGGCTGAACCTATCCCATACGGAAAGACCCTTGCCATCATCAAACGCACCGCCTTCTATCTGATATGAGGCAGTTGCGGTACCCCATATGAAATCTTTTCTGAATGACATTTTTACTCCTTTACTCCGCCCAGTGCAACGCCCCTGATTATATGCTTGCTAAGCAGAAGATATACTACTATAAGCGGAAGAACGGTAAGAGAAAGCGCTAGATATACCGTGCCGTAATCCGTGCGGAAACGGTCGCTGCGTAGCAAGGCAACCAGCATAGGCATGGTGTACTTATCCTGCGATGAAATTAACATGGTGGGCTCAAACAGCCTGTTCCAGCTGCCTATAAATATAAATATCGCCTGCGTGGCAAGGGCGGGTTTCATAAGCGGAAGCGCTATGCGGTTGAATGTATTAAACTCGCTGCTTCCATCTATCCTCGCGGCTTCCACCATTTCAAGCGGAAGGGCTGTAAGCATGTACTGCCGCATAAAGAAAACCACGGTTGGTGATGCAATCGCAGGGATAGTAAGCGGCCAGTAGGTATTTGTAAGACCCATTCTAAACATAAATGTAAAAAAACCGACTATACTAACCTGAGTTGGTATCATCATCGTCGCCATTATTAGGGTAAAGGCGGCTTTTCTTAGCCTGAAACTGTAAACCACAAGCCCATAGGCGGTAAGCGTGCTGAAATAAAGCGCAAGCACCGTGGATAGCCCCGCCACTTGAAAGCTGTTCCACATACCCCTTGCAACGTTGAAATTCTGTCTATCCCTTAACGTCTGCATGTTTTCTTTTAACATATTGCCGGGTATAAGGCTTATCCCCTGCTGTATATCGTAGTTTTCTCTGCTGGCGTTTACAAACATAACAAGGAAGGGCATGACGCTCATCACGCAAAGCACGAATGAAACCGTATATACCAGCGCTTTTTTAAGCCCTATTCTAACGGAATACTTCACTTTTGTCCCCTCCTCTTTACCATGTTCTCATCCCTATCACGCAGAATAAAGAAGAGTATCAGGCTAAGCACAGCAGTAACTATAAAAAGCAAAATGGAAACTGCGGCGCCTCTGCCATAATCCTTGGTGCCGGAATAAACCAGCTCCATTATGTACATGGTGTTGGTCTGTATCATAGCTTTTGCGGGAGAACCGTCCTGAAGCATAAGGGCGGACACGTCGTACATCTGCATTCCGCCTATTAGGCTGGTTACAAGTGTATACAGAATTATGGGCTTTATAAGCGGGATAGTTATTTTCCTGAAGGATTGCCCCGATGTGGCGCCGTCTATCTCCGCCGCCTCATAGAGCGTTGGTGATATACCCAGTATGCCTGATATAAGAACTATCATAGTATTGCCGTACCACATCCAGAAGTTAATAAAAGCAATGGCAATCCTGGTATACCAGCCTTTTTCAAGGAAACGCACAGCTACAAGCGCCGCAGTGCCAGGGTTAGCGTATATATTGGCGTCTATTACCCCGAGCGTTGCCAGAAGAGAATTTATAGGTCCCTGCGGGTATGCCATAAGAGAATAGAAGAGCACGGAAATACTGGCTGCGGTTATTATATTCGGCATAAATACCAGTACCTTTATAAGCCCCTGACCCCTAATACGCATACGAGTATCCGTGAACCACTTAGCAAGCAGCAGAGCTAGAAATATCTGCGGTATGAAATTTATAATCCACATTATTGAAGTATTAGAAAGAGCCCTTATTGCATAGCCCTTTGTAAGTACATTTTTAAAATTATCCAGCCCCACAAATTTAGGGCCTACCCATTTGCCGGCACCTGTAAGCATGTATTTCTGAAAGGCAAGGTAGAAAGTGTTTATAAGCGGATAAGCTTGAAACACTATATACACTAAAAAGAAAGGCAGTATAAACAGGTAGCCGTAGCGGGCATAGCTTACGCTTTTATTTTTCCTTCCGGTCGCCATATTTTTCAATGCCAAATCTCTCCTTATGGTTAGGGCGGGGATTTCCCCCGCCCTAAGTTATTATTCCGCAGTAATTTCAGGGAACATATCTACAACTGCGTTTTTGAAGTCCGCAATTGCGGTGTCAAAGTCCTTATCGCCATTTACATAGGAGTTAACCTCAGTATCCATTAGCATGTTTATATTCTGGTCGTATGGGCTCATGGTGGAGGTGTCTATAAGCGGAGTTACCGCCTGGAACAGGCTATAATGGTCCTGCCCGCCAAGGAAGTCAAACGTGAAGCCGGCGTCTATTATGTTTTGTATAGCCACAGTGTTGTTTACATAGTCCTTGGATTTAAGGCAATAGTCCTTCATACTTCCTTCCTCAATTGTGAAGTATTCGATAATATCCTTTACAAGCGGCTTATTTTCGCAGCTGCTTGCTGCTGCAAGCCATGTGCCGCCCCAGTAATACGGCTGAGGACCGTCTACCGCAGCCCAGTCGCCATAGGTACCTTCACCCGGCGCAGCGCCGCCGCAGTTGCCCGTCATTACCCACTGTATACCCCATGTGGAGAAGAAATAGCCCATAATGCTGTCGTTGCCTATGCCTGCATTCCACGCCTCCGACCAAGGGTTGGCATTTGCAGTCAGATTTTCATCGCGGAGCGTTTTTGCAAAATCGAAATACCATTTAACCTGATCGTCTATTACAAGTTCTAAGTCATCATTCACCCAAGGGGATTCCCTCTTTGTGCGAATAACCTGCCAAACATCGCCGTTTGAAGGTATGAGCTTGGTTGCGTTTTCTGAAGCTTTAGCTACTTCTCTTGCGGTTTCAAGGAATGTATCCCAGTCCTTAACCTTTTCCTGCATTTCTTCAGGCGTTTTTACGCCGAGATATTTTTCCGCAAGGCTTCTACGGTATAGGAAAAGCCCGGGAGCAGCCTGCCAAGAAGAGCCTTTAATAGCGCCGTTTTCATCCCTTGCAACGTCCACGGTGTATGGATACTGGTCTTTAAGAGCATCTTCCGTTATGCCTATTTCGCTTAGGGGAAGCGTGTAATCGCTGTTTACGTATTTAAGAGCGTAGTCCGCTTCCATTAGGAACATATCCAGCTTTTCGCCCGCTGAAAGCGCTGCATCCAGCTTCTGCTGGTAGACACCGCCATCGTTCGGGTTGATGACAAATTCAATCTTGTCGCCATTGGGCAGTATCATTGTTCCGTCGTCCTCAACAGTGCCGCCTACTGCGGGTATATAGTAGTTTTTGAGCATGCCTTGGAATTCGTCATTCCACGAGTAGATGACAAGCGGCTTTCCCGTTGCGGGCACGTCAAAGTCTGTGGTGTAGGCTTCGGCTGCGGCAAGCCCTATTGTGAGCAGCATTGCTATAGCCAGAACCATAGAAGCAATTCTTTTCATATTTAGACCTCCTTATTTATATTGCCTGTTGGCAATTATTAGCGCCTGTTGTTCGCCACCGTTTCGCCTTTAATTAGCTTTGTAGCAACCTCTACCGTGCGCGGGATAAAGTTTTCTGAATCCTCTATCTGGTTTATGAGAAGCTTCGCCGCCTCCCTGCCTATGGTAAAGGTATCCTGCAAAACGGTGGTAATCCTTGGGTGCAGCATTTGCAGTATGGGCACGCCGTCAAAGCCCGCTATTGATATATCCTCCGGGATTTTAAGTTTCCTTTCCTCTATTAGTTCTATAGCGCCAAGAGAGGCAAAGTCGTCCGGAAGGACTATGCAGCTTGGAGGATAAGGCAGGCTGAGCAGTTTAGCTACAGCTTCCTTAACCGCTCCCGGGTTATGGTATAGGCTCTCTACAAGGTAGCCTTCCAAAAGCGGTATGCCGTTTTCTTTCATAGTTTCTATAAAACAGTTAAGGCGTATAGTTGTTATGTTTGAAGGGCTTCCGTATATCATGGCGATTTTTTTATGCCCCATGGATATTATGTAATTTACCAGCGCTTTCATGCCTTGCACGTTCTCAGAGGCGACGCAAGCCTTGCCTTCAAAGGGTCTGTCTATAGTTACTACAGGAATACCGCTGTTTACCAGTTCTATTATTTGGGGGTCATTAAATTCGCAGCATACTATACATACGCCGTCTACATTGCGGTACTGGCTATGCTGTAAATATGTCATGGCTTTCTGTCCGCTTGCACGCATGGAGCTTGATATAAATGTGATATCATAACCTTGAATTTCGGCTTCCGCTTTTAGGCTCTCAAGTACGGGTGAAAAATAGCTGTGGGTAAAACCGCTGCCCGAATTTTCCGAGTACACTATACCTATGTTAAAAGTCCTGCCCGTTTTTAGCCCTCTTGCGATTGCACTTGGGCGATAACCCAGTTTTACAGCCGCTGCAAATACCCTGTTACGTGTTTCCTGGCTGATATCAGTATAGCCGTTTAACGCTTTGCTAACTGCGGAAGGCGAAAGCCCTAGGTATGCGGACAAATCCTTTATTGTAACTGCCAACTCTTAACCCCCTAACATGTGTCTATAGGTCTAACTAAATCGTTTTAGTAAGCTTAGGATAAAATAAAATGTTTCTAAATCGTTTTAGTATGACCATTATAGCAGAGAATATTTATATTTGCAAGCATTTTGATTTTTATTTTTCTTATTACACATAATAATATATTACGCTATGATTAAAAAATGTGAGGTATATAATAGAGGTTGCTTTATATATATTGCTTATGCTCATTTCATGCAATTTTATTTTAGCATTGCAATAAATCCGATGGGTATGCATAAGGCTCCCACCGGATATTTTGTTAATATATAGCTCTTTAGCTTATTGGAGGAATGAATATCGCCTTCCCCTTTAGCGGATTTGTAGTCCCTTGCTCTATTGAGTATTTACATACACATTACCATAAATGCCCCTCTAAAACTCCTTATTAGAATATATATGCACGGACAATGCGTATGATGCGCCGTTTATTATTATTGCAATAAGGGCTAGTATCACGCCTAATATTACCGTGTTTGTTTGAGAGATTTTTTCTACTATATTTCCTAGCAGCTCTTTATTCTCTCCTATATACGAGAACAAACTGAACACCACAAAATATAAGAACACAAAAATTATTCTTCCTTTTTCTGCTCCGAATTTGTACATTAGCGGCATTTGTATTGCGGAAATAAGGCTTGTTAGAATAAAGGAACCTGGCAACAATATATACCAAGGTATAATAAACGCCCCGCTCTTACCAAACAACTGTATTATAAGCACAATTGCAGTTCCCATGGCAGCCAAAGCCCAAACAATAACATATCGGCTCAGTACTATTGTGCTTCGCCTTACAGGCGATGGGATAATATATTGGTCAACATTCGATAGAGTATCTTTACCGAAAAACAGCCCTACAAGTATTATGGGAATAAGCACAAAAAACAGCGGCAAAAGATGTACTTGTCCCCTAGTAAAAAACACAAAACTTAATACCAACACTATACCCACAAGCGCTGTTAAAGCTTTTTTCAATGAAACTATATCCTTATATATTAGCGCCCTCATCTTCTATCCTCCTTTATCATGTATATCATAATATCCTCTATGCTTGGCTTATCCATATCCATGCTTTCTGGCACAAGACTTCGCCTAACTAAAAGCTCTACGCCAAATTTATGCTCCCTTTTGCCTATTATGGCAGAGGGATCTATATCCTGCGCCTCATCATGGCTTAGGCTAATAACGCCGCAGGATTCTACAAGTTCATCCTTTTGCTCCATAAACAGAAGCTGCCCCTTATGTATGAAGGCTATATAGTCCGCCGCTTTTTCAAGGTCTGAAAGTATATGAGATGAAATAAGCACAGTGTTGTTTTCGTCCTGTATGTATTCAAGAAGAATATCAAGCACATCGTCCCTTATAACAGGGTCTAGCCCGCTTGTGGGTTCATCAAGCAGAAGGAGTTTTGCCCCGTGGGATAGGGCAAATGTAAGCCCCAGCTGCATTTTCATGCCCCGTGAAAAGTGTGTAATTTCCTTATTGTGCGGCAAATTAAACCTATCCACAAAGCTATTGCATGTTTTTCTATCCCATGCGCTGCCGTAAAGCTTTTCATGGAAGCTTATAGCGTTTTTAAGCGTCATCTCCTGCGGGATATATAGGTTATCAAACACATAGCCTATGTCCTTTTTCATTTCCGGGGTAAAATCCACTATGTTTTTGCCAAGCAGTTTTATCTCCCCCTCGTCCGCCCTAAGCAAGCCCAGCATAAGCTTAATAGTTGTGCTTTTGCCTGCGCCGTTTTCGCCTATGTAGCCCACTATACAGCCCCTCGGCACGCTAAGGCTAATAGGGCCTAAAGTAAAATTGCCCAGTTGTTTCTTTACCGCATTTAATTCTATGGCGTTTTGCATATTAATCCTCCAAGATATCCATAATATTGACAAGCTCTTCCTTGGATATTTCGGCAAGCTTGGCATAGCGCAGCGCGTCAAGCAGGCTTGCCTCAATTTTTTTGAGCATTTTTTCCCGCATAAGCTCTTTATTTTGTGCAGCTACAAAACTGCCCTTGCCCTGTACGGAGTGTATATAGCCTTCCCTTTCAAGCTCGTCATAGGCTCGCTTTGTTGTAATAACGCTTACCCTTATTTCCTTTGCCAGCACACGAATTGAAGGCAGCAACTCCTCCGCCGCTAAATCTCCGTTTATTATGGCATCTCGGATTTGATTTTTTATCTGCAGATAAATTGGATCATTACTCGAGTTTTTGATTCGTATATTCACAAGACACCTCCTCACATGCTAACTGTATATAGTGTATATTAACAGTTTTTGTTTGTCAATAGGTTTTTTATAAAAAAATGAGCGTGATATGGAAAAGTTCGTTGCGGTTTTATTAATCTTATGATAGAGTGTTTTCAGTTTACACGGAGGTAATGTATGGAACACAAGGTAATCGGTATGCTGGGCTGCGGCAATGTGGGCTGCGGCGTGTACAATCTGCTTATGGACATGGCGGAAGATATTGCCCATAGGGATAAGCTTAGTATTCAGGTTAAAAAAATACTGGTGCGGGATAAAGCCAAACAGCGGGAAGGCATACCCGCAGAACTGCTTACTACTAATGCCAAAGATATATTAGAAGATGAGGACATCACCCTAGTTATAGAGTGTATGGGCGGCGAAGAGCCGGCTACCACACTTATGGCAGAGGCGCTTAAGCGGGGTAAAACGGTGGTTACTGCCAACAAGATGGCAATCGCTCTAAACTGGCACATTCTGCATAATGCCGCCATAGAAGGCGGAGCGGGTCTGCAGTTTGAAGCAAGCGTATGCGGCGCGGTGCCTGTAATTCGCGTGCTTAACAATTCTATGCAGGCAAACCGCATTACCCAAGTGATGGGCATAGTAAACGGCACCACCAACTATATTTTAAGCAAAATGACCGACGAAATGCGCCCCTACGCCGAGGTGCTTTTAGAAGCGCAGGCGCTTGGCCTTGCGGAGCCAGACCCCGCAAGTGATGTAGGGGGCTTTGACGCTGCGTATAAGCTGTCTATACTTTCAAGCCTTGCCTTCCATGCCAGAGTGCCATACGACAAAGTGTACCGCGAGGGCATAGAAAATGTGCAGGTGCAGGACATTGCCGCCGGCAAGGACCTTGGCTACCGCTTAAAGCTGCTTGCCATAGGCAAACGGGAGGGCGATGTGGTAGATGTACGGGTACACCCCGCCTTTGTGCCTGATAACCATCCCTTGGCTTCTGTTGGCGGCGCTTTCAACGCGGTGTTCCTAACGGGCAACGCCTGCGGCGATATGATGCTATACGGAAGGGGCGCAGGCAGTATGCCCACAGCCGGCGCCATATTAAGCGATGTGGTATACTCGCTTACTAACCCGGAGCCCAAACACCCCTCCTTTGAAAATAACAACACATTGCATCCTTCCCTAAGCATTACCGATAACTGGCAGTGCGGTTTCTATCTGCGCTTTTCCGCTATGAACCGCCCCGGCGTGCTTGGGCATATCACCACAAAACTTGGGCAGCACGGCGTTAGCATTTCTTCCATACTGCAGCGCAAGGCTGAGGGCGAGGGAGATGTGCCCGTAATAGTAATTACCCACCGCGCCTTTGAAAAGGACGTGCAGGCAGCCCTTAAGGAAATAGACCCTGCCATAGCTAGGGTGGAAAGCGCACTTAGGGTAGAGGGGATAGAATAAACCGAAAAAAACGATAAAGTACACTAAAGTTGCAACATTACTCGACAGTATCAAATTTCCTTTCTGTTTACTGTATACATTATAGCACTATTTATAGGTTTTTCATAAGGCTAGAAGCGCTTATTGTACAAAGCTTATACTTTTCCATAAAAATGGGCGCATTATACGCCCGTGTGTGTTGCTATAAAACCGGAATTTGTCTATCAACATCAATCCAATATCTCTGCATAATTTCTCCGTCTTTAATAACCTCATTTTCTAAAACACCGCCATTGTTTATAATAGCCTTTGCAGAGCCTATATTATCTTTGTTACACACCAGCAATACTTTATCTATTCCTAGTATTTTGCATTTTTTGAGCGCAATACCAATCATCGCGCTAGCATAGCCCTTTCTTCGTTCAGATGGTCTTATACCGTAACCGATGTGGCCGCCGTATTCTAATAAATACTCATTTAAATAATGCCTTATGTTCACTGCGCCTAACATAAAATTTCTGTTCTCATCTAAACAAAAATATGTTGAAGCAGGCACTTTTCCTTCCTCCGGTTTAATTATATCTAGGCGGTTTATATAATACTCAAAATCATGAAAATCATTTTGAAATATCGCCCACGGGGAACGATTTGCAGAAGGCGTAATACTATTATAGTCTATCCACTCCTCAAGCATATTTATTATTTGATTTTGACATTCAAAACTTGCTTTTACTAATTTTAATTTCATTATTGTGATGTTCCCTCGCAGATTCCAGCTTTCCTTTCTATTTACTGTATACATTATAGCACTCTTTGCAAGTTTTTTATAAGGCTGGCGGCGCTTTTTATGCAAAGCTTTTACTTTTATATAAAAATCCATGTCGCTTAAAACGACATAAATAGTGATGAAAATGCATTTTCACGCTATGTTGTTTTTAGAACAGCGATTTTGTTGCGGCATAGTATTATTTTTTTTAGCCGTTCCAGTTCCGGTTAGTTAGCTCTCATAGCCAAGCAGCCACATTGCTATATCAAATACCTTTACTCCCTCCATTGTTGTCATAGTATGTTTTGTGTTTGCCAACAATATTTTAGGATAGGCATCCTTTATGGAAAGCAAAGGGGAAAGCTCTCTTTGCGCTGTTTGCTCCCTGCTTATATCGTCTGATACTTGTATATAGATTTTTTCACTTCCTTTCATAGCTACAAAATCTATTTCTTTCTGATAAAGCTTTCCCACATAAATTTCATATCCTCTTCTAAGTAATTCGATTGCCACTATGTTTTCGTAAGCTCTTCCGTAATCCATATTTCTGACACCCAGAATGGAGTAGCGAAATGACAAGTCGGACAAATAATACTTATCGTTTATTTCCAAGTATTTTTTTCCTCTTATGTCGTATCTTTTTACCTTATAGAACATAAAGGCATTGCATAAATATTTAATGTAATTGCCTATTGTTACATGGTTCGTTTTGGCTTTGCTCTTGTTTAATATATTTGCAATATTGTTAGCAGTAGTAATATTTGAAATGTTATCCATTAAAAACTCGGTTAATGTATCTAAAAGAGCAACATCTTGTATATTGTACCTGTCAATTAAATCTCTTTTAACCAATGAAGTATAGACATCTTTAATATATGCAGTAGCGTCTTCTTCATTTTTATATAGATATGAACCCGCCAATCCTCCCTTTTTTAAGTAGTCTTCAAGATGATCGGAATAATTATCTTTTATCTCAAAATAGTTGCAATACTCTTCAAATGAAAATGGAAATATGGGGATTTCTATAAATCTTCCGGTAAATAATGTGGCTAAATCAGAGCTTAGCAAAAAAGCATTCGAGCCGGTTAAATAGACATCATATTTTCTGCTGTTATGAAAACTATTAATTGCAATTTCAAACTTATCACAAAGCTGCACTTCATCAACCATTAACACATTTTGAGTATCAGGCTTATAATTTTTTTCAACATATTCAAAAAGGCTTTTATAATCTTTTATGTTATCATACCTTAAATCGCCGTAATCAATATGAATTAAATTTGTTTTTGGAGCTGTTTCTTTAATATATTTAGCGAATGCCCTCATAAGCTCGGATTTTCCCGCTCTGCGTATACCTGTAATAATCTTAATGTCGGGAGTGTCCTTAAGCCCTTTTAACCTATTTAGGTATTGAGGGCGTTCTATTAGTTTCATAATTTTAACCTCACTTTCAAGAACATAAAAATTTTTATATCTTGAAAGTATTATACCCTTCACTTTCAAGATTTGCAATTTTTTAATTTATTGAAAGTGATTTGAGCGACATGGATTTTAGTATTAATCTACATACCAAACAATTGAAATATATATGCTATTATAGCTGATAATATTGGAAATACCACTATAGTACCAAACCATTTTCTTATAAATGCCTTCTTTGGAATGCAGGGTTTTAAGTCCTCTGTGCCTTTAATATCCCACGCTTTTGTATGCCCTACCCAGTACCAGTCAATAAAGAATCTATCAAATATATTATTGCCATCTGTGTAAAGCCATCCCTAAACCCCCTTGCGCCATTAACAAAATACACAAGCAAGGGAACGCCTATCAAAGTAGGGATAAATAGCGCAAGTGCAGTAATAATTGCGTTTTTCTTCATTTTTTCTTTTGTTATAAGCCCTAATTCTATTACTCTGTCTTTTACATCCTGCTCAAATAAAACAACTAAGCCTACGGGTCCATTCGCTATGCCTACAACGCATACAAGCAGAAGCCAAAAAGACATTGCCAAACCTTCTAAAATTACCATTTTCTAAACCTCCGCAAATGCTTTTCTCACATATATTATACTATTATCAACTCGGTTTTTCCAAATTCAGCGCTATCGCCTTTTTGTTTATAGCAAAAAACAGCCTTCTATTTTTATGCGGGCTGTTTAACTTCCATAGTTCTAGTCATTATTATCAACCTTAAGGATATACTCTCTCGTTTCAAGGTTACGTTCCTGATTGTCGCAGTAGTACTCCCCATCATGCTCATAGTGAAAGCCCACCTTAGTGAGCACGGTTCCGGAAGCGGGGTTGTCTTTAACATGACAGCCGAAAAAGGCGGTTTGGTGCAGAGTAGTTTTGCCAAATTCAATTATGGCTTGGGAAGCTTCGGTGGCAAGACCCTTGTTCCAGTATTTCTTCATAAGGTTGTAGGCAAGTTCGTAAATGCCCTTTTCCTCCCTGAAGCTAAGACCTGCGGAGCCTATAAGCTCACCCGTTTCTTTTAAAACAAAGCCCCAATGATAGATATAATCGCTATATAGGGCGGCTTCTTCGCTGAGGAGCCACTGCCGTGTATCCTCCACATTTTGGTGCATTTTCCAGCACATGAATTTTGCAACATCGGGGTCATGGGTCCAGTTTGCAAATGCCTTTTCGGCGTCCTGTACAGTCATAGGTCGTAAGAGTAATCGCTGTGTTTCAAGTATTGGCGTCTTCATGCGTTTTTGTTCGCCTCCCCCAGTTGGGTTAATTAGTTGCCCTTTACTCTTCACAGCTACATTATACGCCTATTATGTTTGTTTTGCCATCGCTTTTTTACCTGACTTTATGCACTTTTCAAAGTATAAAATTCGCTGCTGCGTATATTGCATGACCCAAAGTAAAAAGTATAGACAGTAAACCAGCAAAAAGGTTTTTTCTATCTATGGCGTATAGCAGGAAGGCAATGCTTGGGGGAATAGTTAAACCAAGTATTACAACTTTTCCTACAAATCCGTTATAGTACGCAAACCAGCTTATATAATACAGTATACAGCACACCCCCGCGCCTATAATAAGAGGAGTTGCGCTTAGCTTTTTGCTTTCTATGTTTTTTAACGCACACAGGGCTATAATCATAAGTACCTGTAATACTGAAGTTATAGAATCTATGGTTTGAGTTATAGAATCCGCCCTTAGTATATCATTAGGCGCGGGGTATGCATACCATATAAAATTAGGCGCCATAATTATTAAGAACAGCAGCAGCGCCCGCATATCAAAGCCTATTTTGTACTTATTAGTCATTTTTCTCCAAACAAGGCTGATTTTGCCTTTCCAGCCATTGCTCTTTTGTAAGGCAGTTTATATGCTTTGTTCTTAACTGATTTAACTGGGAGTACGGTACATTTTCCAATGTATATTGATACTGAAACCCGCACTTTTCCTGCACTCTCTTTGATTGTATGTTTCCGTCAAAATAAGCGCACCATATTTTTTTAAGATTTAATTCTTCAAAAGCATAGCGAAGTATTTCATTTACAGCCTCGGGAATGAGCCCCTGCCCCCAATAGGGAACGCCAAGCCAAAAGCCTAGCTCTCCTTCCGTATCCGGCAAACCGATATTGCTTTTTTTACCGATTTTTATACATATGCTGCCTACAGCGCAGCCACTTTCTTTTAGAACAACTGCATAGTTTTCAGGCGATGAAAATACATTCCGTATGACATCAAGGCTGTTTTCAACACTTGTATGTACAGGCCAGCCCGCAGAAGGACCTATCTTAGGAGAACTTGCATATTTAAATAAACTTTCCGCATCCGACTCCTTCCAAGGGCGGAGTATAAGCCTTTTTGTTTTAAGTACCATAAAACACCTCCACAGTTTAAGCTGTGCAACACAATATACTCTTTTTTGTTATCGTGTACAAGTAAAAGCCTTTCTGCTTATACTTTCGCTGTATAGTTATTTGCTAATTAAGTATTATGGCTAATACGTGTTAGCAATTGAGCATGTACAAAGCTGCGCCTTATATGCTAACAAAACGAGGGTTTATAGTAACCGCTGTTTCATTATCTACAAGCACCGTTTCAACACCGCAGTATTTTTCCTTTACCTTTTGCCAAAATCTCACTGCTGCCGAATTGTTGTTTGAATACTTAAACTGCCAACTCCCGCCTCTCTTTTTTATTAATGCTTCTACCGCCTTAATACCATACCCCTTATTTCTGTAACATGAAAATATAGTAAACTCTGCAATAGCATTATCCACAGGCTCGCCTGTAAAAGAGTATGCATTTATTAGCGCAAAGCCTATACATACGTTATTGAAGTATATAAAATACGCCTGTCTATCATTACTGCCGCTAAAGTACAGAGGAAAATATTTGTATACATAATTTCCATTTTCGTCCATATCATAATCATAGTACTTAGACATTTCACACAGGTATTTCTGCAAATAATTATATAAAAGCTCTTTATCCTCTTTATTAACAGTTTCTATTTTTTTGATTATAATACCCAAATTAACACCTGAAAATTCAACATGTTATTCTGATAATATCTTTCGTATTTTGTACCCATTGCTAAAACACATTACCCATAAAAGCTTCTTACCACCTCTTAACAATTATCTTTAACAACAAAATCCATGCCTGTAATAGTTTCTTGGCTTTTTACCTTGTACTTATTCTTATCAAAATCCTTTCTTATGGTTATTGTGTTTAGGCAATCATAGCCAAGTTTTCTGTATAGCTTTATAGCCTGTGTATTTCTAGCTGCAGCTTCTATATGCATAGATTCTGAATACTGTTTTACATGGTTTTCCAGCTTTTTAACCGCTTGACTCCCAAAGCCACGGCGCTGATATTCTGGTAATATAAACAAATCCTCAAGCCAATCTATTTCAGCTCCCCTGCTTGCTAAATGTGCAAAGCCTATGTATTTATTACCCAATTTTATTAAATAAAAGAGATGCCCCGAAGCTGTCCAGCTATTATAGTCTTCCAATGTTTCATCTGTATTTTGGGCTTCGTTATTATGGCAAAGCCAAAAAGCCTTTATAAGACTAAGCGCTTTTTCTTTTAAACTTTCATTTACTAGTACAAGTTCTATATCCACAATAGCCCTCATTAAATTTTCTAAAGTTTTTTTATTGGTTGTCTTATAACAGTTTTAAGTTTTTCAGGCGCGGTTTTTCTTGGGTCTGACAGGTAAATTTCATGGTGTTTTCTATTTTCGTTTATATCTGTTGCATAACTATACTCTTTTAAAAAGGCGTTCATAATCGCGACGGACTCTGGCTCATCATCATATGGGCCTATATGCATCATTTGAACGCATAAACCTTCGTCAATAGTTAAAAATTCTGCTGACGAGCAGTCTATATTCTTCTTTTTTGACGCGGTTTCTACCGCCCATGCGAAATTTTTCTCCGTTATAAAATCAGGAAGCCTAATAACGGAAATCCAGTTAAATGTAGACTTATCAGAATAATCCACGCCTACAACATTATCCTGCCACCAAAAGCCCTCAAGCGGCGGGACTACATATTCAAAAAAACCTTCGATTTTGTAATCCGTTTTGTAGCTCATTTTAAGCGTATACGCTACTGAATATAATATACCAACAGCCTGCTGATATACTCCGCCTTCTTCGTTAGGGTCGCCTTTGCCGCGAACCGCAATATAATTCGCCTTGGGAATATCCACAATTTGCGGCTTATTCTTTGGCATATAGTATTCTTTATACTCCTTCTTAAAATCAAACGCCATGCTTTTCACCCCCGTAAACTATTATTGCTATACCCTATATTGCATAATATACCCTTTTTTGTTGTTGTATACAATATAAAAGTAAAACTATTTATTGCGCTAAACAAAGCAAAATCCCCGCTGTACAGCAGGGAAATATATATAAAACAGGCTTAAGGTTTGCCTGTGAGTATGTTTAAGTCTATTGTACTGGGCAATTCCTCTTTATTAAAGCTATACTTGCCGTTTTCGGGGGCGAATGTAGCAATATAGTTTGTTTTTATGCCGTCGCCTATATAGCAGCGGATTACTCCATTTTCATCAATTTCCATGCCGGGCCAACCGGTGAGCCTCTCCCCTGTATCAAGCACTGTTTCGTTTGTGCCTTTTTCTATATTATAGCGGCATAGCCTAAGGCTTTTTTCTACCATCTCTGTGTAATAAACATAGGCGCTGTCGGGGCTGAATATAGCTTGGTAGTAGTTAGTGAGCATAGGGGTATCGTCATAGCTTCGTATGGAGTATATTTCGCCCTTTTCAGCGTCTATAAGCATTAGAGGTCTTTTAGGTATAAATTGCAGCTCGTCCATACAATTTGGCATAAGCATATAGCGCCCATCTTTGGAAAACACTACGCCCTCTACCCCCATAAGCTTATTTATAGGGGAATGATTGTAATAATCCTCGGCATCAATGCTGCCGCCGCTCTTTTCTATATTAAAGGCAAGCATTTTTATATCGTCCGCCAATTTAGTAAATAGAAATTCGCCATCTGTAAGCAGGGCGGCACTGCCATCAGTAGAAACACCTAGAGGCGCAAGCTCCAGCGCTATAAGCTGCGCGCCCATAACTTGCTTTGACATTGTATCTGTATCAAGACCTATATTTTTATCGGGATTTAAATCTATATAGCTTTGACTTGCAACACGGGACGATAAGTGGCTTGAAAAATTGTAACTTGCATCTGCATTTATAACCGCAAGAATATCTATAGGCGGCTGCTCTGAAACAAAACGGGGATAGTTATCCTGCGCCATACCAGGCATAGAAAGCACAATCAAGGCGCATATTATAATTATAGAAATGCTTTTTTTGTTCATAGTTCCCCCTCCTTATTACACATATAATATTGCATAATTGTGTAAAATCCGCTTGAAATATACGTGAAATCCTTAAGGGGTATAATCTAAGCGCTTAAATATACTAACAGAAACTCCAACTTATCGTTTAATCTCTCTAATCATAATATATTCATTACGCAATGTTCCATCTTTTAAGCGAAAGGCATTAACATTTGCAGACACTATTCTAAAACCCATTTTTTCATATAGTGCTCTAGCTCTTGTATTTCCCTCTATAAAGCCAAGCTCTATTTGAGTTATGTATTTATCGTTTTCGGCTATTTTTATTAATTCCTTAAACAATCGGGTTCCTATTCCTTGGTTCCAATATTCCTGCAACAGGGCAATTGCAACGCTTGCGCGATGCCTTGTTTTAATATAGTTACTCCACAAAATCTGACAATTTCCTGCTATGTTCCCTTCTACAAAGCACGTTGAGTGCGTAGTATTGATGTCAAGGGTTGAGAAATAGGAGTGTTCAAAACACTGATAAATAAAGGGTTTTCAAGGTTGGAAGATTTTTTGCCTGATGTCTGGCAGTGCCTTTTAACCTTGAAAACCCTTATTTTTGTTTATGAGGAAATAGGTCAACTGTAAAAAATGTGTGTAGGGTTGAGTTGACAGATTAGATAAATTCGTAGGGTCGAGGAGATAGGATAGATGTTATATATGAAGTAAAATTG
>DUQK01000015.1 GCA_012837835.1 Christensenellaceae bacterium | reverse complement strand
AGCGTCATATGTGTATAAAGTAATTTTGACTGGCGATACATCTTATAAGATTGCCGAAGCATTAATTGGAGCTGGGTTTAATAATTATTCAATAGCTAGCAGCCTTGAAAATGCTGTAAAGGAGGCTATGGCTTCCGCTACGAAGGGCGATGTTGTTTTATTTTCACCTGCATGTTCTTCCTTTGATAGTTTTAAAAGCTATGAACATAGGGGTGAAGTGTTTAAAAATATCGTAAATAATATAGATGTCGGACGCTGATTTTACAAAACACAGCATGGTTCCGCCCTCTGGGGGTAATGGCGCTCCGCAGATGCCTATTGAGCCTTTAGATGAGGATAATCAGCCCTCAATAAGTCCTAGGTTAAAGTTCGCTGTACGGGTTATTAGTATACTTGTGATATCTATAAGCATAGCTTTTATTCTTAGGGAAACCGTTTTTACAATAAACAATGTTGCTGTAGTTGGAAATATAAATATACCAAATGAAATCGTTCTGTCCTCAGCAGGCATAAACAGCTCAAGCAATTTCTTTAATGTTAATGAAGATGAGATAGCTAGAAACATTGATAGTAACCGTTACTTAAAATACCTAAGTATGGAAAAGCGCTTCCCAAATGGATTGACGATATATGTTAAAGAGAGAATACCTGCAGCTTGTATCAACTATATAGGGATAATGTATATTTTAGCTGATGATGGGGTGGTGCTTGAAACCACAAAGCGCAGCGATATCACAGGTGGGTTGGTATCAATCACCGGGCTTGATATACAAAATATTCGCGTTGGTAGCTTGCCTGAGGTTAGAAGAATAGAAAGGCTTGCAAGCTGTATAGACCTACTGCGGGAGCTTATAGAACAAGGTGTAATTAACAATGTATCTCTAATAAGTTTTACTGATACTAATATTTATTTAAGTCTTAGAGATAATTATACTGTAAACTTGGGTGATGGAAATTACCTGCGTGCAAAGATAGGCACTGCAAGGGGAGTTCTCATAGAACTTAGGAAACAGAACTTAAGTAACGGCATTATAGAGGCAACTAAGCCGGGAGAAGCAACTTTTAGACCGGAAAATTGAACAAATTTCTTAAAGTGCTTGATATATTTCGATAAAAAGGTTAAAATATAGCAACAAATGAACTTATGCGTTTTTCGTACCATTGTCTGGTATGGTATAGTACAGAAATGAGGATGAGTAGTCGATGAGGAGCACAGTCACCGTTGTTGAATTTGGCACAAGCAAGATAGTTGCACTGATTGCCGAGGTGAGCACAAGGCAACGTTGTGATATCATTGGTGCTGGAAACGCCTCTTATGATGGGTATTCACAGGCGCATTGGAACAATCCGGCACAGGTGAACGAAGCTTTGCAGGCAGCAATTAAAAAAGCAGAAGAACAGGCGAAAATCACAGTCAAGGATGTATACTGCGGTGTGCCCGGTCAATTTTCAAAGGTTTTTACAGTTGAATCAAAGGTAGAGCTTCAGGGTGCGGATCCGCGCGTTACCGCTAGGGACATTGAAACGCTATTTGATATTGCCGATAATGATGTTCAAAATTTCCCGGGTCTACCCATACATAGAAGCCCTGCATGGTTCGTGGTTGATGATGGCAAACGTACTCTGGAACCGTTAAATCTTCATGGTAATGAGCTACGTGCCCTTATATCATATGTAAAGGCGGATCAGTTTTTCATAGCTGATGTTTCAGAAAGGCTTCGTGGAATAGGCAAAAATCCTTTTGGATTTTTCTCAACCCCCATGGGCTCGGCGATACTGTATATTTCAAACGAAGAAAGGGATCGCACGTCCGTACTAATAGATATTGGCTATCTTAATACCGAGGTTATGATAGTGCAGGGTGATACAATAATACATATGAAAGTAATCCCCCTTGGTGGCGGTCATATGTCGGCGGACTTGGCTTACGGGCTTGATATTCCCCTTGACAGTGCAGAGCAGATAAAGCGTAATTTCATATTCGGAAGCCAAAATAATCAAAAAGCTTTTGAAATTACCGGAGCAAATGGTATAACGCAAAATTTTGAGCGCAGCGAAGTAGAATCTAAGCTAATGCCAAGGGTAGATGAGATATGCGAGGCTATAGACCAAGCTATAAAGGATAGCGGCATACGTCTTGGTAATTGGTCCAGCATTTATCTAACCGGCGGTGGTCTTGCAATAAACAAGGGCGGTAGAGAGTATTTAAGCGATAAGCTTGGAAGACCTGTTAGGGAACTGCCCCGTAAAGCTGTTAAACTTTCTAGCCCCATATATGCAAGTGCTTTAGGATTGTTAGATTTAATTATAGATACCCGCATTGAAGCTGCTGCTACATCTGGCGGGGTTAAAGCTTTCTTTAGAAAGCTTTTGGGTGGTTGATATGCCTAGAAAACGAGTTGGAGGAAAGGATATGTTAGAGTTACAGATTGATAAAAGCCCGCAGGAAAGTTTTGCTTCAATTAAAGTTGTCGGTTGTGGCGGCGGCGGCGCAAATGCTGTAAATAGGATGATAGATGCCGGCATGAAGGGCGTTGAATTTATTGCCATCAATACAGATAGGCAAGCGCTTAATTCTTCAAAGGCAACAACAAAAATTCAAATAGGCGAAAAACTTACCAAGGGGCTTGGCGCGGGTGCTATACCTGAAATCGGCAAGCGTGCAGCTGAAGAAAGCCGCGAGGATATAGCTCAGGTGCTTAAAGGTTCCGACCTTGTGTTTGTAACTGCCGGTATGGGCGGTGGAACGGGTACTGGCGCAGCTCCTATAGTCGCCGATATTGCCAGAGATTTAAACTGCCTTACTATTGCGGTTGTTACAAAGCCTTTCCAGTTTGAAGGCAAACAGCGTATGCGCAATGCTGAAAGCGGTATAAATGACCTTAAGCAGTTTGTTGACACCCTTGTTGTTATCCCCAATGACAGGCTTTTGCAGGTGGTAAGTAAGGGAACCAGTATGCTTGAAGCGTTTAGAGTTGCTGATGATGTTTTGCGTCAAGGCATTCAAGGCATATCCGACCTAATAGCCCTACCCTCAACCATAAACCTCGACTTTGCAGACGTAAAAACCGTAATGGAATCAGGCGGTATGGCGCATATAGGCATAGGTACTGCCAAGGGCGAAAACAGGATGGTAGAGGCAGCAAAGAACGCTATTTCAAGCCCGCTTCTTGAAACAAAGATAGATGGTGCACGTGCAGTGCTTATCAACATCACCGGTGGCGAAGAAATGGGCATGATAGAGATAAACGAAGCGGCGAGTCTTATTCAGGAAGCTGCTGATAGCGATGCCAACATCATATTCGGTGCCGGAATTGACAACGAACTAAAAGATGAGGTGCGCATAACCGTTATAGCAACCGGTTTTGAAAAATCCTCTTTCCCTCTTAAAGATGCAAGGAAGAAAGCCGCTGCAAGAGTTGGCTCGGTTTCTTACGGTACTTCCGGATATAACCCATATGAGAGCCGCCCTGCGGTTCCTGAAAATGAAGAATCTTACGAAGCTCCTCAGGTGCCCATGATGTATGAACAGGAGCAAAATCTGTTTCCCTCATCATCAAGACCGGCAGCGCAGGCTTATACCGGTTTCCAGCAGCCGGGTGCATACCAGCAACCAGTACCCGCTCCCTATGCTCAGCAGCATAGCCCTCAGCAGGGACCTGCTATGCCCCAGCAAGCTCAGCCTAGTATGCAACCCCAGCAAGTGCAACCCAAGATGAGCGAGAAAGATGATCTGGGTGTTCCTGCGTACCTACGTAGAAAATAGTTTTCTGTATCCTTGATGGATTAATATAAAAAACAATGCCGTGAGCTTCTGTTCGCGGCATTTTTTCTAATACAAGATAATACTGAAGAATATTTTTATTTATCGTTATTGCTATGTATATTGAAAGGGTCATATGGTCTATAAACGGCGGTTCTATCGTTTTTTATTACTTTCTTTTTATAATAAAAATAATAGACCATTCTTATGCACGAGCCAAGGAAAACGAGCACAAGAGCAGTATTCGTAAGTGTTTTGAACACATCAGGAAATATAAGTGTTTCGACAAGTTGTGATAACAAAAATAGAGCTACACTAAGTACCATATTACATATTAATATAAAGGGTTTATTTCTACCTAGCAGAGATATTATTCCGCTTACTACGCAAAATAGCAAATATGCGGGTCTTTCAAATGTTTTCCAATCGATATATGATAATGCGCGTGTAAAGGGTACTTTTTCACCTATCCACATTCTAAAGAACATACTCAAAGGGCGTATCATGGCATCTATACGCACTATAAGTTCATATCCGGTAATAGCTATCAACGCAAGCGCTCCCCAGAAGAGCATACGCCTGCCTATATTATTTGCAGTAAGAATAATCTCACCCCCTAGGCTCATATGCATAAGTTTAGTTTTTGTTTCAATATATGTCAAGAATGATAATTGTAACTTTTTTGTGTATTTGTGCTACAATTAGTATAGCTTCAATTAAGGAGGATTTATCTGTTGCGGCTTCAAAAGTATTTGGCGCATAGCGGCATCGCCAGTAGGCGAAAAGCTGAAGAATATATACGCAAAGGCTACGTTCAGGTTAACGGGCAAACAGTTAGAGAAATGGGTATAGTTGTAGAAAAAGGGGATATTGTGTCTTTTAGAGGAGAAGTAGTCAAATTAGAGGATAAAAAATATTACATACTATACCATAAACCAAGGGGTGAAGTGTGCACGGCTTTAGATCCGGAGGGAAGACCTACCGTGCTTGATAAGTTTAAGGACTTCAATGTGCGGCTTTATCCAGCCGGTAGGCTTGATTTAGATAGCGAAGGTCTGCTTATACTTACAAATGATGGAGAATTTGCCAAGCGTGTAACGCATCCTCGCTATGGGATAATTAAGTCTTATATAGTGCAGACGACAGATGTCCTTTCAAAGAACAAAATCGACATATTAAGGCATGGGGTATGCATTGATAATATCAAAGTCGTTCCCGTGAAACTACGCGTACTCAGTCAAAATGAAAGCGGGCAAACGCTGCTTATATCTATTGGGGAAGGGCGCAACAGACAAATACGCAGAATGCTTGAATCCGTGGGGACAAAAGCGAAGCACCTTAAACGAATACAGTGTGGGAAACTGCGCCTTGGAAAACTCCCTCTAGGTTCTTGGAGAGAGCTTACTGAGGATGAAATAAACTATTTTTTTGAAAGTTAATTACAAGTTGATGTTGTTATTTCTTTTGTTGTATTCTTCAAGACGTTTAATAGCAAGCGATAATAGGGTTTGTTTATCATTCTTTTCAAAACCATTTACAACCCTATCAAGCAGGTGATTTAGTGTTTCACCAAGAAAAGGACCGGGTTGAAAACCATTTTCTATAAGCGTGCGCCCGTCTATGTTAAGGTCATTTAGAGTAAGGCAGGCACCGCTGTTTATCAACTCTTCCGCCCTATTTACAAGCGCATCGTGGTTGTCAACGCGCTCTGCTACATGAGGGGCGTGTGCTAAAAGATCTGCCCTTTGCACTTGCATTAGCTTAAAGAAACTTTCGGATCCAAGTTTTGAAATCCAGGATAATAAGTTATCAGGTCCTATTCTATCGTCATGGTGTGCAACCAGCAGGCATACTTCGTCTGTTAGCGTTTTGCTTTGTTTAAGTGCTTTCATGGTTTCTCTTGCGATGCGTACGCTTACTCGCTGGTGTCCTCTAAAATGTGTTGTGCCATCAGGGTCATAGGTTACAGTATGTGGTTTTCCGCTGTCATGAAGCAGTATTGCCCACCTTACGGCAAGCTCGCTTGGGGTTTTATCAAGTGCGCGAAGCGTATGTTCCCATACATCATAGCTGTGAAAGACGCTGCGTTGTGGACAATGATACATAGGTTCAAGCAGAGGTAACACCTCAAATAGAATACGCGGAAACTGGAAAAAGACATCTGCAGGTCTTGCACCTACCATAAGTTTATTAAGCTCTGAAGCTATTCTCTCAGCGCTTATATGCTTTAGTAAGTCTTTCTTTTCGTACATGGCAAAGGCTGCCGCTTTTTCAACGCAAAATGAAAATGTGCTTGCAAAACGTAAAGCCCTAAGTATTCTAAGTGCATCTTCAGAAAAACGCATAGCAGGGGAGCCAATACAGCGGATAATACCTCTGTCACAATCTTCCCTGCCGCCAAATAGATCAATAATTCCGCTTGAAGGGTGCCAGGCGAGCGCATTCATGGTAAAATCACGTCTTTTTAAGTCTTCAGCAAGGCTGCGAGTAAAGCTTATATATTCGGGGTGTCTATTATCTGGGTAAGGACCATCTTTTCGGTAGGTCGTTATCTCAATTTGTATATTGTTTAAGATAACCCCGATCGTACCGTGTACTTTGCCTACTTCAATTCTTTTTTCATGGAGAAAGCAGTTTATAATCTCGTCGGGATATGCGCTTGTGCAGATGTCAAAATCATACGGAGGTATGCCTAGGTAATCATCCCGAACGCATCCACCAACAAGATACGCCTCGTGCCCCGCATCATTTAAGCGCTGCAGAGCTTCAAGCACTTCGCCCGGAATAGAAAAACGCATTGACTTCCTCCACTAATTCATTAAACAAATGATACAAGACGTACAATTTCTTGTCAAGCAATGTAAAGCGTGTTACAATTAAATGCGATTTTTAGGGAGGTAAACAATGGATGCAGCAAGCGCTGTGTTGAGTGCTAGGAATATTTTAAACGAAGCAACACCGCTTAGTACGGATTGCGGGAGAGTTTGTTTTAATGCCTGTTGCGCTTCTAGCGAAGCGGGAGAGGGCATGTTTCTTTTCCCTGAAGAAAAAAATATATATGATAAGTATGTTTCTGGGTTTGACATATTAAAGGTAGCATACCCATTTGAAGCAAATATATTAATATGCAGTGCTAATTGTGATAGGGAAAATAGACCATTAGCATGTATGTTTTTTCCTGTCATACCCTATTTAAGAGTTAGTAATGGCAAAACTTCTCGAGGAATAATGCTGGATGCCAGAGCCTGGCCTGTTTGTCCACTTATGCAAAGCGGCATGAATGGTTTTTCACCCGAATTTATAAATGCTTGTAAGAGAGCGGCTATGGTGCTATTTGAAAGCAAAGAACAGAGCAATTTTATATTTAAATTGACTGAATATATAGATGAATATAAATGTGCAGAGGGCTTTTAATGATCTGGCAAAGAGCATTTTGTGATTATGAGCAGTCAAGCTTCAAAGGTCCCGGAGGTTTACTTGTAAATGGGGATGTTTTAAATTTACCTCTAGGTATCTACTATGGTAAGATACAGTGCATATACATTGACCCGCCAGCTATTTCAGACAAGTCTCCTGTACTTAGAATGCCAATAGGAAAAAAGGGCTGGGAGATGGGTGATTTCTATTTAGAACAGCCAGCCTTTAAGAATTATAATATAAATTCATCGGAGGATTATGCGTCTTTCCTGCGCGCAGTATTGGAGCTTTCACACAAGTTGCTTTCAGATAGTGGTTCCTTGTTTTTTCATATAGACGATCGCTTTTCATATCAGGCTAGGCAAATTGTTGACGAGGTGTTCGGAACTAATAATTTCATAAATGAAATTATATGGCATTACAAGACCGGTGGCTCGGCAAAGAGGTTTTTCGGCAGGAGGCATGAAACCATACTCTATTATTCCAAAAACCACCAAAAACGCTACTTCAATATATATGGCGTACCTAGTGGAAAGAAAAGGGATAATAAAAACCATCTAAAAAGGCATACTGATTATACCGGAAAGAGCTACCGAACTCTCAAATCGGGCGAGAGAAAATATATTTACTATGACGACGCTCCTACTTATCCAAACGATGTTTGGGATGATATAGTACAAATTACCGCGAGAAATAGGGAATATACTGGTTTTGATAGTCAAAAACCTGAAGCCCTTTTTGAGAGGATTATCTTATCCACAACAAAAGAGGGGGATTATTTTGCTGATTTAATGTGCGGTTCCGGTTCATCACTAGTTGCTGCATCAAATAATAAACGTCAGTTTATTGGGGCGGATATAAGCCCTTATGCGGTTTCAATTTCAAGAAAGAGGCTGTCTGAACATAGGGTAAAAGTATTGACACCACTTATGCAGGATAGCGTCATGCTGGATGCTTCGGTGCTGCCGGGTATAGGTTTTTATGATGTTAGCTTGAATTCTTATACAGTAAGCCCTGAAGATACTATGCCCATAACAGATACTTATGGTAATATTAGCCTTGCACCGCTTGATTTAGTGGACCAATGGTACGCGGGCTTAATCAAAAACAAGGTTTTTTATTCCTTCGCTGAGTCAGTACGTACAAAGGAAGAGCCAAGACTTTTACGCAAGTTACAAGTGCCGCTACTCAAAGGAGAGGTTGCGATAATGATAGTAGATATTTTTGGCAGGCGGAGCCTATGGAAAAGCTCTTAATCGCTTTGAAGTGGTGGTTGTGTGGCTAAATAGTGGTAATTAATGATGATTTATATTATAATTATCGCATAAAGTGGGGAAGTGCTTTTAATGGAGGTGGAGTAATATGGCTACAATTGAGGATATCGGAATAGATTTAGGTTCTACAAATGTACTTATATATGCAAAAGATAGAGGTATTGTACTGAATGAGCCTGCTATGCTTGCCTTTGACTACGATGCAAGAAATGTAATCGCCATAGGTACTGATGCCTATAAAATTTTAGGCAGGGAACCAAGTCATATAGAGGTAGTGCGTCCGCTCCAATCTGCCGTAATACGCGATTTTGATATGCTTAGTATAATGCTAAATCATTTTATAACACTGGTTATAGGTAAGCGTATATTTTCAAGACCTAGAGCTGTACTTTCAATTTCCTGTATGGCAAATGAACTTGAAAAAAGGCAGCTTATATTAGGCATGCTAGAAGCCGGTGCTCGCCGCACGACACTTTTACCAAGACCATTGGCGGCAGCAATAGGTGCGGGCATTAATGTAATGCCTCATGTTGGGCATCTTGTGGTGGATATAGGCGGTGCAAATACGCACGCGGCTGCCATAGCATCTGGTGAAATTATGGCTGAAAGCGCTGAAATAGATGGTGGAGATGCTTTTACCGATGCAATAATACGCTATGTACGCCTTAAATATAGTTTGCTAATTGGTTTTAAGACCGCAGAAGATGTAAAATGTGCTGTGGGTAATTTAAAAGAAATAGGTGAAACAGAGGTTACGATACCTGTTGCGGGAAGAAGTCTTGTGACGGGTTTACCTAAACAAATATCACTTTCTCCATCAGAGGTTACGGAAGCTTTAAACGAGCCTAAGCGCAATTTTATTGAAGCACTTATAGGTGTTATAGAGCATCTGCCCGCTCAGCTTGCAAATGATGTATTTGATAACGGTATAGTGCTAACCGGCGGAGGTGCAAATTTAAAGGGTTTAAGACAGGTAATGGAGGAAGAACTTAGAGCGCCCTGCTTTGTGGCAGACCATCCTCAGGAAGCTGTCGCTGCAGGATGCGGATATGTGCTAGAAAGACCGCAGGAACTTTCAATGTTCCTTGGAGATAAAAGAAACAAGTAGTTAATTAGCAAATCTAAAAATCTCAAATAAAAAAAGCCCTGTCATGGGCTTTTCAGCCTGTCGACAAAGTCCCAGCGTATCAGCTGGGATTTTGTCATTTTAAGGAGCTACAAAGGTCAATAAAATCAAGATAAAATGAGCAGAATATGATATAATAAGTCAAGAAATATTAGAGGTGT
>DUQK01000014.1 GCA_012837835.1 Christensenellaceae bacterium | reverse complement strand
TGGTAAAATGGTTCATAGAGAGGTCTCCTTTTCATTGTTTTTGTAGGCTAACAAATTTTACAAGAAAAGGACCTCTTTTGCTATCCACTTTCCTACTAGAGGTTACACATAATATTGTACGCTATGTCTTTTTTGTTTTTGGTTGCAGTATATATTACATTTAACAACTCAATTAGTTTAATATATTGAGCTTTTTTGTCATCATGCTTTTTATATCGCAATTCAGCGTGTCTATTTATTATAAAAATCATAGCAGTAATAATAACCGATAGCAAAGCGATATTGTCAGTGGTAATAAAACTTTTTGCTTTATCCCAAAAATCTTGTGTCAATTCCAATCTCCTTCAACATCTTGTATCAAAACATCATTCACCAAGTATAATATACTATAGAAACAACAAACGCTTACTTGAGGGTATTAATAGCATAGTATATCAATCAAGTCAATTATACACTCAATCCTAAACAAATTCAAAATACCCCTTGACAAAAATCCTATGGCATGTTACATTATACATGCGGGTTAGCACTCGAAAGGCGAGAGTGCTAACAAGCAAAAATACAGGAGGAGGTAAGGCATGATTACAGAGCGTAAAAAACAAGTGCTTGAAGCGGTTATTAAAGACTATGTCAAAACCGCGGAGCCTGTCGGCTCACGCACCATTGCGCGCCATTACATGCCCGAGTACTCCAGTGCAACCATACGCAATGAGATGAGCGATCTTGAGGAAATGGGCTATCTAACCCAGCCCCATGTATCCAGTGGGCGTGTACCTAATGTACATGCGTACCGTTTATATGTAGACCATCTAATAAATGATGGGCTTATAAATCCCATAAAGGATACAGGTACGGAAAAGGCGCTCATTGCCCGCCTTCAACAGATGGAGGATGTGGTGTGCACTATCGCCCAGTCGCTTAGCGATATGTGTCGCTACACGGTGGCGGTAATGTTGCCAAGGCAGAAGGATCTGCGGATTAACTCCTTGCAGCTTATGCCCATATCGTCCGCACGCGCGCTGCTTGTTGTGCTCACCGATGCAGGTATAATAAGGGATGCAGTGGTTCAGGTTTCAAGCGAACTTACAGCAGACGACCTGTACAGTATATCCCGCGCGATGAGTGAACGCTTCAGTGGAAGGACGCTTAGCGAGGTGCAGGGTCTTCTGCAGGGGATAGCAATCCACGCTAAACTTGAACCTAGGGTAATGCAGGGCGTAGGGGAGCTTGCAAAGCAAATGGAAAAACAAGCTTCAGCAGACCAGCTTAGGGTATTCGGTTCGCAGAATATACTTTTTCATACGGAGTTTTCCGATGTTGAAAAAGCTCGCAGCTTCTTAAGTGCAGTTGAGGAAAAGCAAAATTTGCTTAAGCTCATGTCAAGGGGAGTTAAGCAGGGTATCTGCGCATACATAGGTCATGAAAACGGTATAGTGGAGCTTGAAGATTGCAGCGTTGTAGTTGCTTCCTACGAGATGGGCAATGGCCATAGAGGTTCCGTTGCTGTGATAGGTCCTATGCGTATGCCCTATCAGGAGCTGCTTACCACTCTATCAAGTACGGCGAGTATACTCAGCGGTATGTTAAAAAACAGTTTAGGAGCGTGAAAGACAGGCATGGACGAAGTTAAAAAGCCTTTAGAAGATTTAGAGCAGGAGGAACTAACCTCTGATGAGGAACTTCAGGAGGAATTATCCAAAGAAGAAATAGAACTCGAATACGAAATAAACCTTGAAGAAGAGCTTGAAAATGCACTAAGCGAAAGGGATGAATATTTAAACCTCGCGCAGAAAGTGCAGGCGGAGTTTGACAACTACCGCCGCCGTACAAAAAATACCAGAGCGGAAGCTTTTGACGATGGAGCCGGTGCGTTTATAAAAACCATACTTCCCGTTTGCGACGATTTAGAACGTGCAATACAATCTTCAAATGATGAAGGAGATGCGGTTCTTGAAGGCGTTAAGCTGGTATATAGGAAGCTTATGGATGCGCTTGAAAAAAGAGGCGTTGAAGTTATCGATAGGCAAGGCGAAGTGTTTGACCCCCGCCTTGAAGATGCGGTAGCGCAGGATGATGCCTCTGCTGGAGAGCCGGGCACTGTAAGCGCGGTACTTCTAAAAGGTTATAAAATGGGCGATTATGTTTTGCGCCATGCGATGGTAAAAGTAGTCGCAGAACAATAACATAAATACAACTAATATTATATAAATTGGAGGAAACTAATTATGAGTAAAATTATCGGAATTGACCTTGGTACAACAAACAGCGTCGTTGCTGTAATGGAGGGCGGAGAGCCCGTAATAATACCCAATGCTGAGGGTTCGCGCACAACCCCGTCGGTTGTTGCATTCACAAAAGATGGCGAGCGTCTTGTAGGCGAAATTGCAAAGCGCCAGGCAATAACCAACCCCGAGCGCACTATTACATCTGTAAAGCGTGAGATGGGCAGCAATTACAGCGTCAATATAGACGGAAAAACCTATAACCCGCAGGAAATAAGCGCTATGATACTTCAAAAGCTGAAGAGCGATGCGGAAAGCTATATAGGCGAAAAGGTAACCCAGGCGGTTATTACCGTACCCGCATACTTTTCAGACAGCCAGCGCCAGGCAACTAAGGACGCGGGGCGTATAGCAGGGCTTGAAGTACTGCGCATTATAAACGAGCCTACCGCAGCTTCGCTTGCATACGGGCTTGATAAAGAGCATTCACACAAAATACTCGTGTTTGACCTTGGAGGCGGTACCTTTGATGTATCACTGCTTGAAATTGGCGATGGCGTGTTTGAAGTGCTTGCCACAAACGGCGATACTAGGCTCGGCGGAGATGACTTTGATAACCGCATAATCGATTATGTAGCCGATCAGTTCAAAAATGAAAACGGAATAGACTTAAGGCAGGACCGTATGGCCGAGCAGCGCCTTAAGGAAGCTGCAGAAAAAGCCAAGATAGAGCTTTCAACCGCTATGACTACAAACATCAACCTGCCGTTTATTACCGCAGATGCAAACGGACCTAAGCACCTTGATGTTATGCTTACACGCGCTAAGTTTGAAGAACTGACGCACGACCTGGTTGAGCGCACTATAGGTCCTATGCAGACAGCCCTTAGGGATGCAGACCTTACTTCAAACGATATAGACAAGGTAATACTTGTTGGCGGTTCAACCCGTATACCTGCCGTGCAGAATGCGGTAAAGAACATAGCTGGGCAAGAACCTTTCAAGGGTATCAACCCTGATGAGTGCGTTGCGCTTGGCGCCGCTATACAAGCGGGCGTTCTTGGCGGAGATGTAAAGGATGTACTGCTGCTTGACGTAACGCCGCTTTCACTCGGTCTTGAAACCGAGGGGCATATATTCACAAAGCTCATTGAGCGTAATACCACTATACCTACGGAAAAATCGCAGATATTCTCAACCGCTGCCGATGGGCAGACCACGGTAGAAATAAATGTACTGCAAGGCGAAAGACCCATGGCGTACGACAATAAATCCCTAGGTCGCTTCCAGCTTACAGGCATAGCTCCCGCGCCCCGCGGAGTGCCTCAGATTGAAGTTAAGTTTACTATAGATAAAAACGGCATAGTAAATGTAAGCGCTAAGGACCTTGGCACCGGAAAGGAACAGAATGTAACTATTACCGCTTCCACCAATATGAGCGAGGAAGAAATCCAAGCCCGCGTAAAAGAAGCGGAGCAATATGCAGCAGAGGACAACAAGCGCAAGGAAGAGGTAGAAACACTCAACCGTGCAGATAGCCTAATCTATGAGATGGAAAAACAGCTCAAGGATAATGGCGATAAGCTCTCTGCTGAGGATAAAGCAACCGTGCAAAACGAGCTTGATAACTTTAAGAAGCTTCGCGAGGGTAACGACCCTGCCGCAATTAAGGCGGAGATGGATAACATCACCCAGAAAGTATACAATATATTTGGAAAGATATATCAAGACCAAGCCGGCGGACAGATGCCGCCTGAAGTAGATGCTCAGCCTGCTGAAAACCCGGACGGTACGGTAAACGCCGACGGAGATGTGCAATAATTTTGCTGAAGGGGCTTAAAAAAACAAGCCCCTTCGCTAAAGGATAACGATATGGCAACAAAGCGAGATTATTATGAAGTGCTTGGCGTTGATAGAAACGCTTCACAGGATGATATAAAAACGGCTTACCGAAAATTAGCAAAGGAATGCCACCCCGACCTTAACCCCAATGATAAAACAGCGGAGGAGCGTTTTAAGGAGCTTAATGAGGCTAATGCCGTACTTTCCGACCCTGAAAAACGCGAAAAATACGATAGGTTTGGCAAAGACGGTCTTAATACGGGCGGCTTTGATATGGACGGCTTTGGCGGTTTCGGTGGCTTTGGCGGCTTTGGCAGCATATTTGATGAGCTCTTTGGCGGAGCCGGAGCAGGCGGCTCAAGAAGAGCTAGCCGCCCTATGGCAGGCAATAGTTTAAGATTCAGCCTTAAGGTTAGCTTTGAGGAAGCGGCTTTCGGAGCTAAAAAATCTTTTGATTTTACCCGTGAGGAAAACTGCGCCACATGTACAGGCACGGGAGCTGAGCCCGGAACTAAGTCTGAAACCTGTCATGTATGTAACGGTACAGGGCAGGTTAGGTCTTCCGGTGGTTTCATGGTAACTGTGCGCACCTGTACTAACTGCGGCGGAACAGGGCAGGTAATAAAACACCGCTGTAAGGATTGTTCCGGCACAGGCAGGGTGCAGAAAAAGCGTACCGCAACTGTAAACATACCCGCAGGCATAGACAACGGACAGGTTGTTGTAATGCAAGGGCAGGGGGAATCGGGTTTTAGAGGCGGTCCTCCCGGCGACCTTCAGATAGTAGTAAATGTAATGCCCCACAAGCTGTTTAAGCGAAACGGCGCGGATTTGCTGCTTAATATGCCTATTTCATTTACCCAAGCGGCGCTAGGTGCAAATATAGATGTGCCTCTGCTTAAGGGAAGCATTAAGTATAATATACCCGAGGGCACTCAGTCGGGCGCTAAGTTCCGCATAAAAGGCGAGGGTATACAAAGGCTCAACTCAAAAACCAAGGGAGACCTTATATTAACTGTTACAGTTGAAACGCCAAAGCGCCTTAGCGAAAAACAGAAGGAATTGCTAAGGGAATTTGAAAAAAGCCTTTCAGGCAAGGAATATCAACAGAGCGAGAGCTTTTTAGATAAGGTAAAGAGCATATTTAGCTGATGCTAATATAAAAAGGCAAGCGTATGAAGTGCTTGCCTCAGCCTGTCGACAAAGTCCCAGCGTATCAGCTGGGATTTTGTCATTTTAAGGAGCTACAAAGGTCAATAAAATCAAGATAAAATGAGCAGAATATGATATAATAAGTCAAGAAATATTAGAGGTGT
>DUQK01000013.1 GCA_012837835.1 Christensenellaceae bacterium | reverse complement strand
GTACCTTTCTTCCTCTTTCTGATACAATAATTGTAGGCCATTTCTTTCTCCTTTACTTGTTTTTTGCACTAATATTGTATCAGAGAAAGAGTGGTCTTTTCTGTTGCACTTTATTTTACAACTCGCCATAATTTGTTTTTTATTAATAAGAAAAAATCATATTAAACCACACAAAAAAATGATTCATTCTACCCTATTTTTTTAACAGAAATTTCGGATTGTACTGAATTATGCAACTTTTTAAGACTACTTACCATTGAATGTTTTGTATAAAAACTATCTGCGCATTATTTCATACATTATTATCGCGGCAGCTATTGAGGCGTTTAGGGACTCCGTTTGCCCTTTCATTGGTATTTTTACTTTCCGGGTCGCGTAACTTAATACATCCTCATGTATTCCCCTAGCTTCACTGCCTATTATTATAAGAATATTGTCTTTTGGAAGAGAGGTTTTAAATAACGTTTCACCTTCAAGGCTGGTAGCTATTATTGAAAAACCGCTGAAATATTTAAATGCCCCGCATAAATCGTCAAGCCTTATAACAGGTATTCTGAAACACGCACCCATTGAAGAGCGCAATACTTTTGGGGAGAATGGGTCAGCACAGTTATTATCCATAAGTAAGCCTGTAAAACCTGCTGCCTCAGCCGTTCTCCATATGGTACCAACATTGCCGGAATCCTGAACGCCATTAAGCACAACAACTCTTGTGCCTATATCGCCTAAACTTGTTTCTTGTGGCAAAGCGCACAGCGCAAGTATACCCTGAGGGGTTACAGTGGTTGATATTTTTTTAATTACATGCCCTGAAAGCGTTATTATTTCTATTCCACTCGGTATACTTTTTTCGTATAAAGAAAGCTTACTTTCGTCAATCAGCACGCTTAGCGCTTTACCAGTTCGAACAGCTTCCCTTACCATGTTTTCTCCCTCAACAAGGTACAAGCCATGCTCATTTCTTGCGCTTGCCTGTGCCAGAGAAGACAATAATTTAACCCTAGGGTTTGCAGTGCTTGAAATATGTATCACAGTACTTTTTTTGTCTTATGAAGATTCACAAGTATATCTTCAGGTATATACAAATCTATCTTATTGTTTTTGGCAAAAGGTATAAGATAGCTTGAAATTGCAAAATCAAGCGCCTTTATTATCCCGCCCTCAATATGGTTGCTTACAGCTAAAATTACGTTCCGTATACGCTGATATAGGCTAACAGGCAGCATAACCCCCTGCTCTTCAAAATTTTTAATTATACTGTCAAGTATTTTTTCAGCCTCATCAGACAGCTTTTCAGCAGTATTTATAATAAGTTCTTCCATCAAGGCTTCTGCGCTTATAGGCTTATCGCATGGTAGCAGCTTAGTAAATCCCTGTTTTGTTTCGTAGCTTTCTAAATAAAAGCAGGGCCAAGGCATATAGCGATAAGCTTTACCGAAAGGCTCTGCCTTATCTGATAGTATTAGGCGAGTAAAGCTGCTAGGCTGTCTGCTGCCCCTTGATACTACCGCAAAAGAAAACCCATTTCCTCCGCTAAAAGAGGCAATATGTTCATCATCTTCAAGACAGAAGCAATATGGGGCACCTAAGGCATTTGCAATTGTAGCAGCTAAAACGCCGGAATCCGCCAGAGTAGCAGTGCAAAGCTGAACCTGCGGCTCAAGCAAAAGAAGTGTTAGCAGATAGCGCGCGCTATCTATGCTTATATCAAAACCTGCGCTTTGAATATGCTCACGCAGGCGCTGAACTGCATATATGATAGGCTCAACCTCTCCCTCACGCCTTAATGCAAGAGGCGTACTATTTAGTAAGGAAATTTCGCTGGCTATATTATTGCGCATATCTATAAGCTGCGACTGTTCTTTTTTAATAGAGCTTAAGGACTGTTCCGCCTCCTCTATCTGTTTAGTTATATTATCAAGCTTATCCTTTTCCTGCGCAGATATTTCCTCCAGAACATGTTTGGCATAGCTTTTTTCATCTTCCTTAGCTTTTTCAATCTCCATAAGCAGCCTCAGCCTTTCAGCTTCAAGGCTGTTAAGCTGTTCGTTGAATGCTGTAATTAACGGGTTTTCTTTATCGCTTTTTGCAAGTCTTTTATCTACGCTATTCTTAAACTGAGGAATGCTTAGCATATAACTTACAGCATCAGAAAGCATGGCTTCGTTGTTTACCACAGCAGACATAACCCGCCTTAGGGCATCCAGAGGCTTGGTTAGGGGTTTAAAGCTCATACCGCCTTTTATATTTTCCTTTATGCGCCTGCCGCTTGCAAAGCCTGTTATTTGGGTATCGGTTTTTTTACTGCGAGATGCAGCTACTTCCTTTATCTCGCCCGTATCTTCTTTAAAATTATCTACAGTCTTATCCATAAGACGGACACGCTCAACTGAAGAAGTCTGCTCGCTTCCGGGCCAATAGAATAGCCTCTCCTGCCCGTTTGGAAGCGTTACCGCAAATAGAGAGGGGCTATCGGGGCGTATTGCCACAAGGTTGTTTGTGGGGCTACCATCTTCCGCATTATATGGTCCTTGTATTCTTCCGCCGTTTCTAAGGTAACATGTAGGCGTAGCGCTTTGAGTAATGGGTTTCCCCTCCACCCCGCCGGTTACAACTTCATAAACTAAATCCTTTGGAAGCGGCTGCACTACATCGGAATAAATAATAAATTGATGTACCTCTCCAAATTGCGGGGCATAGTTACGGTTGGGTCTAATCTTCCCTGCACCTTCTTCAACGCCGAAGAAATTAATAACACAAAAATTCCCGAGCGAGCGCATACGTTCCTTAAAGCTATATTGTTCTTTTTTATCCGGAGCTATACGCAGATAACCTGTATCCTTAAAAGATGAAATAGTCTGCTTGGATACAGGACCGTTCATATCAAGCAGAGGTCTTACATGAAAAAGACTATGCTGCTCGTTGTCCTCCTCAATATAGGACACTATAATATTATTTGAGAATTCCATAAACTCTCCTTTCAGAAATATAAATAATTAATAAGGATATATTCTCTCACCACAATTTTAACCATTTTCTGCTTACAGTCAAGCTCTGCATATGTAACAACAAGCCTAATCATGGTATAAATATATAGATTCATGTATGTAAATTTTAGATATCAATTGCGATTTTTGCATATAAGGCAAGAAAAAAATTGCTCTACACTTTAAGTTCGGCAGAAATACTTTCCATATCATCAAAAGCAGCTAGCACGGTTTTAACTTCACCCGATAAAAATTCCTCAACCTGTTTTTCAGCACAGCCTATATATAGCTTTGTATCGGTAATGGAGTCTAAATCATCTTTGATAAAGGAAAAATCTTCATCGGAGAGAATACGTTCTATTAAATCATTAGCGCGTCCTTCTTCCTTTACGCTTTTACCTGCAAGCATACTGTATTTACGCAGCTTTTCATGCAGGCTCTGCCTGTCCCCGCCGCGTTTAACGGCTTCCATAAGAATATTTTCTACCATCATAAAAGGCAGTTCTTCTTTAAGATGTTTTTCTATAACCGCGGGATATACAACCAATGCGGAACTTACATTACTAAAAAGTATCAACAGACTGTCAGCCGCAAGGCAACCTTCAGATAATGAAAACCTGCGGTTAGCGCTGTCGTCCAGTGTACGCTCAAACCACTGCTCAGCAGCAGTAAATGCAGCATTTTGCGCATTTGAAATAATAAACCTTGAAAGCGCAGCCATACGCTCTGTGCGCATAGGGTTGCGTTTATACGGCATTGCAGATGAACCTATCTGTTTTTTCTCAAAGGGCTCTTCTATTTCTTTGAGATGCTGCAAGAGGCGAATATCGTTGCTGAATTTTTGTGCAGTTTGCGCTATTTGAGATAAGAGGTTCAATACAATGCTATCCTGTTTTCTTGTATATGTCTGCCCTGAAACAGGAATGACCTTTTCAAAGCCCATTTTTTTAGCGCATATTTCATCAAGCGACTTTACTTTTTCATAGTCGCCATCAAAAAGTTCAAGGAAGGATGCCTGAGTACCCGTAGTGCCCTTGCAGCCAAGCGGGAGAAGGCTGTTTTTAACCCTATCAGTTTCGATAATGTCTATAAGAACATCCTGAAGCCAAAGGCAGGCTCTCTTACCCACCGTGGTAGGCTGTGCGGGCTGAAAGTGGGTATAACCAAGGGTAGGCATATCCTTATACTTATGTGCAAATTTCGCAAGATTCTTTGCAATATCAACCAAGCGTTTAAGCAATATACCAAGCGCATCCCTTAATATTATAATATCTGCATTGTCGCCCACATAGCAGCTGGTAGCTCCTAGATGTATTATAGGTCTTGCCTTTGGCGCAACATCACCAAAGGCATATACATGCGCCATTACATCGTGGCGAAGTTCTTTTTCGTAGGAACTTATGGCATCAAAGTTAATATTTTCGATATTCGCTTTCATTTCAGCGATTTGCTCATCTGTAATATTTAGCCCCAGTTCCTTCTCGCTTTCCGCAAGGATTAACCATAACTTTCTCCAAATTATACTGCGGTGCCTTTGAGAAAACAGATACTGCATCTGTGGGCTTGCATACCTCGCGGAAAATGGTGAAACATAACTTGAATAATCCTGCACTAAAACACCTTTCCTATTGCCCTTCGCCAACGCGCACTACTTTAATAAGGTTGGTAGTTCCGGCGGTTGCAAGCGGAACGCCTGCAGTAAGTACAACCGTATCTCCGTTTTCAACATATCCTGCTCTTCTTGCGGCGTTAACAGCTTGGTTGAATAGAATTTCTGTAACCCTTTCCTCCCCTACCATTATAGCTTCAACACCCCAAGATAGTGCCAACTGTCTGAGGGTTTCCGAACTTGGAGTACAGGCAATAACGGGCATTTCGGGTCTGAACCTGCTTATCATGCGCGCAGTTGAACCCGAAGTGGTTACAGTTATAATAGCTTTTGCATTAAGATTATAAGCGATAAGACAGGTAGCATGGGATATAGCATCGGCAATATTGGAGGAAATGCCTTTTTCGGCATAGTTCTCATAGAAGCGTTTAGCATAGTTTATATCCCTCTCGGTTCTTTCGGCTATACGTGCCATTGTGCGAACCGCTTCAACAGGATACTCACCGTTTGCAGTTTCACCGGATAGCATTGTAACACTGGTGCCGTCATATATTGCGTTAGCAACGTCGGTAGCCTCTGCCCTTGTGGGACGTGGGTTTCTTACCATACTATCGAGCATCTGCGTAGCAGTAACTACAGGTTTACCTGCAATCAGCGCTTCTTTTATGATGTATTTTTGCAATATGGGCACTTCTTCAAGAGGAATTTCAACGCCCATATCGCCTCTAGCAATCATTATAGCATCGCTGTGATTAATTATTTCTTTTATATTTGCTACACCATCGGGGTTTTCAATCTTTGCCATAATTTGTACATGTTCACCGCCGTTTTCATCTAGGAGTTTTCTTACCTCAATCAGGTCTTCCTTTGAGCGTACGAACGATGCCGCAATATAGTCAAAACCTGTGCGTATTCCAAAGAGTATGTCCTCCCTATCCTGCTCGCTTATGTATGGCATTGATATATGTGTTCCTGGCAGGTTAATCCCCTTACGGTCGCTAAGTTCGCCACCGGATATAACCTCACATACTACATCGGTATCCGTTTTGCTTATTATAGCAAGCTCTAAAATACCATCGTCAAGCAGAATCCTGCTTTTATCACCAAGGTCTTTAGGCAGGTCGGGGTAGCTGACAGACACCATGCTTTTATCCCCTATTACATCCCTAGTGGTTAGCGTAAAAGAATCACCCTGTTTTAGCTTAATCTTGCCCTTTTTAAAGCAACCTATACGTATTTCAGGACCTTTGGTGTCAAGCAGTGCGCCTATAGGAAGATCGAGCTCATTACGAACATATAGTAGCTCTTTAAACAGCTCCAAATGAGTTTTATGGGTACCATGTGAGAAATTAAAACGCGCCATATTCATACCGGCAATTGCCAGTTCCCGTATTACTTCCCTGCTGGATGAAGCGGGACCTAATGTGCACATTATTTTTGTTTTTCGCATAATATCACCTCTCGTTTTTATAGCCCGTGCTGCAAATATAAGCAAAAGATAATGCCTATTTAGGCATTATCTCCACCCAGTAGCCATCAGGATCTTCTATGAAATATATTCCCATAGCGGGGTTTTCAAAGCATATTACGCCGCTTTCCTTATGTTTTTTATATGCAGCATCAAAGTCAGAAGTAGTAAAAGCGATGTGGAATTCTTTTTCACCAAGGTCGTAAGGTTCTTCCCTATCCCTAAGCCATGTGAGTTCCAGCTGACAATAGTTTTTTTCATCCGCCATATAGACGATTATAAAACTGTCATCAGGAGCGACAATTCGTTTGACCTCTTTTAAGCCGAGCATATTTTGATAGAAGTCCATTGATTTTTTGAGATCCAGCACATTGAAATTCGTGTGTACTAATTGAAAAGGCATTTTGCACCTCCTAAATTGATACCATTATTATAGCATACATGACAAAACTTTCACAATAAAGCTGAATAACCGCAAAAATAGCTTGAATAATTTTTCGTATACCCTATAATTATATAAGGATATAAGTATTTTTATTATTGATTATTAAAAAATAAGGAGGAAATAATGGATAATGTGTTTGGAAAGGCGGAGCTAACGGTTGAAGAAAAGCACCTTGCCGTAAATATTGG
This sequence comes from Christensenellaceae bacterium, assembly GCA_012837835.1. GTDB lineage: Bacteria > Bacillota > Clostridia > Christensenellales > Aristaeellaceae > DTU024. Next base: position 27,076 of record DUQK01000013.1, on the reverse strand, counting down.
TTCCGGAAGTGTTAAAGTGCTTGCAACCCCGGTTATGATAGCCCTTATGGAAAAGGCAGCAGCTGAAAGCCTTATTCCGCTCCTAAGAGAAGGAGAAACCTCCGTAGGAACGGAAATTTCTATAACACATGTATCCGCAACACCTGAAACTATGTACGTATCTGCGTTTAGCAGACTAATAAAAATTGAGGGCAGAGTTTACTCTTTTGAAATAGAAGCCTATGATGAAATAGGTCTTATAGGAAAAGGCACACATAAAAGAGCGGTACTGAATAAAGATAGGTTTATAACAAATACAAAAAATAAACTATCATCCGATGCAAGGAAAGTGCCTTCTAATCCGTTTATTGGGTGAAGGGATGGTGAGTGAGGCGTCTTTAGAAGACTATAACTCTTTTGCAGAAACGCTGTATATACGTTACTCAAAGGATGTACTCCGCGTGAGCTACTTTTACCTTGGCGATTTAGGGCGTGCAGAAGATGTTATGCAAGAAACCTTCCTAAGGCTTATATTAAACAAACCAACTCTTGAAGAAGGCAAGGAAAAGGCATGGCTGCTAAAAGTTGCGCTCAACCTATGCCGGGATATTTGGCGCAGCGGCTGGGTAAAGCGTGTATTTATAGGTACTGAAAAGCTTGAAATGCACCCTGATGAAGATAACCCAATAGAGGATAGGCTTGAAAAACAGGCGCTTTTACAGGCTGTTCACAGCCTATCGCCGGATATGAGAGAAACTTTTCTGCTCTACTACTACCAAAATTACACTATAGACGAAATAGCAAGTATGCTGAATTCTACTTCCGGTACCATCGCAAGTAGGCTTTCAAGGGGCAGAAAGCAACTTAAGAAACTATTAGAAAAAGGTGATGATTGATGAAAAAACTTGATAAGCTAAACGAAATCGCCGATGAGATGTTTGAAAAAATAGAACCCTCTGCGACTTCATGGGCAAAAATAGTCCATAGAGTAAATATGCAAAATACCAAAACAAAACCTAAGATAAGTACAAGGCGTGTTGTTGTCTTTGCTTGTGCGCTCGCGCTTGTGTTTTTCAGCGGATACAACATCATCAAAAATGAACAGGAGAAACAAAGGCAGATAAAGACAGTCGCCGCAGGGTCTGATAATAATAGCATGGCTGTGCAGACTCTGGCAGTAGCCAAGGGCAGCATAAAACTTTCAGACAATGTATCAAAAGGAAGGGTCGGAGGTATATGGGCTAGCGGCTCAGGCGCAAACTTCCCGCTTATACAAGCTGAAGGAAAATATTACCGCCTGCTTACAAACCCCTCTTCATTATCGGATAGCTTGCTTTCCAGAAATATAGGCGAAGTAGGGCTTCTTACTGACGAACCTGCACTGGTTGATTCTAATATAAATATTATAAGCAATATAGTTTCTGAAGGTACAAGCGTGTATGCTGTTAAAAATATGGACGGAGCAGCCGTCGCCGCAAAGACAGGCGATACCTACCGTGTTTTTCAAAGGGTATCCTACGGCGGCAATGCAATAGTAGGAAATGAAAACCTTATATCTACCCTCGGCAACGCAAAACCGGTGGCGCTTAAGCTTTCGGGCGTTGGCACTATAACGGATAGCGATAGTATAGATACTCTCATGCATATATTGAGCAGGGCAAGCTACCTTAGCGCTTCAAGCGGAGGTAATAAAACGTTGCTACTTGAAATGAATAACGGTATATCGCTTCAGCTTATGGTGGACGATGAAAAGCTGTACGGCTGCGGCAGTTGGTACTGTCCGGATTTCTTCAGCACATTTGCTGAGCTTATACAATAACCTTCTCCTTTCCCTAACTTGTTGTAAGTCGTTTACATTTTATGGTAATATACACTTGAGTCAAAGGAGGTTTTACCATGAAATGGATTAATAAAATAGAGCGCAGCTTATATAAATACCCAATAAAACCTTTTTTTAAGTACATAATATTTGCCATGGGCGGCGTATATCTATTGGATTTATTTTTCCCCATGGCGTTTCTATCTGCCCGCCTATCCCTTGTTAGAGATAGCGTGCTTGCAGGCGAAATATGGAGACTTTTTACATTTCTTATAGTTCCCATTAGCGGTAGACCTTTTGCAGTACTGCTTTCACTTTATTTCTATTATTTTATTGGTACAACGCTTGAAACAAAATGGGGCGCTAGACGTTTTCTTGTATACTACGCACTTGGCGCTATAGGCACTATAATATCCGCCTTTATTACAGGTTATGCGCCAAATACATACCTGAACTTGTCGCTATTTTTTACATTTGCGATAGAGTTTCCACATTTTCAGGTTATGCTGTTTTTCTTATTTCCAATTAAGATGAGCTGGCTTGCTGCAATCAACGCAATGTTCTATCTTTCATCGTTTATTTTCATGTCTTGGCAGCATAAGATTGCAATACTATTTAGCTTAGCTAACCTATTTCTTTTCTTTGGCGGGGATATAATAAATAGAATTCGTCAAACTATTTACCAATATAAAAGGCGAAAAGCATTTAAAGATCAGTTTAAATAGCTAATCGCCTTATACTATGTATTGAGCGCAGCAGTAAGCCGAGTTCTGTCGTGAATGGTCATCTGTCTAGGCGCATTGTCGCCAATACGCTCAAGCGAACGTTAAAAGCTGGGCGGGCAGCCTACGCTTTTAGTTATCTTGCACCAAGTGGGGTTTACAGGACGGACAAGTCGCCATGCCGCCGGTGCGCTCTTACCGCACCTTTCCACCCTTACCGAAAAATCGGCGGTATATCTCTGTTGCACTTTCCTTGGAGTCGCCTCCACCAGATGTTATCTGGCACTCTGCCCTTCGGTGCTCGGACTTTCCTCATGCAATGCATGCGACCATTTCGCTGCCTCAATATTTTTTAGAGAATTATCATCCTTCCGCAGGTTTCACATTCTACATATTTGCCTGCTTTAATATCTATAAGTACGGACGATGGGAATGACATATTACATCCGCCGCATAGTTTGTCATCTATTAACTTTGCCATGGGCGGCGTGCTATGCTTTTTGATTGCATTGTAGCGCTCCATATCTTCTTTATCTACAAGCTTCGCTTTTTCAGCAGCTATGGCGCGCAGGCGTTTAAGTTCGCCGGACATAGTTTGATACTCTGTATTATATTCATCACGCAGTTCGTCAAATTCAAGCTTTATTTTTACAGCAAGGCGCTTTACATCCCTCTGTTTTTTCTCTCTGTCAGCCGCTTCCTGGCGTATTTTTTTCGTTTCCTGGTCAAAGGAATTTAAATCCTTAACTATGCGCTGTACTTCGGATATATATGCGCCGGCTTCACCGCTGTCCTGCGCAGGCTCGGTTTGAATTTTTGTCTGCAGCTGTTTTAGCTGCTCTTCATTCATACCGATAGCTTCCTTTATTATTTCAATGCGATCAAGCATGGCAAGCACTTCGTTTTCAAGAGTTTTTAGGAAACGTTGTTGTTTTTTTATATTGTCACGCAGTTTTAACAGGCGCAGACGCTTTGGCGAACGAGCAATCTCTTTATTGACATTATCCGCAGCTACGTCCGCTTCCTGATAATCCCACAAGCGTTCCATGTGGTTCACTAATAGCCTCCCTTCCGTGTTTCTCAAAGACTAGCTTAGCCTTGAAGAAAACACCCGTACATTTAATTCTAATGCATTTACATCTTTTTGTAAACACTCAGTAAGATGGGGCACCATAGGATATTCGGTTTCAAAATGACCGCCTTCAAAAAGGACAAGCCCTAGTGAGTTTGCCTCAAGTATATGGTGATGGCGCAACTCCCCGGTTAAATAAGCCTTTGCACCACTATCTATTGCGCTATGTAAGCCTTCGCTGTATGAACCGCCTGCAATAGCCAGCCTATTAATAATGAGCTTTTCATCACCCCTTAGTACTACCTTTTGTGATAGTATTTTTTCAAGCTGTAAGCATAGTTCATTAGCAGAAAGGGACTCAGGTAAATCTCCCACGCATATGTATTCATCTGCCATAGATGTGTTTTTAAGCTCAAGTTTCTTAGCTAATTGGCAACTTGCGCTATATGGAGATTTATCCATATTGGTATGCGCTGCTATAAGCGAAATATTGTTTTTTATTAGCTTTAAGATAAGCCTGCCTTCGTAGCTATCCGTAGTTATACTCTGTATAGGTGAAAATATAAGCGGGTGATGGACTACTACAAGCTGCGCATTGATTTTAAGCGCATATTCTAAAGTATCATCGTTTAAATCAAGTGCGACAAGGATATTGTTGACTATCTGCTCTTTATCCCCTACAAGAAGACCGACGTTGTCAAAATCCTCAGCAGTTTCAAATGGCGCCATGTTGTTTATTAAATGATAAATATCTTTAACCCTTGCTTGCTTCATAATTAAGCTCCTCTTTTATCCATTCAAGCGTGTTATTATTTTTCAAGCGCTTCTTTTTTTCTATATTAAGGCGCCAATTAAAATATCTTTCCTTATCTTCCTTGCAGTTAAAATGCATGTTAAAGCCCAATTCTAATTCCTTATCGCTCAATATTTGACTGCCATTTAATGCTTCTATTATTACATAATATCTGCCTGCGGCACGGGCAACAATCTCCCTAGATATTGAATAGCCTATATCATTTATATTTCGCCTTAGGTATGGCAATTTGGTATGGGCGGACATTATAAGCTTTGGCTTTGTTTCAGGGGTGTTTTTTATTATATTCGCTATAGTTTCCCCACCAAGCCCGCATATAGACACGCATTCTACACTACTTGGTATACCGCTAAAGCCATTTGCATGTACAAAGCTTGCCCTATCCTGCAAACCAAGGCTTTTAATAAGCTTCTTTGCCTTAGATAAAGCAATTTCGCTTATATCGCTAACATACATATACCTGCAAATATCATGCTGCAACAGGTATGCCGGAAGCATACCATGATCCGTACCTATATCCGCGCCGACACAGCCCTTTTCAAAAAGCTGTGCAACAGCGCTTAATCTTTGATCTAGTCTTATTATTCTAGCGTTAGGCGATATCAATCAAGAAAATCCTTTAACTTTTTACTTCTGCTGGGATGCCTTAATTTACGAAGCGCCTTAGCCTCTATCTGGCGAATACGCTCTCTTGTAACTTCAAATACCTTGCCCACTTCTTCAAGTGTGCGTGGGTTGCCGTCATCAAGCCCGAACCTTAGCCTTAATACCTTAGCCTCCCTTGGGGTAAGCGTATCCAGCACTTCCCAAAGCAATTCTTTCATCAGCGCGCTTGAGGCAGCTTCAGCGGGGGCCGGAGCATCCTCATCGGGTATGAAATCGCCAAGGTGGCTGTCCTCCTCTTCGCCTATAGGCGTTTCAAGGGAAACAGGCTCCTGCGCTATCTTCATAATATCCCTTACCTTTTGCTCAGTTATGCCCATTGCGTTTGCTATTTCTTCAGGGGTAGGGTCTCTTCCGTATTCTTGCAAGAGCTGTCTTGAAATACGGGTTAGTTTATTTATGGTTTCAACCATATGCACGGGTATGCGGATTGTCCTTGCTTGGTCTGCAATAGCTCTAGTTATGGACTGCCTTATCCACCAAGTGGCGTATGTAGAAAACTTATAGCCCTTATGATAATCAAACTTTTCAACCGCCTTCATTAGCCCTAAGTTCCCCTCCTGTATGAGGTCAAGAAACAACATTCCTCTGCCCACATAACGCTTAGCTATGGATACAACAAGACGTAGGTTAGCTTCTGCAAGCTCATGCTTAGCGCTCTCATCCCCCGCTTCTATGCGTTTAGCTATCTCAACTTCCTCTTCAGCGGTTAATAGCGGCACCTTGCCTATCTCCTTTAGGTACATACGGACAGGGTCGTCTATATTTACCGCTTCCGGAACAGATAAATCTATTTCACTCGCGTCTTCGTCCGCCTTTTCTTCCTTGCCATCTTCTGTACTACGGGTTACCTGTACGCCTAAATTTTCAAGCGTTTCAAGCACATTTTCAAATTCCTCGGGGTCAAGCTCTATTTTTGAAAGCGCTTCAAAAATCTCCTCATAGGATATTACGCCTTTCTCCTTGGCTGATTCATACAGGGCAAATACCGCATCTTCCTGTTGTTTTTTGGTCAGCTGTTTCTTTGACATGTTCTCCTCCTAAAACTATTTGCTCTTTATCTCGGTCAGCTGCATTGTGGCTTCTTGCAGCTGAGTTATAAGGCTTTGCCTATCATAATCCTCTGCTAATTTAAGGCGCTCATTAAGTTCATCTATCTTTTTTTCAAGCCTTGCCCTCTGCAATACGCTAAGGCAGGATTCTGCCGCGGATAAAGCGCTCTCCTCATTATATTTATGTTCCTTAGAAAAAAGCCTTGCAGCCCAGTTTCTTTCATCTTCTTCATCCAGCTGCGAAATTATTATTGCAGGGTATTTGTCGTCTAGAAGTTCTGAAGCTATGGTCTTACATAGTGGACTTATAAAATCTTCAGCAGATAAAAAACCCTCGGGCAACAGCTTTGATGACAGTATTGATAACAATTCCTCCTCTGCGGATAAGGCGTATTTAGGCTTTACTTGTGCTGTACTGCGCCTATATTCTCCCCTAGCAAGGCTTCTATATTTTACCTTTAATTGGCTACCTGCGATTTTTATCTGCGCCATAAGCGCTTCTGTACTAAAACCGGTTTCAAGACAGAGCTTTTTAAGGTAAGTTTCAAGCTCTAAGGGACTTTTTATAAGAGCCAATACCTCCGCTGCCTTGTTAGCATAAGTAAGCCTTCCATCCTGCGTTGAAATATCGGTTTTAGATTTTATTCTGTTTAGTGTGAACTCTATGTCCGTCAAGGGTTTTAATTCATTAAAGGCTTCGACTCCTCTTTCTCTTATGAAAGAATCGGGGTCTAATTCATCAGGAAAACTCAAAACCTTTGCAGTAAGACCTTCACCTCTTAGGATTTCAATCGCACGCTCAGTTGCCCTCTGCCCAGCCTCATCGCCGTCATAAGCAATGTGTATCTCCTCTGAAAAACGTTTCATGAAACGCGCCTGTTCAGAAGTTAGAGCTGTTCCAAGAGTTGCAACTGCTCCTTGTATACCCGCTTGAGATAGGGATATAACATCCATATAGCCTTCAACAAGCAATATCCTTTCAAGCCTTCTTTGTTTTCGCAAAAGGTTTGCGCCATATACCCCGTAACGCTTGTTAAATATAGCGGTATCTGAGGTGTTGAGGTATTTAGGCTGTCCATCGCCTATTATTCTCCCGCCAAAGCCTAGCACCTTTCCATACATATTGAGTATAGGAAACATAGCTCTGCCTCTGAAAACATCGTAGCTGTGATTCTCTTTTTGCGCTATAATACCCGCCTTTACAAGTTCCTCCGTGGTGTAGCCTTTTTCCTGCATGGCATCTGAAATATTATCCCAGCTATCGCTTGAGGCTCCAAGACCGAACCTGCGTATGGTACCATCATCTATGCCGCGATTTCTAAAATATTTAAGCACAGCAGCGCCTGTATCCGTCCAAAGCAAATTATGATAATACTTTGCAGCTTCTTGGTTTAATTCATAAAGCCTTTCTCTTAGAGAAGAAGCCTGTTCATCCTCGTATGACATATTTGCAGGGAGCGCCAACTGGCACTTACCCGCAAGATACTCAAGCGCTTCGGGAAATGTAAGCTTCTCCATTTCCATAACAAACTGAACCACCCCGCCGCCCTTTCCACAACCAAAGCAATAGTACAGACTTTGTTCGCGATTTACGGAAAACGAAGGGGTTTTTTCGTTATGAAAAGGACAGAGTGCCCAATAGTTAGCCCCTCTTTTATTAAGGGGGACATATTCTGAAACCAGCTCTACTATATCTACTCTGTTGAACAGGTCATCTATCCAGTTTCTTGGAAAATGAATTTTCATCACATCACCCTTAATATTATTCGCCGTGCGGATGCTATTTTCCTACCACTATATAACATTAAAAGGGTCAGGCTCGAAGATACGCCTGAATGTGCGCATTGCAAACCTATCCGTCATAGAAGATATATAATCCGTAATGGCACGCTGAGCTCCCTCATTTCGAAATATCTTTTTATATTCCTCAGGCATTTCATACGGGTGATTTATAAAATACTTAAACAGATTTTCTATCACGAAATCGCATTTCTTTTCTTCCTCTGTACGCCAACCATCTTGGTATACTTTGCTGAAAAGAAAATTGCGTAAACTATCTGTAGCTTTCTGCACTCTTGGCGACATAAGTATTTCCGGTTTACCAAAACTATTTTGGACGGTATCCTTTATCATGGTATCTATCCTATCGCCATGACTATACCCAAGCACTTTTATACAATCTTTAGGTAGGTCATCTTCGGTTAAAATACCCGCGCGGATAGAATCATCTATATCGTGGTTTATGTAGGCTATCCTATCCGCAAGCGCAACGCAGCGCCCTTCCATGGTAGCTGCCCTCCCGCCGCTTGAGTGGTTTAGTATGCCATCCCTTGTTTCCCATGTAAGGTTTAACCCATCGCCGTAGTATTCAAGCACTTCTACCACCCGAAGACTTTGCTCATTGTGGCTAAAGTTTTTATTAAGTAGACGGCTTAGTGTCCTTTCCCCTATATGCCCAAAGGGGGTATGCCCTAAATCGTGCCCTAAGGCTATGGCTTCGGTAAGGTCTTCATTTAGTCTAAGCGCCCTTGATATGCTTCTTGCGATTTGAGATACCTCAAGCGTATGGGTAAGCCTAGTTCTGTAATGGTCGCCCTCCGGGGATAAAAACACTTGCGTTTTAAACTGCAGACGCCTAAAGCTCTTACAGTGCAGTATTCTGTCCCTATCCCTCTGGTATTCCGTGCGAGTATTATCGGACGATATAGGCTTATCTCTGCCTTTAGTAGAGGCACTTTTAGATGCGAATTCTGAAAGCAATTCATATTCCTGCTGCTCTAAATATTCGCGAATACTCACGTTTCTTCTCCCCTTATTATTTTTTCCGCCCATAGCCTTTCTTCCTGCGTGATTTTAGCCGTACTTATTAGCTCAGGGCGTTTAAGTGCAGTGTTTCTTATGGCTTCCCTTCGCCTCCAAGCATCTATTTCAGCGTGATTGCCGTTTAAAAGTACTTCCGGCACTTCCATACCCTCAAACTCCCTAGGTCTAGTATACTGCGGATACTCAAGTAGTCCATCAAAAGAAAAGCTTTCTTCTTCGGCGCTTTTATCGCTCCCAAGTACCCCTTCTATAAGGCGGGATATGCCGTCTATAAGCACCATTGCGGGAAGCTCCCCACCGGTTAAAACATAATCTCCTATGGATATTTCCATATCTACATAGTGTTGTATAACTCTCTCATCTATCCCTTCATAATGCCCGCATAGCAGGGTTAATTCATCCTCTTTAGAGAGTTCCTTTAATAGATTCTGGTTAAGCTTAATACCTTGAGGGCTCATATATATGCGCTTAGCCTCTCCTTCTATGCTGCGAAGGGCGTCTACTATAGGCTGCACCATCATAAGCATTCCGGCTCCCCCGCCAAAGGGATAGTCGTCTGTGTTTTTATGTTTGCTATCGGAATAATCCCTTATGTTTATAATATTAAGCTCTATTATACCCTCAGATTGAGCGCGCTTTAATATACTCTCCTGCAAAGGAAAAAACATTTCGGGGAAAATTGTCAGCACATTAATCTTCAAATACAGACACCTCGCGAAATATCTGTCCGTCTACCACTATACGCCCCTTATCTACTTCCCATTTTGTAATTAGATGAGGCAGTACAGGCATTAGTATATTATGCTTCCCATGCTTTATCACAAAAACATCATTTGCACCGGGCTGCATCACATCTGTAACTGTACCCAGTATTTCACCTTTATCGTCAATTATAGCACAACCTATAATATCTACTATGTAAAACCTGCCATCAGGTAGGGGCTTTGCGTCCTTACGGCTTATATACAATAGAGTTCCTCTAAGCTTTTCCGCCATATCTCTATCGAAAACATCTTTAAACTTAAAATAGGCAAATCCCTTATACAGCCTTATATTCTGTACTTCTATAGGTACATATTCTTTGCTATTAGCCATATAGTAAAAGCACTTATAAGGCAGTATATCGTTAGGGTTATCCATATGTACTTTTGCCCTAACTTCGCCCTCTACCCCAAAAGGCTTTGTAATTTCAGCTACAAGTAAAAATTCGTTTTGCATTTCCTTATAAAAAAGACGCTCGCCGCGTCTTATACTTATCTCAGTTTAAAGCAGCGCATAGATTGCAGCGAATTTTTTGATTTGGCAAAGCTTTAAGAAGGAAACATAGCGGCGCTATAGCGCCTTAACAAAGCAAAGACAAATCGGAAAAGCTGCGCAAGATAAAGCTGATTTTATCTGAGATAAGTATTAGTCAACTATCTCAACAAAAACGGGCTTATCATCCCTGCCTGTCGATGCTTTGACAACAGTGCGTATAGCTTTTGCAATACGCCCCTGCTTGCCTATTACCTTGCCCATATCCTCAGAGGCAACCCTAAGCTCTAATATAATTCCCTCTGAACTTTCCGTTTCCTGTATTGTTACTTCTTCAGGCTTTGTAACAAGCGATTTTGCCATAAATTCTACGAGCTTTTTTACATTGCGCTCCGCCATTATTCTGCTTCCTCAGCGCTTTCATCGTCGCTTTCAGGTGTTTCTTCTGCCGCTTCAGGCTCTACTGCTTCTTCTTCAGCCGGAGCTTCTTCTACTACAGGCTCAACTTTTTCTTCAGCTTTGGGAGCCTCTGTTGCTTCGACTCTAGCTTTCTTAAAGCTTTCAGGCATTTCAAGCACACCTACTTTCCTAAGTAGAACCTTTACAGTATCAGTAGGCTGTGCGCCGTTTGCAAGCCATTTGCTGGCTTTTTCGTTGTCTATACGGATTTCTGCAGGCTGCTTCATGGGGTCATATATGCCTATCTCCTCAATGAAGCGACCATCTCTTGGAGAGCGCTCGTCCGCTACAACAACACGGTAAAAGGGACGTTTTTTCATACCCATTCTTTTTAGTCTGATTTTAACTGCCATTTAGGAAAATTCCTCCTTAAAAAAATTAAATATGGTAAACCACTATGTGGAAAAACCCATGATTAAAACATTAAAACGGGAGCTTCATGTTGCGCATGGCGCGTCTTCCGCGCTTGCCCGACATCTGTTTCATCATGCTCTGCATTTGCGTAAACTGACGCATAAGCTGGTTTACATCCTGCACCGTTACGCCCGCTCCCATTGCAATGCGCTTTCTGCGGCTTGCATTTAGTATTGAGGGTCTGCGGCGCTCAGCAGGTGTCATTGAGCGTATTATAGCTTCCGGCTTTTTAAGAGCGTCATCGTCTATTTCAACGCCCTTTAGCTTACCCGCGCCCGGCAACATGCCTAGTATATTTTGAAGCGGTCCCATCTTTTTGATTTGCTGCATTTGGTCTAAAAAGTCCTCAAGCGTCATATCAGCGGGGGATTTGGCGCGCTCAAGTTTTTCTATCTCCTCTAAATCTACCGCCTGTGTAGCCTTTTCTATTAGGGTAAGTACATCGCCCATACCGAGTATGCGTGATGCCATTCTGTCAGGGTGGAAGGCTTCAATATCGCTAAGCTTTTCGCCTGTGCCTACAAACTTAATGGGTTTTCCTGTTACTGCTCTTACTGAAAGCGCGGCGCCGCCGCGGGTATCGCTATCCAGCTTAGTAATAATTACTCCGTCTATACCAAGCTGTTCATTGAAGGAGCTGGCGACATTCACAGCGTCCTGCCCTGTCATAGCGTCTATAACAAGCATTATCTCCTGCGGGCGCACGGCTTCCTTTATGTTTTTAAGCTCCTGCATAAGCTGTTCATCTACATGCAGTCTACCGGCGGTATCAATAATCATAACATCGTTGCCCCAGTAACGGGCTTCTTTTATAGCTTCCTTTGCAGTTATTACAGGGTCCTGCGTGCCTTTTTCGTAAACGGTAGCGCCTACTTTTTCGCCCACAACTTGCAGTTGCTTAATTGCGGCGGGTCTGTAAATATCGCAGGCTACAAGCATGGGCTTTTTGCCCTGCTTTATAAGATGCCCCGCAAGCTTTGCAGCCATTGTGGTTTTACCTGCGCCTTGAAGCCCGCATAGCATATATATAGTTGGAACTGAAGAAGACCATGTAAGTTTTGCATTCGCTCCGCCCATTAGCTCTACCAGTTCTTCATTTACTATTTTTATTACCTGCTGACCTGCATTTAGAGATGAAAGTATTTCAGAACCTATGCTTCTATCTGTTACACGCTTAATAAAATCCTTTACTACTTTGTAGTTTACATCCGCCTCCAGCAGTGAAAAGCGAACCTCGCGCATAGCTTCTTTTATGTTCTGTTCGTTAAGCTTACCCTTTCCCGTAAGCTTTTTAAATGTATTTTGCAGCTTTTCAGTAAGCGATTCAAATGCCATGTTTTTCCTCCTCGGCTGATATCATAGATAATACTATCTGTTTCGCCCTTATAAGAGAAGGGTCATCTGTTTTTAATTTGCTAAGAACAGAGCTAAGCTCAGTTAGTTTATAAAAAGCTTTGGCAAGCCCTAAGTCTTTTTCCAGTTGGTCTAATTTATCAAAAGAGCGCAAAAGAGTAGAACTTACCCCCTGCCTTGATATACCAAGCTGTTCCGCTATCTCTCCGTATGAGAGGTCTTCATTACAGTATAGCCTTATTACGCTTAACTGCCTATCCGTAAGCAATGACACATAAAACGAGGCGAGCATACCATACTCCACCTTGCGGTTTAACCTTGTATCTACTACGGACAATTTTACCTCCATACTGTCAAGTGTTTTTACTTGACAGGTTGAATATACATCATAACAGCATTGTTGTCAAGTGTTATATGTTGACACGCAATAATGTGCAAATCGCAATTCAAAGTACAATTTGGAACCAATCAGAAAAAACACTTGTTTTCTTAATTTTATTCTTGACACCTACAATATAACTTTATATAATATCTTCAAATGAACATCACGTATCTTTTTGACCATTAATCTATCAGAAAACGAACAAACATATACGAGATGCTGGAAATATCCGGGAGGACATATTAATGAAAAGATTCCTGTCTGCATTGCTGATTCTTTCGATGATTCTACTAATTCCACTTTCGGCAGTGGCTGCCCAGTCATTACCCGCTGAATTGCAAGAGTGGATGACGACGACTCAACAAAACTACTTGTATTCGGATCCGACTGCACTTAAACCGATCGTTCCCGTATCTGGCTGGCCCGTTTACTGGGGTGGGGGCTGGTCCTATCAGTATCCTCCAGACTGGACTGTACTCGGCGGTGATGTATACTCTTTTTCTGCATGTGATTCCAGACGTTTGGCATGCTTCGACTATTGCCAGATCCAGCAGTTCAATCAGCCCTATACCCATGATGAGCTCGGTAGCATGGTATTCGGTCGCGTTGCGGGAAACAGCTCCTTTGAGGTCGTGAGCACCTTCCAGAAGAACATATTTCCGAATCTTATGCTCACCCCACCCGAAGGTGTCATGCAGGTCTGGTTCGTCAGTTGGCAGCACCCGGAGGCCGGGAGGATGTTTACTCTGATGGAGGTAACGATCCTTGCCTGGACGAACTTCACCGGCTATGGGATTCCAGGAATGAGCGGGGGCATGTCCGCTTCTTGGACCACTTACACTGCACCGGAAGCCGAATTCACTACGATGTGGGCAAATACCTTCAATCCGATGCGCCTTTCAGCCACTTACACAATTCCCGGTGGCGGCGAAACGGATACGGATGGGGATGGATATCCCGATAGCAAGGACAATTACCCTAATGATCCTAATTATCACTGAGTTCAGTTAACATCAACACTAAGAGCAAATAGGAAATCCTGTGGCTCTTTTATACTCGTATTCAACTGATAACCGGACTTTGCTTTACTATGACAATTGCTCTGTAATATCCACAAAAGACCCGATGTTTGCATAAAGTCATTTTATACAGAAAAAATGACCGTTTGACATTGCTTTACAGATTATAGTGGTTTTTTTTGTCCGGTTTTCCGAGCAATATTATTATGCCTGAAAAGGTGGAGCTTTTTGAACCGTTTTCCGCTAAACAGGACTTTTGAGCTGACCGCTCGCTGCAACATGCGCTGCAATATACCATGAACCGGCTGCTCAGCGCCATGGCATTGGCAGCACTCCCATTTCACGCGCTTCGTGAATGTTGATCCAATGGTAATAGGGTTCGTCCGCATCGAAGTGCAGTTTGTCTTCTTCCCAGTTTTCCCTGCCCGAGGCAACAGCTCTATCAAAGGGCGCCCTGCCAATGAGTGTGGTTTCTATGAAATAGTACTTAGCGTTTGTTTGGTCCATACGAACAGCGATATAGGCATGTCCCGGAATGAGAATGATGGCAGATTCCAACTTAAGAGCCTCAACAGCTGAAGCATATAGAAGAGTCGTTTCAATGCAGTTACCGCTCTTCTGCTCCAGTACGTCATAGGGGGTCCGGATGCGCTGTTTGTATCCCTCCGAGAAAGCGACTGGTGTGCTTACATAGATTATGCCGTATTCCTCTTGCGCTTTCCAGATGGCTTGCAAGCGGTCCCACACAGTGCCATCTTCGTCATTCAGCACACCGCCGTATCCGCTGGTAACGATATCAGAGGTAGTGTAGTCCGCTGCACAGCGAAGCAGTTCCTCAACCGCCGGGTCATTGGGTGTCACCCAGGCAGCGTAAAGCTTATACTCATCTTCAGGCGGAAAGCCGCTCACCCAGATGAAATCACGACGTGAGAAGATGGTAATCTCCACAGTATCGCTGAGCAGCACCTTGTCTTGACCATCCTTAAGCTGGGTGATGCGGATAAAGAAGTTGCCCGGTCTCCTTGAGCTCAACTCCTGCACTGCCTGTGTGTTTAGCCGAGGATTCTGACGCACCGTTACCTTCTCCCTGGGCGCCACGACCACGGTGGATGCAACCGTCGCACTGTAACCTTCAATGCCAGTTTCCACTAATATTTTGGCGCTATCTTCTGAAGCATTAGTAAGATGTACCCGTACGAAATCATCCAGCACATTGCCGTATAAATGATAAAAAGCCGTGATAAGCGACTCGTTGTATATGTAGTGAATACCGATCTCGTTGGCTGGCGCATCAACCAGCGTATCTACCGAGCCGGCTTTCTCCTGACTGTCAGGCATTGGAAGCAAGCCTTCATTCCTTACGGTGATGAGGTCTACCCATTGGTAACCGGTGTCCTCTGCATCCAGGTGAACCTTTAGTTCATCCCATGCGTTCCCCGCTTGTTCAACCGCCTGACCTAATCTTGACATGCCCAGCAGCGAGGTATCGACAAAGTAGTACAGAGCATTGGATTGATCCATCCGTACTGCTATGACTATGCGTTCCTCCGGCGTGAAGATCAGCGCGGTCTCGAGCCCCATCGCCTCAACAACGGAAGCGAACAGTAGACTCTTCTCCATCCAGTTCCCTTTCCCCTCTGCTAGCACATCGTATGGGGTGCGCACAGACAGCACCTCATAATCCTTTAAGCTTCCTTCCAGATCCTCCGTTGAAATATCAAATTCGCCGATAGTACCCCACGCAGCTTCCAATCGCTGCCACACCTGACCGCTTTCATCAAGGGTCGTACCATCGTACCCCTGTGGTAGCGGCCAGGTATCCATGTAATCGCCTGCACGGGATAGAAGGGCTTGTACAGCAGGCGCATTAGGAGTCACCCAGGCAGCCAACAGTTTATAGTTGTCCAACTCGTTCAGTACATCCATCCATACGAAATCACGGCGTCCATATATTATCATCTTTGCGCTATCCTCATACAGTACTGTACCCTCATCCTGACCCACTCCCGATACCCGCACATGAAAGATGCCTGAATGCGTCATATTATTCTCGTCAAATGCACCGTGTAAGGAAATCGGACTTTGTTTGACCACCAAACTCTCGTTCGGCTCTATGGTGACCGTTTCCCCAAACGATTCGCTTAATCCCTCTATCCAGGATTGAACAAGAACAGTCATGCTTTCAGACCTCGGATTGGTAAGTTTGATATCCACATAGCTGTCTAGCGCACCACCATAGAGGTGGGCGTAAGCGGGAATAAATCGCTCAAAGTATTTAAAGCCCACCTCCAGTTCCTCAAAAGGATCATCCTGTACTCTGGACTCGGCAACCAGAGCGGTTGGAAGCATAGATGCGATGTAGAGTACGGCTAAAAAAGCCGAAAGCGTTCTTTTCATAAAAACCTCCTGACTGGACGACAAAAATGAGATTCTCAGAGAGTATTTGCTTGTGTCGTTATATAAAGTACGCTATTGAAGCACCGGCACAAGAGGGCGCCTGTAATATAAAAACGAAGGCAAAAGCAATTGTTTCAAGAATATTATACTATATTCCGCAGTTCCTGAACAGAGGGAACATGCAATCTTTAATGAGATATCCTCAATGACAGTAAATCCAATAGACTATGGTCATCCTTATGAAAACTAAGGGTCGTATTGAATGGGATGTTATCGTGAAAAGCAGTCTGCGTGAGCAGCGCAATATGGGAATACTTCTGCCTGCTTATCCAATGTTGATGCTATTGGAGAAATAGTTTGAGCGATCCCGTCTGTTCCAGGATACCGCGCTTAAAGCTCAAAGAATAAAGGTGGATTTATACATATTCTGGTTTGCGTTAACCAGCATATAAATATATTCCCATGAAAACGCTTCAATTAAATAAGACACCGCAAGAGTTGTTTGAGCACAAGCAACAGAATACAATCAAAGCAAGAAACGATCTACCTAAGTGTTTGGCATGAAATATTTTATTTTACAACTAACCGACAAGCAATTATTTATATTTCTATAACCTCTACATTTGAAATAGCTTCTTCTATAAGGTTTTCGGTATCAAGGTATTGCTCCGCTTGCTCCGCTCTATCTATGCGGGGTTTTGTTACGGGATGTTTTGGGGTGAAAACCGTACAACAGTCCTCATAGGGCAGGCATGAGGTTTCGTAGCTATCTATTTCTTTAGCTATATTTATAATATGTTCCTTATCAAAACCTATAAGCGGGCGGAATACGGGTTTTTGAACAACTATATCCGTACAGCAAAGCGCTTCCATAGTTTGGCTTGCTACTTGACCTATAGATTCACCTGTTATTATAGCCTGCGCCTCGCACGATGAGGCTAGTCTATCCGCAATCCTCATCATGAACCTGCGCATAATAAGGGTGGTGTAGTTATCGGGGCATTTTTCGTGTATCTCCATCTGTATTTTGGTAAATGGCACAATATATACCTTCATTTTTCCGCTATATGATGACAGTATTTTAGCAAGCGACAGCACTTTATCCTTTGAGCGCTCTCCCGTATAGGGAAAGGAATAAAAATGCACTGCGCACAGCGACACGCCTCGCCTTGCCACAAGGTAACCTGCAACGGGGCTGTCTATACCGGCGGATAGCAACAGCATAGCCTTTCCGTTACTGCCTGACGGCATTCCCCCAACGGCTTCATGCACTTTTACATAAAGATAGGCTTTATCACGTATCTCTACATGCAAAATATTGTCAGGCTCCTTTACATCTACTTTTAGATTAGGACAATTTTTAAGTATTGCAGCGCCTAGTTTTGCATTTATTTGAGGGGAATTTAAATTATATTTTTTATCAGCACGCCTTGCGTTCACCTTGAATGTGCCGCTAAAACCGCTCATCATTTCTGCCGCTTGGCTTTCTATATCAGTAAAATCCTCTTTACTCATCTCCACTGCTTCGCAAACCGAATGTACCCCAAACACCTTGCAAACCGCATTTATTATAAGGTAAGAATCTTCAAAATCGGAAACATATATTCTGCTATCGCTAAGCCATACGCTTACATCGTAATCTATAAGCGCTTCCTTAACCCTTTGAAGCAGCAAATTTAAAAAATAGGGACGATTCAGCCCCTTTAGGTAAATTTCTCCGTACCTTACCATTATGATTTTACGCATATTATCCTCATCTTCTTGTGAATTTTTTAAGTATATTATAGTGTTTAAGGCAGCACTCAGAAGCAAAATCCATCTGCTCTGCGGTGTTAAACGGACTAAGGCTAAAGCGTATGGCACATGTTGCCTGCTCTTTTTCAATACCCATAGCCTTTAGTACATGGCTTATATCGCTCTTTCTTGATGAACAGGCAGAGCCATTGCCTACATATATTTCATCGCTTTCAAGCGCGTGGAGCATGGTTTCTGCTCTTACAGGGGCAAAGGATAGGTTTAGTATATTATCCGCCGCTTCAGGGCTTTGAGGTTCAGGACCATTTACTTTGACGCTTGGAATGAGTTTCTTTATGTTATTATACAGCCTTATTTTATTCTCCCGCATGTTGTTTTTTTCAGGAAATTGTTTTGCGGCTTCATATAACGAAGCTATGCCAAGTGTGTTTTCAGTGCCGGGACGGATATCATATTCCTGCCCACCACCGAACACAAGAGGGTATGCTTTATTTCTTTCACCCAAAGCCAGCGCCCCTATTCCCTTAAACGCATGAATTTTATGACCTGACAGAGAATAGCTGTCAATCCCGTATATTCTTAAATTTATAGGCTGGCGCATAAAACTCTGTACGCCATCAACATGGAAAAAAGCATCGCTGCAGTATCTATCACGAAGTTTCGATATTTCATTTATTGGCTGTATAGCTCCGGTTTCGTTGTTCACATGCATAACGCATATAAGCTGCACATCGCTATTAAGCTGTTTTTGAAGCAAATCAAGGTCTACTATACCGCTTCTATTTACCTTTATTTCCTGTACATTAAAGCCCTGCCTTCGCGCTTCCAAACAGGCATTTATTACCGCAGGATGTTCAACAGCGCTGTAAAGCACAGTACCTTTTTTTCTTTGGCGCATGAGATAGCCAAGTATTGCTATATTATTGCTTTCAGTGCCTCCGGAAGTAAAAATCAATCTTTTTGCGCCAAGCAAATCCGTTATATATTTGCGGCACTCTTCAATATATCCGCTCACCTTAACAGAAGGCGTATATAAAGACGAGGGGTTATAAAACCCGTCATTAAAATATTGCTCAACTACAGCCTTTATACTATCCAGCACTGGGGTAGTTGCGCTGTTGTCTAGGTAGCAGTACATTAATTCACCTGATATTTACCTTGCCCTGCGAATTTAATTATCATGTTTCTTAAATTTTCGCTTGGCTCTATTACTATCATTTGCTTTTCGTTGCTCTTTACGAAGTAAAAATAGAATAGTTCCGAATCACGGTTTAGGAACCAATTGGTAATTTTAACTCCCCGCATACTGCTGAAACGCGTGAAAGACCCCGATGAAACAAGACCGCAGGCTTCTACATTGCGCACATTCATTGAGCCTAGGTTTTTACGCTTGCGGTTATTGAACACCTTGGCAAAGTCTAAAATGCCGTTTGTGAAGGTGTATTCATACTCAGTTTTAATCCTATCTTTATAAAGAAAGATGAGTACACAGCTAGCGATGGACATTAGGAACAAAACTATATTAGGTATAAGCGCTGTTGAAAAGCCTTCGCTAGATATTACGAATATAAGCGGGTTAATCATTATTAGCGCATAGGCGCCGCTTAAAACCATTATAATAATTGACATAATGTACATTGCACTTTGGAGTGCCGTGTTGTTTTTTACTACTACCTCTTCATGAAATACGTCCACTTTAATTTCTCCAGTCTATAGTTTGAGTACTATTTTACACGCTGCAATAGGCTTTGCGCAAGTGGCGCAAAAAATGCGTAATCACTAAAATCAAAACTTTGGGCATAGTCAACTGCTTTTTGTACCGCTTTTTCCGCGTCTATTTTAGCTTGCTCAACCCCTTTAAGATTAGTCCAAGTGAGTTTATCATCATCCTTACCTACAGCTTTTCCAACTTCTTCGCTTGAGCCTAATACATCAAGCAAATCATCAGTAATTTGGAACGCAAGCCCAAGCATTTTAGCATAATTCTCAGCAGCTTTAATTAAACCATCATCACTTCCTGCGAGCATAAAGCCCGCATTCATAGAGGCTATAAATAAATCCGAAGTTTTATGCCTATGTATGTAGCTAAGCATGTTTTCATCTGCTAATTTACCTTCAAAGCTCAAATCAGCTGTTTGCCCTGCCACCATGCCGTATGCACCGGCTCTTTTAGCCATTTCTTTTATTACTTTAAGCGCATAAGGGCTATCTGACTGCGCCATTATGTGAAAAGCCTCAGTTAAAAGCGCATCGCCTGCAAGTATTGCCGTCCATTCCCCGAATTTACAATGGTTTGTGGGCTGCCCGCGCCTTAACATATCATTATCCATGGCGGGTAAATCATCATGTATGAGGGAATATGCATGTATCATTTCTATCGCTACTGCAAAGGGTATGCCGCACCTTAAATCCCCACCAGCAACATCAAGTGCTGCAAGCAGCAATACCGGTCTTATACGCTTTCCCTTTGAAAGAAGGCTATACCGCATTGCTTCTGCAAGCCTTTGAGGAATTTGCCCCTCCTCCCAAGGGGATACAGCAAGCGGGATTGCGCTATCAAGCGCTTCCTCTACAATGTTTTGGTAATATGTGTATCTATCACTCCACTGCATCGCTTATATTTATCTCCAAATCGCGGTTAAGTAGCTTAAGCTTGGTTTCTGCCTCGCCCAACTTGTCTTGCAGCTGCTTAATAATCCGCATCCCTTCTTCATATGTTGTTAGCATATCCTCAAGTTTTATATCAGGTTGTTCAAGGCTAGTTATTAGGTTTTGGAGTTTTTCCGTACCCTTTTCAAAGCTTAAATCAGACACTGTTATCCTCCTTTACTTTTACACTTCCATCATGGAAAGTAATACTCATTTCTCCATAAGCATCTTTGTATGAACGCACAAGCTCATCCCCTTTACGCACTATTGCATAGCCCCTTTTTAGCGTTTCCATGGGGCTTACAGCGTTTAAATGCTTGCTCAAAGAATCAAGCTGAGCTTTATGCTCAAGCATATGTTTTTGCACAGACATATTCAGCCTTATTAAGTCTGCATTAATCAAATTTTTAAGGTTGGTAAGCTTATGTTCAGGCGAATGGCGAGTTATCCTTGCCTTAAGCTGCTGAATACTATTATCCTTCCTCTGTATTAGATATTGAGCAGCATTATACAAACGCCTTTGCTGCTGCATAATTCCAGATTTTAAAGAAAGCTTATCAGGCACGGCAAATTCTGCGGCTTGAGATGGCGTTGCAGCGCGCACATCGGCGGCAAAATCGCAGAGAGTAAAATCGGTATCATGCCCTACGGCAGATATAACCGGCACGCTGCAATCCGCAACAGCGCGCACAAGAGCTTCATCGTTAAAGGGCCACAAATCCTCCATAGAGCCGCCGCCCCTGCCAATAATAATTACATCAACAAGCCCGCTTTTTTCAAAATCCTTTATTGCGCTTAATAACTCCTCTGCCGCAGTATCACCTTGCACAGATGAAGGTTTAAGCAGAAGTGTCATACCGGGGAAGCGTTTGTTGACAACATTATATATATCATGAAGCACAGCTCCCGTTTGAGAAGTTATTATACCCACAGCTTTTGGAAGCATGGGAAGCGTCTTTTTTCTTGCAGGGTCAAAAAGCCCTTCTTTTTCTAGCTTTTCTTTAAGTTTAAGAAACTGCTCATAAAGCGCTCCCGTACCGCTTTTTTCTAAACCCTCCGCGTAAAATTGATAGCTACCCGAAGCAGTATATAACCCAACAGAGCCTGTTAAAATAACCCTCATACCATCCATAGGCACGGTTTTAGAGAGCATATTAAACTGTCTGAACATAACACAGGCTATACGGGATTTCTCGTCCTTAAGAGAAAAATACCAATGCCCGGAGGAATGCTGCTTAAAGTTGCTAACTTCACCCTCTAGCCTTATAGAGTGGAGCATAGGGTCGCTAGCAAGTGTTCGCCTTACATATTCATTTAATGCGCTTACGGAAAGTGTGTTCACGCTTTAGCAGCCTCTATGGTATTTTGAATTAACATGCTTATTGTCATTTTGCCAACACCTCCGGGAACAGGAGTTATGTAACCCGCGACTTCACTTACGGGTTCAAAATCCACATCGCCAACTACTTTTCCGTCCACACGGTTTATCCCTACATCTACTACCACAGCGCCTTTTTTAACCATATCAGCAGTAACAAATTTAGCTTTACCAACAGCGGCTACAAGTATATCTGCATGTTTTGTAAACTCAGACAGATTTTGCGTGCGGGAGTGGCATATGGTTACCGTACAGTTGCGGTTTAGGAGCAGCATTGCAATTGGCTTACCTACTATATTTGACCTGCCTATTACAACGGCGTTTTTGCCTTCAAAAACTATTTTGGCATCATCAAGCATATACATAATGCCCTTTGGCGTGCACGGCAGCATACTCTTTTGACCGGTAAATAGCTTACCAGCATTTGCTATATGGAAACCGTCGACATCCTTTTCTGGTAAAATGCGCATTAACACATTCTGATCATCTATATGCCTTGGGAGCGGAAGCTGCACCAATATACCGTTTATTTTTTCATCTGAGTTTAGCCTATCGATTACTTCTATAAGCTTCTCTTCGCTGGTATTTTCCTCAAGGCGTATTGTTTCAGAATATATGCCCACTTTTTCACATGCGCGCATCTTATTGCGTACATATATTTGGCTTGCAGGGTCTTCACCCACCAGTATTACAACCAATCCGGGCACTATGCCTTTTTGCTTAAGCTGCGCCACTTCTTCAGCCTGCTTAATTAATAATTTTTCTGACAATTCTTTTCCGCTGAGTATTTTAGCCATTATTTTCCCCTCTATCCATATGTTTTTTCATAGCCAGTAGTGCTACACCTACTGCATTATCCCCTGATAAGGCGGCATCTGCAAAATCGAACGAATATTCCCCGGATTTATTAAGAAGATCCCTTAGTATACCTGAAGACGCAACGCCGCCAAACGCCAATACAGGTAAACCGCTTTTGTTAATGGCATTCAATGTTTTAATTATGCTGCGATACAAACAGTTGTAGATTTCCGCAGCTATTTGGCTCTGGGAAGCATCACCACTGGCAATATCGTCCATAGCTTGTTTTTCTGCACCTGAAAGGCAAGGTCCACCATCTTTTACAGTTGCTGGATATTTACCTTCAGCCTTTATACCCTGTGCCAATTTTTCTAGCTGAGCTCCGCTTGGAAATGACAACCCCATGGCCACACCCACCCTATCCACCAGTTGACCGAAATGCAAATCCAAAGATTTTGCGAGAAGCTTAAACTTGCCATCTTCATACAACATAAAATCCGATGTTCCGCCTGATAGATGCAGGGCAACAAAAGGCTCTTTAATATGTTCATTCCCGATAAGCGCCGCCCTTAAATGCCCCATCTGATGGGTTGTGTAATAGCAGGGAATATCAAGCGTTTTTGCTATACTCTCAGCAAAACTTTTCCCCGCAATAAACACAGGCATATATGACTCTTCGCCATCAACAGGGCTTGAGGAAACACACACTGCGCTTAATGTGCAGTCCCCCAGCCTTTCCATAGTTCTAGCAAAGGCTATGGGAAAATTTCTAACATGGGCAAACACACCCTCGCTTTGGCGCAGCCCTCTTGAACCCTTTTTAACCTCAAGCGCTATCCTTTGAGATGCAATAATATTGCCAGTTACATCAACCGCTGCAACGGAAGTAGTATAACAGCTTGTATCAATACCAAGAAACGCTTTGTTATCCGCCATCAGCGCTGCAAGCCTTAGAATAAGCACCAAGTAAGCCGTTTACAAATACGGCTTCAGAAGGCTCAGAATAGCGTTTTATGATTTCAACAGCTTCATTTATCGCAACGGAAACCGAAGTATCTGAATGATATATGATTTCATAAAGCGCTATTCTGAGAGTGGCGCGCACAAATACGGGTATGCGGGACAGCTCCCGCTTGGGACTATAATCTGAAATTATATTATCAAGTTCATTAGAGTGTTTGGTTACCCCATCAAAAAGCTCATAAACAAAAGCGATATCTTCATCGTCCTTAGGGTACTTAATAAGCCCAAAGAGGGTGTCATCTCCGCCCTCTCCGCCTAATATGTTTTCATACACAAGCTGTACGGCAGCTCGCCTTGCAGCGTGTTTAGACATACAAACACGCCTCAACAGTGGGTATAGAAGAAAACAACATCAATTATTCTTCTTTCCCGTCAGCCTCTTTTTGAGGTTCAGCTTCAGGAGTATTATCGGGGACTTCCTCTGTTTTATCAGCTAAGTCCTGCCTCATGCTCTCAACCTGCGCCTTTTCTTCTTCGCTAACTACTATTTTTTTGTTCTGCTCGGGTAATACCTTATCAAAAAAGCTGCCTAAGCTTGATTTTACATCCGGTGTTGAGCCTATATAATAACCTATTAAGGTAAGGCAAAGTACGAAAACAGCCTTCCAAAAACCTAGGCTTACTAGCAGCAGACCCGCTAAAAAGAAGAAAAACGTGTAGAACACTACACCTGCGGATGTGCCGGGTTTTACTTTTTCAAAAGGACATTTCTTATCTTCATTCATTGTCGTTCACTCCTTTTATTTTTATACTGCAATACAGCAGCATCAAACAGCATCATTAACAGTTTCAGATACTGATACTATAAGTTTAGCGTTTTCAATACCTACGGAGGTTTTAAGCTGTGCAAGCAGGTTTTTTTGCAGATTATCTACAATTTCCGGTATGGATACGTTTTCAGATACAGTAATGCAGAGTGATACTTCTACCTCATCTCTCTTAAATGCGGTTTCTATTGAGCTTAAACTAAGCCCTTCCTGTAGCTGTACGCATTTTTGTACTATATTTTCAACCGCTCTTTGAGATATGCGAAGTTCACCGCTTTCAGTCTTTCTGATTAGATAGTTTTCGATATCCTTTTCTTTTTTAAACGGTGATAACAGCAAGTACAGCGAAAACGCTACTAAATACAGACCGGCACAAAGGGTAACTATACGCTTCCAAAATAAATACTCTATCTCTTTACCGAAGAAAAAATCGGGATGCAGCGCACAAAATACTGTGAACAAGCCCAAAACAGTAAGTAGCAGCGTACCAACAACATATAAAGAGCGGTTCCTATAGTTACCCTGCATTTTACTCTTCGTCACCCTCTTCAGGGCTATCCTCGCTCAAAGGTTCAGATTGAATATATTCGTTTTCTACAATTTCTTCTTCACAATTATCAATCACCACTTCATCACCGTCCGTATTTGGCAGGGACGGAACTTCCGCGGAGCTAAGGCTCTTTTGCACCTCGCGCTTTTCCTTTTCAAAGCTTACGCCTTGAACATGAACATCAACCCGCACCACGTGAAGACCCGTCATGGCTTCAATGTTTTTTCTGACATTTTCCTGCACTTCTTGTGCCACTTTTTGAATGGGCTGTCCGTACTCTATTATGGTATAAAGGTCTACCGAAACTTCTTCGGTGCCAACTTCCACCTTTACACCACGGGTGATGTTTTTGTTCTTGCCTAGAATTTCTCCAAAACCGCCGCTAGCACACATGCCCGCTATACCTTCAATTTCGCTTGTTGCAACGCCTGCTATTATGGCTATTACTTCAGGGGCATAGGTTATGGTGCCGCCGTCTATATTTGTATCTTCAGAATGGATAGGCAGATTTTCGTTCTTCTTCGCCACCCTTCACACCTCCTCTTTATATAGAAAGATTATAGCAAAATTCAAATTTCAATGCAATTAGACTAGTCGAGTTCAAACTTAATATAAAGTTGCTTTAACTGTTCTTCAGGCACGCTGCTTGGTGTTGCCATCATAAGGCAGGAGGCGTTTTGCGCTTTAGGGAATGCTATTACATCTCTAAGGCTTTCTTTTCCGCTGAGCGCCATTATAAGCCTGTCTATACCAAAGGCAAAACCACCATGGGGGGGTGTTCCGTATTTGAAGGCTTCAAGCAGGAAACCAAAGCGCTTCCATGCCTCTTCCTTAGTGAATCCCAGCATGTTGAACATCCTCTCCTGGATATCGGAAGAATGTATCCTAATTGAACCGGAACCCATCTCTATACCGTTCATAACAAGGTCATAGGATTTTGCGCGCATGATATGCGGATTTGTATCAATTAAGTCAAAATCCTCGTCCATAGGCATTGTAAAGGGGTGGTGAGCCGCTACATAGCGCTGGTCTTCCTCACTATATTCAAAGAGAGGAAACTCAGTTACCCAGAACAAATCGTTTCGAGATGTATCTATGAGGTCAAGGTCTTTACCCAGTTTAAGCCTTAATTGCCCCATAGCAGTTAGCGCAGTTATGCGCTTATCCGCAATGAAAAACATTATATCCCCAGTTTTACAATCCATATCGCTTATAAGCTTATTTAGGGATTCATCGCTCATGAATTTAGCAAAAGATGAGCGGATAGTACCATCGCTATTAATAGCGTACCAAGCAAGCCCTTTTACATGGTAGGTTTTTGCATAATCAGTAAGGGCGTCTATATTTTTACGGGATAAGTTATCCGCCTGACCTTTAGCTGTAATTCCGCATACTATGTTACCGGCATCCACCACGCTTTCAAACACTGAAAAGCCGCATTCTTTAACAGTATCTGATACATCTTGTATATACATTTCAAAGCGGGTATCGGGTTTATCGCTTCCGTAACGCTCCATAGCTTCTTTCCAAGTTATGCGTTTAAGCGGTAAGGAAAGAGGCGTACCCAGCACATTTGTAAACACACTGTTGAAAGCGCCCTCAATAACTGTTTGTACATCCTTAGGTTCAACGAAAGACATCTCCATATCCAGCTGAGTAAACTCGGGCTGCCTGTCGGCTCTTGAGTCCTCGTCCCTAAAGCATTTGGCTATCTGATAATACCTATCAAAACCGCCCACCATGAGAAGCTGCTTATAAATCTGCGGGCTTTGAGGCAGCGCATAGCACTCACCCGGATGTATACGGCTTGGCACGAGGAAATCCCTAGCCCCTTCAGGGGTTGATTTTGTAAGTATAGGCGTTTCAACCTCTATAAAGCCTTGGCTGTCCATGAAATTCCGTATAGCGCTAACAATCTTCGCCCGCATAAATAG